>JBILWG010000026.1:0-15437 GCA_044369995.1 Gaiellales bacterium | reverse complement strand
TCTGCTGGCGCACGAATCGGCCAGCCTGATCGGTCTCGCGGGGGAACTGGGCCGGGATACTGCTCATGGATCCACCGTAGCGCGGCCAGTACGATGCTGACGCTATGCGGATTGTGAACCTGCGGCTGGCCATCCTGATTTGCGCGCTCGGCGCGATGTCCGAGGCGCTGTTCTACACAGCACTGGCACCGATGCTCACCACGCTCGACGACGAGCTGGGCTTCAAGCAGGAGCAGGCCGGGCTGCTCGTCGCCGGATACGCCATCGGCTACTGGTTCGGTGCCTATCCGGGCTACCGATTCGCCGCGCGTTTCGGGCCGCGCGCCACGTCCGTCACCGGCGTCGCGCTCGTCGCCATCGCCACGCTCGGCTTCGCCACGGGCGACACGTTCCCAGTCTTGATGGTCGCGCGCATCCTCGTCGGCGTCGGCAGTGTGATCGCCTACACCGGCCTGCTCGCCGCGGCGGGTGCGATCGCCGGCAGCGATCAGCGCGGCATGGCGATCGGCACCGTCTACAGCGGTTCGGCCGCCGGCTCAGCCGTCGGCCCGCTCGTCGGCACAATGGCCGTCGAGATCGGGCGCGGTCCTGTCTTCGCCGGCGTCGCCGCCGGTCAGGCGATCGTCGCCGGCCTGCTCTCGCGTCTGCCCACCACCCCAAACACCGAGCACGCCCCGATGCGCGTGATGCGGCACTACCTGACGTCCAGAAAGGTGCAAACCGGCCTCTGGATAACCTCGGTGCCTGGCTTCGCGCTTGGCGTGCTGACGCTCTCGGGCACCTATCGCCTCGACGAGATGGGCGCAGGATCGTCGATCATCGCGATCGCGTTCAGCGGCATCGCCGTGATCAACGTCTTCGTCTCGCCGCGCATTGGCAAGGCAAGCGACCGCCTCGGCCGTCGTAAGCCGATCATGCTCGCGTTGGTGGTCGCCGCCATCGCCGTGTTCCTGATCGTCGCTGCATCGTTCGAACTCTCGACCGTTGCGCTAATCGCGATTGCCGGCGCATTCATGCTGGCCGTTGCTGGGCCAGGACTCGCGCTCGTTGGCGACGGCGTTACGGAACTTGGCGGAGATCCCGCCCACGGCACGTTCCTGATGAACCTGTTCTGGGGCCCCGCTGCCGCCCTCGGCGCGATTAGCGCGGGGCTCGTACACGGGTCGGCCGGCGCAGAGCTCTCGCTACTGATGCTCGCGGCCATCGCCGTCGTCTCGATGGTCTTCGTCCGCCGGCTCAGCTAAATCAGGCGCGCAGTCGCGCGCGCCAGACCTCCTCCACCGGCCACTGCGACGCCCACTCGGCTGTCACGTGCGTGTAGCGGGTCGTCGCGTCGGGTTGCACATAGAGCTCGATAATGTCCTCGACCTCGAAGCCGCACGAGCGCAACAGGCGCAACTGGTCGCCATGTGAGAGATGAAACTCGACGGAGTCATCGTCAGGCCAGTCGAACCGGTGCATGCCCCGCTGCGGGCGCAGCAGGCGATCGCCCGCGACATCCGTCTCGAGATCACCGAGACAGAGGACGGAGAGCACGGAGTTGACCAGGAAGATCAGCTCGCCGCCGGGACGCAGGATGCGGGCTGCTTCAGGGATCCACGCGTACGGGTCGCACCAGATGCTGGCGCCGTACTCGGAGATTGCGAGGTCGAAGCTGTCGTCGGGGAATGGAGTTTGCTCGGCATTCCCGTGATGCAGTGGGAACGAGAGGTCGTGCTCGGCTTGGAGGCGACGTGCGGTTGCGAGCTGCGCCTCAGAGTTGTCGATGCCAACCGGGCGGGCACCGCGCCGCGCCAGCCAGGCAGAGACATAGCCCGTGCCGCACCCGAGCTCGATGGTGTCGAGACCATCAACCGTAGCCGGCAGTACGCCAACCTCAGTCTCAGGGTTACCAAAGGTTCCCCAATTGGGATCTTGCGTCCATTCACGCTCCCCCTCGGCGACGTAGTCCGCCGCCCAGACGTCCCATTGGCGACGGTTACTCGCGACGTGGTCGGGAACCTCGCTCACGCGTCAGGGCCCCAGAGGCCGGCGATGGCCGCCTCGGCGATCGCCTCGGCACTGAGGTCGAGCCACTCGTACACCTCGGGCTGCGAGCCACACTGGCCGAAGCGGTCGACGCCGAGCGGAATCAGCGGGGCGCGGAACGCGGCGCCGAGGAACGACAGCGCGTGCGGTGCGGCGTCGTGCACGGTGACGAGCGGCACGCCACGCTCCTCCGGCAGCACGAGGCGCTCGAGGATCGACGGATCGCTCAGGCGACCACTGCGCAGCGTGTTGGTGCGCGTGCGGAGGGCGCGGAACAGGCGATCCGGGCTCGTGACGTTGATGATCGACGCGCCGACGTCCTCCGTCGCCAGCAGGTCGCGGGCGGCCAATGCCTGTGGGATCATCGCGCCGCAGGCGGCGATCACGACGCGGGATCCGGGCTCGCCGGCCTCGGCCTCGGCGAGGCGATAGCCGCCGGCCAGCACGTCATCGCGGAGCGCCGCGCGGTCGCTGCGCTCCAGCAACGCGGTGAAGGCGTCCTGCGCGACTGGTGTGGTCGACAGCCGCAGGTAGTGCGCCTCGCCGTCGGGCAGCACGATGTCACGCAGTCCGTGGAGCATCACCCACTCGGTCTCCAGCGCGTAGCAGGGCTCCCACATCGTCAGCCCGGGCAGCTCCATGCCGATCGACGCGGTGATCGACGACTGGTGCGCGCCGCCCTCGCGCGAAAGCGAGACGCCGGACGGTGTGCCGGCGAACACGAAGCGCGCGCCCGAGTAGACCGAGTAGATCAGCGCATCCAGACCGCGACAGACGAACGGGTCGTACACGGTGCCGATGGGCAGCAGCTGGTGGCCATGCAGCTCGGCACCGAGGCCGAGCTGGCCGAGCAGCAGAAACAGGTTCATCTCCGAGATGCCGAGCTCGATGTGCTGGCCCTTCGGCGACGGCTCCCACTTGAGCGGACCAGCGTCCTCGATCTCGAAGATCTCCTCGACCTCGGGGCTGAACACACCGCGCTTGTTGATCCAGCCGCCGAGCCCTGTCGAGATCGACACGTCGGGACTGGTGGTGACGACGCTGCGCGCGACCTCATCGACGTTGGCGATGTCCTGCAGGACGCGGGCGAAGGCATCCTGGCTCGACGTCGCCCGCGAGGTGACCGGGCCGAACTCGTGGGGAATCGCATACGGGTCGACGCGCTGTGCAGGCGCCACGTGCTGCTCGCTGAGGCGCTCCGCCGAGGCCGAGCAGATCCGTCCCTCGGCCGAGTCGGGCGGGAAGCCTGCCCATTCGTCCGTCGAATCGGCGAGTTCGCCACGCAACTCGTCGACCTGCGGTGTCGAGAGCAGCGCGGAGTGGTTCATCGGGTGCCCCGCGATCGGAAGCCCCCAGCCCTTGACGGTGAAGGCGAAGATGACGGTCGGCCGTGTGGGATCCGCGTCGGCGCGATCGAGCGCCGCGATCATGTCCCCGAGGTCGTGGCCGCCGAGATCCCCGATCAGCGCCGGTAGCTCCGCATCCTCGTAGGCCTCGAGCACGCCGGCCAGCGCCTTGCGGTCGCCTGCTGGGGCTTTCTCGACGACGAGCCTGCGGATATCGGCTCCGCTCTTGCGCAGCAGGCTCTGATACTCGGGGTTGGGCATCTCGTCGATGCGCCGCTCGAGCGCCTCGCCGCCCTCGCGGGCGAAGGCCTCGCGCAGTCGGGAGCCGTACTTGACGATCTCGACCTGCCAGCCGTGGTCGCGGAAGACGTGGGTGAACTCCTGGGACCGCACGCCGGGGATCACGCGATCGAGGCTCTGCCGATTGAAGTCGACGATCCACGTGAGCTGCCCGAGCCCGCGGGCGGCGGGGTCTGCGAGGGCCTCCCAGACGTTGCCCTCGTCGAGCTCGGCATCGCCGAGGAGCGCTACGAAGCGGCGCCCTGGCTGGGCGTCGAAGTGCGCATTGACGTAGCGGTCCACGACGCTGGCGAAGAGCGGCGCGGCGGCGCCGAGCCCGACGGAGCCCGTCGAGAAGTCGATCGGGTCGGGATCCTTCGTGCGCGACGGGTACGACTGCAGCCCGCCGAAGGCGCGCAGGCTCGTCAGGTACTCGCGGTCGAGGCGCCCCAGCAGGTAGTTGATCGAGTGCAGCACCGGCGAGGCGTGGGGCTTGACCGCTACGCGATCACCGGCCTTCAACCAGTGGAAGTACAGCGCTGTCATCGCCGTCACCATCGAGGCCGAGGAGGCCTGATGGCCGCCGACCTTGAGCTCGTCATCGGACGGTCGCTCGTGGTTGGCGTAGTCGATCATGCGCGTCGCCAGCCAGAGCACGCGCCGTTGAATTGATGCCAGCGCCTCCAGGTCGGCGGCGGACGGCTCGGTGCGCGACGGGGAGATGGCCATGGCGGAAGCGTACCCGCTGACCTCGCCCACCGGAAGGCGCCCGCTCAGCGGGTTTCGCTAACTGCAGTCACCCACACCGTCGGCGACGATGCACTCACGGATGTCGAAGCCCGTCAGCAGCGAACGACGGACCGCGCAGCTCGCCGCGACCTTGTCGAGGCGGGCGCGCTGCTCGTCGGTGATCGGCTTCTCGAGGTTGATTGCGAGGCGGAACTCCCGTGGCTCGGCCTTCTGGTCGTATTCGACATCCACACGGATTCCGCCGACGTCCCACTCCTTCGTCCGAACGTAGGCCGAGACCGCGGTGGCGGTGCAGGCCGCGAGCGCGGCGACGAGCAGCTCGTGCGGCGACGGGCCCTCATCAGTCCCGCCGAGGCGCTCGGGCTCGTCGGTGATCACGTGGAAACGGCCGTCGACGAGGACGTCCTGCTTGAGGAGGCCCGGCGCGGAGCGGGCAGAGGCGATCAGGGTCATGCCCGCAGCCTAGTGCGGTGCCGTGCCGGGCGACGTCCTCGTCATGACGCGGCTGCTCTGGTACCGTCGCGCCACGTCAATGGCGCCATCGCGGCGCCCCTTCGGAGGTCTCCGCATGTTCCTGCTGCTCGGTCGCTACACCGCCCCGCTCGATGAGGTCGATCCGCACCGCGATGGTCACGTGGCCTGGGTGCAGGAGCACGCGGGCGCCGGACATTTCCTGGCGGGTGCCCTCGAAGAGGGCGGCGCCGGTGGCGCCATCGTCGCGAAGGCCGCCAGCCGGGCGGAGGTCGAAGGCTGGATCGCCGCCGACCCCTTCATCATCAACGGCGTCTTCGAGTACGACGTCCGTGAGTACTCGGTCGCGTTCGCTGCACCGGGCGTTGAGGGGCTGCAGGACTAAGCACGCACGGCGGCGAGGTACGCGCGGATCGCGGCCTCGTCGTCAAACGTGCCCGCGGAGATTCCAATCGCCGTGGCACCTGCGTCCAGCCACGCTCGTGCCACCGAAGGATCAGCCGTGAACCCGCCGTTCGGGCGCGTGCGCAATCCGGATAGACCGCCAGCAAGGCTTTGATGTACGGGATGCCCGCAACCTCGGCGGGGTGGATCTTGACCATCGGCGCCGCCAGCGACTGATACACCTCGGTGGGCGTCATCGTGCCCGGCACCGGGACGATCCCCTGCGCCAGCGCCTCGTCGATCAACGCCGGGAAGGTGCCTGGCGCGAAGACGACCGAGACACCCGCGGCTGCCGCCCGGCGAACATCGTCGCGCGTGCGCATCGTGCCGACCCCAACGGCGACGCCATCGGCAACGAGTGCCCGCGTAGCGCGATGGACGTCGGCGGTACTCGTCGCCAGCTCGACGGTGGTGGCACCCGCCGCCACCCAACGACGAGCCGACGCGAGCGCGACACGTCACGAGGAGTCGCGGACGACGGGGATGGCGCGCTGCCGCGCCATGCGATCCGGGACCCGGAAATGCGCGGTGTCCGGCAGACCGTCCTTCGTGCCGCCGGCGGCAGCGTCGGCTGTTGTCGTCCCGATCATCCCCGCGGCGACAACACCGCCAAGACCGACGGCCAGCAGGCCACGACGGTCAATCCCCCTCCTGCGCCGATTCGTCCATGCCCACAAGCCCGCAGCTGACCGAACTCGCCCCGAAACGAGACCGCCTCCCTGGTTGGGGAGGCGGTTTGCAGGCCCTGGGAGCAGTGGAGGCGCCGGGAATCGAACCCGGGTCCGCGACCGCTCGGAAACGGCGTCTACGAGCGTAGCCCGCGGATCGATCTCACCCCAGTCGGCTCTGCGGGCCGGCGTACCTGGGGCCAGACGCATGAGGTCTCCCCCGTCGGCGCGTCACTCCGCCGGGGGACAAGCCCGTTGTTGTACGTCAGCGACTCCCACGGGCCGAGGAGACGGTGACGCTCGTCACCTGATCAGATCAGGCGGCGAAGGCGATGTCGGTGTCCGACTTCGCAGTTCAATGTGCCGGGTTCTTTAACGAGGCCAACCGACATCCTCGGCTCGCAACCGATCCCTGTAGACGACCACGTCGAAACCATGACGCCCCCTGGAGACCGCTCTCATCGTACAGGACGGCGCGTATCAGGCGCACCGAGACTCGCGGCGGCGCCGGCGACCCCGGTGCTGTCGGGAAAACTGGACAGCGGCCGCACACGACAGGCAAACGTGCCACGATCTGCTCGTGGGTCGCGACGCCGCTCCAACTTCGCCGACGCTGCTGGCGCGCTACGCCCGCCTCGTCGTACGCCGCCGCAAGGCGTTCCTCGTCGGGTACCTCGTCCTGGTCCTCCTCGCCGGCGGCATCGGCATGCAGGTGCTCCCCGTGCTGCAAGCCGAGGGCTTCGACAATCCGAGCAGTCAATCCGCCGAGGTCGCGCAACTGCTGGAGCGGGACTTCGATACGCGTCAGCCAGTGGCCGTGATCGGTGCCACCGGCGCAGGATCGATCGACAGCCCCGAGACCACCGCGGCCGCCAAGCGACTCGTCGCGGAGCTGCAGCGGCAAGCCGGCGTCGACGAGGTGGTCTCGTACTGGACCGCAGGGCGCCCCGCCGCGCTGCGCGGCAACGACGACAAGACCGGCGAGATCCTCGTGTACAGCACGCCCGGCGCCGACGAGTTGGCCGTGGCTCGACAGCTGACGGAGAACCTGGGCGAGAAGTACGACGGCCTCCAACTCAACATCGCCGGCTTCGGCGCGGTCTTCAATGCCGTCGATGATCGCGTCCGCTCCGATCTCGCCACCGCGGAGATGATCGCGATACCGATCACCATCATCCTGCTGCTATTCGTCTTCGGCTCACTCGTCGCCGCGGGGTTGCCGTTTCTCGTGGCGCTCTTGGCGATCCTCGCCAGCTTCGCTCTGCTCTTCCTCGTCACTCAGGTCGCCGACGTCTCGATCTTCGCGCTCAACCTCGTGACCGCGCTCGGTCTCGGCCTCGGCATCGACTACGCACTGCTGATGATCAACCGCTTCCGCGAGGAGCTGAAGCGCGGAGCGACGACCGAGGATGCCGTCGTGACAACCATGACCACGGCAGGCAAGACCGCTCTCGTGTCCGGCCTCACCGTGGCCTTCACGCTCTCCTCGCTGATCATCTTCCCGCAGTACTTCCTCAAGTCCTTCGCCTACGCCGGCGTTGCCGTGAGCCTCATGGCCGTCGTCGGCGCGCTCACGATCATCCCCGCCGTGCTCGCGCTGCTGGGGCCGAACGTCAATCGCGGCAAGCTGCTGCGCGGAGAGCTCGCACCGCGCGACGACGGCGTGTGGGCGCGGATCGCCCGCACCTCGATGCGTCGCCCGTGGCTGTACCTGCTCGGCGGCGTGGCGATCATGCTCGTGCTCTCGTACCCCGCGCTGTCGCTGGTCGTCGGGCAGATCGACGATCGCGCTCTGCCGCGCGACGACCGGGCGGCCACCGCCAGCCGCTTCCTCGACGAGCGCTTCCCCGGCTACGACGGCGCCCCGTACGAGGTGCTGCTCCTCCAGCCGGAGAGCACCGGCGCGCTGACGGGCTACGCGCGCGACATCTCCGAGCTCCCGGGCGTGGCCAGCGTCACGACACCCGACACGATCGTCATCAAGGGACACGTGCGCGGACAGAACCCCGACAGCGCCGCGCGCTTCAAGGACGACATCGCCCGCGTCACAGTGATCGGATCCGTCCCCCCACGCGACGAACGCGGCGTGGCCCTGGTGCAGGCACTGCGCGACCATCCCGCGCCAGCGGGCGAGGTCCTGGTCGGCGGCATCGCCGCGGAGTACGGCGATTCGAACGAGGGCATCGTCGGCAACGCCTGGATCGTGGCGCTGTGGATCGGCCTGACGACGCTGCTGATCATCTTCCTCTACACCGGCAGCGTGGTGCTGCCGATCAAGGCGCTCCTGCTCAACGTGCTCAGTCTCTCGGCCACGCTCGGCGTCCTCGTGTGGATCTTCCAGGAGGGGCACCTGCAATGGCTGACCGGCGACTACATCGTGACGGGCACCGTCGATCTCACGTCGATCGCCCTGGTGGCCGTCGTCGCCTTCGCCCTCTCCATGGACTACGAGCTGTTCCTGCTGTCGCGCATCAAGGAGGAGCACGACGCCGGGCACGGTACCGAGGACTCGGTCGCGTTCGGCCTCCAGCGCACCGGCCGCATCATCACCGCCGCCGCGCTGCTGATCGCGATCGTCTTCGCCGCCTTCCTGTCGAGCGGCGTGACCAGCATCAAGCAGCTCGGCCTCGGTGCCGCGTTCGCGATCATGATCGACGCGACGCTGGTACGGGGCATTCTCGTCCCGACCTTCATGCGCGTTGCGGGCGACGTCAACTGGTGGGCACCGGCGTGGCTGCGCCGACTCCACGCGCGCATCGGCATCCGCGAGGGGTGAGCACCCTGTCGATCACCTGACCGATGCTGTGCGGTCGGCATCAACCGCACTGCCACCCTGCGCGTCGGCAGAGCAATGGCTGTTCTGCGGGTGGTCACTCCACCGTCGCACAGGACGGTGCGGGTGGGGATTGCGGTACCGGCGTCGGCGTGCGGCAGGCGGGTGACTGGGTATGGATGTCCCAAAGGGGTCAGACCCTTTGGGGACATGAGCAACGCTGTCGGACTGCCGGGAACGTCAGGGATGGCCGAAAAGGGTCTGACCCCTTTGGGCCATCCACACCCGATCGACAACGGACCGCGCCGCACACGCGCGGAGGCAAAGCCGCTAGCCCACGAAGTTCGCCAGCAGGTCCAGCACGTTGGCCTGCGAGAGCGCCAAGTTGAGCCCGAAGGCGACGAGACCCGAGACGTCACCGGCATCCTGGCCGGCCGTGAGTCCCGACTGAAGCCCGTTCTTGATCGCGGTGTCGATCTCCTCCTGGCTCGCGCCGGTGCTCTGCTCGAGGGCCGCCAACTCGGCGGGGTTGGCAAGCGCCGCGAAGACGTCGAACGTCGGCGCGTTCAGCTGACAGGCCGCCGCGACGATGCCGATTACCGCGACCTGCGCAAGCGCCTCGCCGGTAGCGCTCGTGGGCGACCAGGGAAACGGCGTGCACGGATCGTCATCGCCTCGGACGATGGCGAGGATGCGCTCCACCGGAGCCACGCTTGCCGCCGCCCCCAGGATCGTCCCCTCGGTCCCCGACAGAGCCCCCGCCTGCTCCGCCTGCTCGATCGACGCGACCATGGCCTCACGCACTGCCTGTTCGACGACGGCTGGAGAGCGACCAGAGCGCTCGGCGAGACCCTCCAGTCCCGCTGGATCCGCCAGCGCCGAGACGGCCTCGATCGGCGCCACCTCCAGCGCGCACGCCGCCCGCAGGCCCGTCAGCACGCCCACCTCGGCAGCGATCGCCTCTAGCCCATCAACCTGCTTCCACGGCAGCTCGCGGCACGCCCCGCTCTCGTTGCGCACTGCGGCCAGCAGCTGGTCGGCCGGTACGACGTCGATCAGCGTGCGCACGGCGAGCGCCGTCGTCGGCGTGAGCCGACCCGCCGCCTCCTCCTCGTCCACCGTCGCGATGATCGCGCCGAACACGGCCTCCTGCAGCGCCTCGGGTGCGACGCCGAGCTGGCCCGCCGCACCGGCGACGCCATCGCCGCGTCCCAGGGCGAGCACGAGTTCCTCGCGGGGCACGCCCAGCGTGCAGGCAGCCTCGTCGAGGGACGTGAGGAGAATCGCCGATGCCTCGATCTCCTCGGGACTTCCCGTCGACGACGGCGTGGGCGCCGCACAGGGATCACTGCTGGCGGTCGCCTCCGCCTGCAATCGGTCGGTGCCCCCGAGCGCGACGAAGCCCGCGAGCAGGCCCGTACTGGCGAGCACGGCGACGAGCAGGAGCAGCAGCCCGCTACGGCGCATGGCTAGCTGCGCTCCTTCATCGCGCGCTCGACATCGCGCTTGGCCTCGCGGGCCTTGGCCGTCTCGCGCTTGTCGATCACGTTCTTGCCGCGGCCGAGTGCCACCTCGATCTTGGCGCGTCCCTGCTTGAGGTAGATCCGGACGGGCACGAGCGTGAAGCCCTTCTGCTCCACCCGCGTGCGCAGCTTCTCGATCTCGCGCCGATGGAGCAGCAGCTTGCGGTCGCGCAGTCGATCGTGGTTGCGCATACCGGCCTGGGCGTAGGGCTCGATCGTCGCACCGACCAGCCAGACCTCGTCGCCACGGAACATCGCGTAGGCCTCGTTGATGCTGGCGCTGCCGGCGCGCAGCGACTTGATCTCGCTTCCGGTCAGCACGATGCCGGCCTCCAGGTTGTCCTCGAGGAAGTAGTCGTGGCGTGCCCGCCGGTTCTGCGCAATCGTCCGCTCACCCTCACCGCTCATGGCCACATCCTACGCGGCGGCAGGGCGCTAGCCCGCGATCACGAGGCCGCGCTCGGCGCTGACCGCTGGCACACGCGCTGTGCCCGGAGACGTCACCACGATCGTGACCGGACCGACGAGGGTGCGCGGTACCGGGATCGTCGCCGCGAATCGCCCCTGACACTCCTCGTCGATGATCCGGTTCGCCACCTCGTAGTCCCGCTGGAGAATGCGGATCACAAGGGGCCCAGGGGCGCTCTCGACGATGCCGCGCAGCTGGATCGAGTCGGCGATCCGCTCGGCCTCGACCGGGCGCGTGATCGCGAGCGACGGCACGCCGCGGAACGGCGCGGCGTCCGGCTTGGCGATGGCGCACCCCGCGCTGCCGGCGAGGGTCGTCGCGTCGATCACGAAGCTGAGGTCGGCTCGCGTGAGCGGGGGCTCCTGGACGCTCGATCCGCCACCCAACGCGTTGAGTCCGTACGGCTGCCCGGCGACGCGCACCTGCACCGCGTCGATGGCGCCGCTCGCCGTCACGGTGTAGACCAGCTGGTACAGCGCAAGCAGCGCCTCCGTCTCCGAGCCATCCGCGACCGCCGGCAACTGGGAGACATCAACGATCGCGGTCCGGTTGGCGACGGAGTACCCCAGCAGCCGCGTCTTCGGCAGCAGCGCCGTCGAGTACTGCAGCTCGCTCTCCGCCGCCGTCGGTCCCTGCAACAGCGCCCGCAGGCTCGCCTCCGGCACGGGCAGATCTGTCGTCACGCTGCGGCGCGTCGGCTCCGGCGTGTCGTAGCGCAGGAGGTAGACGAACGCCGCTCCTGGCACGGGCGTTCCCGGGACAGCCGACGACGTCTCCTCGCCTGCCGCCGCAGCCGGCGAGACGACGGCCTTGTCGCCCAGCGCAGCGGGGCCCTCGTCGCGGATGCTGGTGCCCGCCCCGCCGCAGCCGACCAGCAGGCAGGCGATCAGTGCCAACAGGACCGCTCTCATGCGGGCCCCCCGACGAGGCCCGCACCGATGCGCACGCGGGCCGCCCGAGGCAGCTGGACGATCGCCACGGCGCCCTCCTCGTCGCGCAGCTCGAGCGCCCCGCCGAGCACGCGGGTCTGCCCCTCGGCGATCGCGAGGCCAAGGCCCGTGCCGCCGCTCCGATCGGTCGATGCCATCGCGAAGCGATCAGCTGCCCGCTCGAGAAAGGAACCGAAGCCGGCACCGCTATCGCGCACGGTGATCGTCATCTCCTCCGCTGACACCTCGATCCGAAACGGTGCGTCGCCGTAGCGCCGCGCGTTCTCCGTCAGGTTGACGAGCACCCGCTCGAGCCGGCGTGGATCGGACTCGATGCGCAGCGTCGACGGAAGGACGAGCTCCGCCTCCGGCAGGCGATCACGCGCGACGTCGCTGACGAGCCGCACGAGATCGAACTCCTGCGCCATCGCCGTCTCCGCGCCCGCATCGAGGCGCATCACCTCGAGCAGATCCTCGACCAGGTGCGCGAGCGCGCGAGCGCGCTCCTTGACCATCACCGCCTCAGGCGAGTCGTCCAGCAGCGAGGAGGCCGCGACGAGCCCGGTGATCGGCGTCCGCAGCTCATGGGCGACGTCGGCCGAGAAGCTGCGCTCCCGCTCGGCCGCGTCGTCCAGCTCGCGGATCGTGCGTCCCAGCGCCTCCGCCATGTCGTCGAGGGCGTGGCCGAGAGCGGCGATCTCATCGCGACCACGCGGATGCAGCCGCGCGTCGAGATCACCGGCTGCCAGCTGACGCGCGAGGGCGGCCGAGCGTCGCAGACGACGTGAGAGCGCAGACGCCACGAGCGCGCCGAGCAGGGCACCCGCTACAACCGCCACCGCGGTCAGACGGATCAGCGCATCGCGGAGCGCCGCCAGCTCCTCGACGTCGGCCGTGAAGGACTGCCGCGCGTAGATCGAGCCGATCTCCCGCAGCCGCGTGCCCGCGTAGACCGCGGGCTCAGCCGCCGAGAGATCCGGCTCGGTGAAGACGCGCCCTGGCGCGCTCGCGACCCGCGCCCGCAGTCGCGCCGGGAGTCCAATGCCGATGGTGGCATCGCCGAGCGCGCCCTCGGGGGTCACCACGTAGGCCCCGGAGGGCGCTACGGTCGTGCCGCCCGGCAGGCGCAGCCGGGCGATCGAGGCTGCGGTGCGCACCTGCCGGGCCGCGGACTCGCGCGCCCGGTCGACGCGATCGTTCACGCTCCGCTGATACACCGCGATGCTGATCCCACCGGCCACGAGCGCGCTGATGACCGCGATCGCGAGGGCCAGCCGGACCCGTAGGCTCACTGCCCCTCGCTCGGACGCACCAGCTTGTAGCCGACGCCGCGCACCGTCTGGACGAGTTCGGGCGAGGCGGGATCGACCTCGATCTTCGCGCGCAGGCGCTGCACATGGACGTCCACGAGGCGCGTGTCACCGGCCCAGCCATAGCCCCACACACGATCCAGCAGCGTCGCGCGATCGAGGGCCATGCCGACGTTGTCGACGAACTCGATCAGCAGCCGATACTCGGTCGGCGTGAGCGCCAGCGCCTCGCCGAGTCGCGTGACTTCGTACCCCTCGCGGTCGACGATCAGCGGACCGATCTCCACGACCGCAGGGCGATCCTCATCGGGCGGCGCGACACGGCGCAGGGCGGCACGGAGGCGCGCCGCGAGCACCGCGGGCTCGAAGGGCTTCGTGACGTAGTCATCGGCGCCGGCCTCGAGGCCCATCACGACGTCGATGGCGTCCGAGCGTGCCGACATCAGGATCACGGGGATCTGCGATTCCGCCCGGATCGCCCGACAGAGCGAGACGCCATCCATGCCCGGCAGCATCACGTCGAGCAGCGCCAGCACGGGCTCGCTCGCCTGCCAGGCCGCCAGTCCGGCATCCCCGTCCTCGGCGGTGACGACATCGAAGCCGTTGCGGCCGAGGTAGTCGGCCGTGGCCTGCCGGATCACCGGATCATCCTCCACGAGCAGCATGCGCGGCAAACGCGTCTCCGTCATGCGCCAAGCGTAGCCGTCACGGGGACGGAAATCCGCTGACTAGACCTGCAGGAAGCGGCGCATCGTCAGACCCGAGCCGAGCGCGCCGATGCCCAGCCCCGCCAGAATCAGCAGGATCACCAGGAGCGGGAAGGCGATCGCCGACGGACCACCACCCGCCGTCATCGACGACTGCACGCGATCGGCGAGCAGCGTCTGGTAGCTGAGCGCGAGGAGAATGGAGGCGAGGGCCGCACCGGCCACGCCACAGACCATGCCCTCGATCATGAACGGCAGGCGCACGAACCAGTTGGTCGCCCCCACCAGTTTCATCACCTCGACCTCGCGGCGGCGGGCGAAGATCGACAGGCGAATCGTGTTGCCGATCAGCAGCACCGCGGCAATCGCGAGCACCACGCCCATGCCCAGCAGCACGAGGGTGATCGTGCCCGCGGTCTTCAGGACGCGATCGGCCTTCCCCGCTCCGTAGTCGGGGTTGGGCAGCCCGGGCTGCGGCGGATCCAGTCCGGGCAGGCCGGCGATCGCACGCGCCACGGTCGCGGTCTGATCGGGATTGGCGGCCTTGAACTCGAACGATGCGGGCAGGGGATTGCCGAGCGTCAGCTTGAGCAGCTCGGAATCCTTGCCCAGCTGCTTCTCGAGGCGCAGGATCGCATCGTCCTTCGAGATGAACTGGAGCGAGCCCTCCGCAACGCCGGGCGTCTCCGTGATGGTGCGCTGGATGTCGGCGATCTGCTTCGGCGTCGCGGTGTCCTTGAGGTAGGCGCGGATCGTGACGTCGTCACGCACCTTGTTGGAGTAGTTGTAGACGTACGAGCCGAGCGCGATGCCGATGCCGGCGATGAACATCACGACGAGCACGGTGACGACTGCAGCGATCGTCGTGGCGAAGTTGCCGCGCAGCGACTTGAGCGCCTCCACCACGAAGAACTTCCAACGGGTCTCCACTACTCCGCGTCCTCTTCGACGTACCCACCACGGCGGTCGTCGCGCGCCACGCGACCCTCCTCGAGGGCGATCACGCGACGGCGCATCTTGTCGACCATCTCGCGGTCGTGCGTAGCCATCAGGATCGTCGTACCAGCACGATTGATGCGGTACAGGAGCTGCATGATGCCGATCGACGTCTCGGGATCGAGGTTGCCGGTCGGCTCGTCGCAGATCAGGAGCGGCGGATGGTTGACGAACGCACGCGCGATCGAGACGCGCTGCTGCTGGCCGCCCGAGAGCTCGTGCGGGAGCTTGTCGATCTTGTCGGCCAGACCGACCAGGCCGATGATCTCGGGGACCTTGCGCTCGATGACCTCGCGGCGCTGCCCCTGCACCTCGAGCGCGTACGCGACGTTCTCGTAGACGGTACGCGTGGGCAGCAGTTTGAAGTCCTGGAACACGCAGCCGATGTTGCGACGCAGCTTCGGCACCTGCGAGCGCTTGAGCGTACGCAGGGAGCGGCCACCGACCTGGACGTTGCCGCTGGTGGCGTCGATCTCCTTGAGCAGGAGCTTGATGAAGGTGGACTTGCCGGAGCCGGACGGCCCGACCAGGAAGACCCACTCGCCCTTGTCGATCTGCAGCGAGACGTCGCGCAGACCGACGACGTCGCCGGAGTAGATCTTGGTGACGTCCTCGAGCAGGATCATCGCCTCCTGGCGCGGCGCGAACGGACGTCGGAACTCGCTCGTCTCACCGGCCAGCTCGGAGAGCGCCTCGGCACGACGGCGGCGACGCTCCTCGGCCTCGCGCTCGAGCTCCTGCTCG
>JBILWG010000133.1:0-5530 GCA_044369995.1 Gaiellales bacterium | reverse complement strand
TGATCTTCGTCCTGCAACGGCGCGGCATTCCCATCCCGGCGCTGATCATCGGCACCGCGCTGGTCGGCGCCCTGGCCGGACTGCTCGGGACGGACTTCGGTCTCCTCGCCTGACGCCAGCCCCGTGGCATGATGCCGGGATGACGCGCACCGATCCTCTCAACGCGCGCCGTCCGCTTCCGGGCGTCGACGGCGTGGACTTCTTCGCCCTGGCCGCCTGCGACGAGGCCGGCATCGACACCTCGCAGCTGCCGTACACCGTGCGGGTGCTGCTCGAGATGCAGCTGCGCCACTCGACGGGCCCGCACGTGTCCGAGGCCGACATCCGCGCGCTGGCCGCCTGGCCCGCGCCGGCGCCGGAGGGCACGTCCGTGCCGTTCATCCCGTCGCGCGTGATCCTGCAGGACTTCACCGGCATCCCGACGATCGCCGACCTGGCCGCCATGCGCGATGCACACGCCAAGCTCGGCGGCGATCCGGGCGCGATCGATCCGCTCGTGCCCGTCGACCTCGTGATCGACCACTCGGTGCAGGTCGACACCTTCGGCACCAAGTACGCCTTCGAGAGGAACGTCGAGCGCGAGTACGAGCGCAACGGCGAGCGCTACCGCTTCTTCCGCTGGGGCCAGGGCGCCTTCGGCCGGCTGCGCGTCGTGCCGCCGGGCATGGGCATCGTCCACCAGGTCAACGTCGAGCACCTCGCCAGCGTCGTCGACGTGCGCGAGGTCGATGGCGGCCAGGTCGCACTGCCCGACACGCTCGTCGGCACGGACTCCCACACGACGATGGTCAACGCGCTGGGCGTGCTCGGCTGGGGCGTCGGCGGCATCGAGGCCGAGGCCGCGATGCTCGGGCAGCCGCTCGCGATGAGCGAGCCGATCGTGATCGGCTTCGAGTTCCGCGGCTCGCTCAACCCGGGCGTCACGGCCACCGACCTCGTCCTGACCGTCACCGAGCGCCTGCGCCAGTACGGCGTCGTCGGTCGCTACGTCGAGTTCTGCGGCGATGGCCTGAGCGCGCTATCGATCCCGGACCGCTCGACGCTGTCGAACATGGCGCCCGAGTTCGGCGCCACGGCCGCGACCTTCCCCGTGGATGCCGAGACGATCCGCTTTCTGCGCGCGACAGGTCGCGACACGCAGGCCACCGTGGCCGAGGCGTACTGCCGGGCGCAGGGCATGTTCCGCGAGGACGGCCAGCCGCTCGCCACGTACTCCGATGTGCTCGTGCTGGATCTCGCCGAGATCGTGCCGAGCCTCGCCGGCCCGAGCCGCCCGCAGGATCGCGTCGATCTTGGCGGCGTCCGCGAGAGCTTCCAGCAGGCCTTCCCGCGCGAGTCGTCGCCCGTGCGCATCCCCGTCCAGGCGCTGGTGCCGGCCGGGGCCGCGGGCGCCACGACGACCGCCGAGGACTGCACCGTCGACCACGGCAGCGTCGTGATCGCCGCGATCACCTCGTGCACCAACACCTCGAACCCATCGGTGATGGTCGCCGCGGGACTGCTGGCGCGTAACGCACGCGCCAGGGGCCTCGAGACGAAGCCGTGGGTCAAGACCAGTCTCGCGCCGGGCTCGCGCGTCGTCACCGACTACCTGGACAAGGCCGGTCTGACGGGCCCGCTCGACGAGCTGCGCTTCAACCTCGTCGGCTACGGCTGCACGACGTGCATCGGCAACTCGGGCCCGCTGCCCGAGGCCCTCGACGCCGCGATCTCCGAGCACGAGCTCGCCGTGGGCGCCGTGCTGAGCGGCAACCGCAACTTCGAGGGCCGCGTGCACCCGAAGGTGCGCGCCGCGTACCTCGCCTCGCCTCCGCTCGTGGTCGCCTACGCGCTGGCCGGCACGCTGAACGTCGACCTCACGTCCGAGCCGATCGGCACGGACAGCGACGGCAACGACGTGATGCTCGCCGACATCTGGCCGTCGACGGAGGAGATCAACGAGGTCATCGCGTCGTCGCTGACCGAGGATCTGTACGAGCGGGAGTACGGCTCGATCTGGGACGGCGACGAGCACTGGCGTGCGCTGTCGGCGCCGACCGGCGAGACGATGGAGTGGGACGCCGACTCCACGTACGTGCGGCAGCCGCCGTTCTTCTCCGGCATGGCCGCGGAGCCGCGCGACCTGACGGACATCAGCGGCATGCGCGCGCTGGCCGTGCTCGGCGACTCGATCACCACCGACCACATCTCCCCCGCCGGCGTGATCCAGCCCGACGGACCCGCCGGCCGCTGGCTGCTGGAGCACGGCGTCGAGCAGCGCGAGTTCAACTCGTACGGCGCGCGCCGCGGCAACCACGAGGTGATGGTGCGCGGCACGTTCGCGAACATCCGCCTGCGCAACGAGCTGGTGCCCGGCACGGAGGGCGGCCTGACCGCGTACCAGCCGTCGGGCGAGGTCATGTCGATCTACGACGCCGCCGAGCGCTACCAGGCCGAGGGCGTGCCGCTGATCATCGTCGCGGGCCGCGAGTACGGCTCGGGCTCCTCGCGCGACTGGGCTGCCAAGGGCACGCTGCTGCTGGGCGTCAAGGTCGTGATCGCCGAGTCGTACGAGCGCATCCATCGCTCGAACCTGGTCGGCATGGGCGTCCTGCCGCTGCAGTTCCCCGAGGGCGTCAACCGCGGCACGTTGCAGCTCGACGGCACCGAGACGATCAGCGTCTCCGGCCTGCCGACGCTCGAGGCGCGCGGGACGATCACCGTCACGGTCACGCGGGCCGACGGTTCGTCCGAGTCGTTCGAGGCCCTCGCGCGCGTCGACACGCCGGTCGAGATCGAGTATCTGCGGCACGGGGGCATCCTGCCGATGGTGCTGCGCCAGATGAGCTGAGAGGCGCTGCCTGTCCGCGCATCTGGCGGCACGCCTGGCGGTCACCGCGGGCCCTGGCCCGACATCGACGGGTCTCCCGACCCGTCAGCTGAACACGGGTGACGGCCACCTCGGGCCCGGGGTGGCCGTCGGATCCCCGCTGGGCTGGGCCCGGGCCAACCCCGGATCCACCACGGCTCCGACTCCTACCCCTTCCCGCGCCCGCACCGGCCCCAAGCCGGCTCCCCACCAGCACCCTCGATGTTCTGCCTGCGTGCCGTTGAGGCGGTGAGAAGGTGAGGGTGGGGATCGCTCTGCCGGCGTTGGCGTGGGGCACGCGATCGACAATGGACTGCGCCGCACAGGCGGAGAGGCAGAACGCCTAGAGCTCGAGCAGGCGCTCGAGTACCTGCGCGACCCCGTCCTCTGCGTTGGATGCCGTGATCTCGTCGGCCGCGGCGAGCACGTCGGCGTGCGCGTTGGCGACGGCGACGCCGTGGCCGGCGCTGCGGATCATCGGAAGGTCGTTGGGCATGTCGCCGAAGGCGATCACGTCGGCGAGGTCGATGCCGTGTCGTGCACAGGCCACGCGCAGGCCTCGCGCCTTGTCGACGCCGGCAGCGGATAGCTCGACGATGCCGTAGCCCGAGTGCGTGACGTTGGCGCGTTCTCCGACGATGTCCTGGACGAGCCGCACGAGCACCTCGTGGTCGAGCTCATCGTCGCGCACGATCAGCTTGGTCGTCTCGGCTGCTCGCACCATGTCGAGCACGTCACCGAGCAGCGTGTCCTCGGGAATCGGCCACTTCGACGGGTAGTCGGTGTCGCGCCCGAATTGGAATGTGAGCTCACAGGCGAAGCGACAGCCGGGCGCATCCTGGCGCAGATGCTCGACGATCTCCGCGGCGAGCGCGGGTGGCAGGGGCGCGTGATCGATCACCGCGTGCGCATCGACGTCGTACAGCAGAGCGCCGTTGGCGCAGACCACGACGGAGTGTGCGCCCGTGGCCTCGGGCAGGCTGCGAACCCAGCGCGGCGGCCGTCCCGTGACCAGCACGACATCGCTGCCACGTGCGATCACCGCGTCCAGCGCGCGCCGCGTGCGTTCGCTGACCTCGCCCGCTGGATCGAGCAGCGTGCCGTCCAGATCGGATGCAATCAGGCGCGGAAAGCCGGTCAGCATGCGTCCCATCCGACTAGCGGAAACTCGTTATCTGCTCGGGCGCTCATCCGGCGCACAAGCGTGTCACGAAAGGCAGGGTGCACGACGCGAACAGCTACCTCTCCTGCGAGACCCTCGCAGACACCATCTCCTCCTCCCGTACGACGCCGAGGCCCGCGCAAGCGGGCCTCGCGCGTTTCCGGACTCATGCGAGCAGGAAGCCGAGGAAGATCGTGTTGGCGACGAGCAGCACCGCGACGATCACCGTCAGGCGCGTCAGGTTCCGTTCCATCACCTGCGTGGCACCGAACTGGCCCTGCCCGATGCCGAACGCGCCCGACAGTCCCGTGTCCTTGCCGGAGTGCGCCAGCACGAGCACGATCACGAGAACCCCGAGAATCACCTGCAGTGCGACAAAGATGCCTTCGACCATGCGCGGAGTGTAGCCGTGGCGCCTAGATCAGCGCGACGGTGCCCACCGGCCCCGCCACCAGGCGTCCGATCACGGGCCCCGGCAGGAGCGCGCGGTCCGTGGTCGGCGGCACCGCGGCGAGCAGCCCGCCTGAAGTCTGCGCGTCGCAGGCGAGCGACACGAGCGCGTCGACCGCACCCGCCGCAGTGGACATGTACGCGGCCGCGGCCGCGCGGTTGCGGCGCGAGCCGCCGGGGATGACGTCGGCCTCGACCAGCGCGAGGACCCCATCGATCAGCGGCAGCGACGCGAGCTCGAGCTCCGCCGCGCACCCGGACTCGCGCACGAGGCCATGCAGATGGCCGACGAGCCCGAAGCCCGTGACATCGACCACCGCGGTCGGCCCCACCTGCCGCAGCGCGTCCGCGGCGGCGGCATTCGTCGCCGCCATCACCTCGACCCCCGCCGCGAGCACATCGACGCCTGCCGCATCCTTGCGCATCGCGTTGGCGATGATCCCACTGCCAAGCGGCTTCGACAGGCAGAGCAGGTCGCCGGGCTGGCCGCCGCTGTTGGTCCAGAACACCCCGTCGGGCGCAATGCCCGTGACGGCGAGCCCGTACAGCGGCTCCGGCGCGGTCACCGTGTGTCCGCCCACGATCGAGACCCCGGCCGCGTGCGCCGTGGCAGCGCCGCCGCGGAGGATCTCGGTCGTGACCGCCGCCTCCACGCCCGCCGGGATCGCCATGATCGCCAGCGCGAAGCGCGGGATGCCTCCCATCGCGTACACGTCGGAGATCGCGTTGGCCGCGGCGATGCGCCCGTAGTCGAACGGGTCGTCAACCACCGGCCCGAAGGCGTCGATCGTCTGGATCAGCGTGCTGCCGTCGTCCAGGCGGATCACGGCCGCATCGTCGAAGGTGGCGCCGGACACGAGCACGCTTGGATCGGCTCGATGCGGCACGCCTTGGAGCACCTCCGCGAGCGCCGCAGCCGGCAGCTTGGAGGCGCAGCCGCCACCCGAGGAAAGCTGCGTCATGCGGATCGCGGAGGCCATGGGCGACACGCTACCCGACGTCACGGAATCCCGGCCGGAGTCGCGCTACCCTCTGGGTATGAAGACGCGCACGCTCGGAAGCAGCGGCGT
>JBILWG010000132.1:0-5543 GCA_044369995.1 Gaiellales bacterium | reverse complement strand
TCCCGGTCCCCTCGGCGTACGCGTGTCGGGTGAGGGTGCCGATGCGCTGCCGGCCGATGCCTCGAACCTCGTTGCCTCAACGCTGTTGACGGAGCTCGACGAGCGTGGGGACGACCTCGCGATCGACATCCGCAACGACATCCCGCTCGGCGCCGGCTGCGGCTCGTCTGCTGCCGCGATCGTGGCGGCGCTGGCCGCTGCCGATGTGCTGCGCGGCCACGAGCTGAACACCGCGAGTCTGATCCTGCGCGCGTCGGCGATCGAGGGCCACCCCGACAACGTCGCCGCCAGCGTGCTCGGCGGCATCACGATTGCGGCCGGTGATCCCGCAATCGCACGTCGCATCGATCCGCCCGTTGGTCTCGGCCTCGTTGTGGCGGTCGCCGACGAGCGCGTCGCCACGAAGGATGCCCGCGCCGCGCTCACGCCCGAGGTGCCGCGCGGCAGCGCCGTCTGGAATCTCCAGCACAGCGCGCTCCTCGTGCACGCGCTGCACACCGGCGCCCTCGATGACGTCTCGGCTGCGCTCACCGATCGCCTGCACCAGGATGCGCGCGAGCCGCTGATGCCCACGTTCGCGGCCTTGCGCAGCCGTAGCACCGAGCTCGCTGCCCTGGGCATCACCCTCTCCGGCGCTGGTCCCTCGGTGCTCGTCTGGTGTAACGCCGATGCGACCGAGCAGGTGGCCGCCGCCGTGCGCGAGATTGTGCCGACCGCCACGGTGCACGCGGTGCGTCCGGAGCCAGTCGGCCTGACGACGGCCTAGCTGCGGCGGCGCGTCGGCAGCCTTGGCCCGCCCCGCCCCTGCACGGCGTCGACAGGCTTGGCCCACCCCGCCCCTGCACGGCGTCGACAGGCTTGGCCCACCCCGCCCCTGCGCGGCGTCGACAGGCTTGGCCCACCCCGCCCCTGCGCGGCGTCGGCAGGCTTGCGCCCGCCCCGCCCCTGCGGTGCCCCAAGCGTGGGCGCTCGCCGGCGCTGCGCGCAACCTGCTCCTGCGACCGCTTCCACGTAGACGATCACGCCGCAGCGGCACCCTGCACCAGCTCGCGCGCGCGGCCGCGCGACGTACGCACGACGACGCGCGCCTGCCACACAGGAGCGGAGACGCACTCCTGACACGATGGGCCCGGGCCCATCGTGTCAGGGCCATCGGAGCCGCTCTCTTCCACCGCGCGTTCCACCGCCCGCGTCTCCGCACCGCGCGTCCCACCGCCCGCGTCTCCGCACCGCGCGTCCCACCGCCCGCATCTCCGGACGAACCTGCGACTCCGGCGCAACCGGCCAGAGCACGCGAGCGCGTCTAGCTGCAGGACTCCTTGGCCTGCTCGATTTCCTGGGAGACCTGCTGGATCGCGTCGGAGATCTGCGTGGTCAGAGCCTCCGCCTCCTGCAGCGTGGCCGGCGGGGAGGAATCCTGGCCGTTGAGCAGAATCGCATCGCCCACGGCCTTGGCCAACGTGGCCTTGCACTCGTCGCTCGCCACGCGCTCGAGGACGGACAGCGCGGTGGCCACCGGCTGCCACTGCGCGGCGACGCGCTGCAGTTCCTGCTTCGCGCACGCTGCGCCCGCAGCATCGGACGTGGCGAGATTCGTGCAGTCCTGCAGCGCCAGCGCGAACCCGGCCCCCTTGTTCTCGAAGGCAGCCATCGCGCTCAGCGCATCCTGATACGCGCCCTCCGCATTGCGATTGGAGCCGGACTGACCACAGCCGACCAGCAGGGCGGCGACGATGGCCAGCAGGCAGAGCGGGATCAGGCGAGTGGCGGTCATCACGGGCGGAGTCTAGTACGCCACAACGCGGCTGCCGCCCTCGGCAGCGAGGCGCTGCTCCTCGGCGCGGTAGCTCGAGCGCACGAGGGGGCCGGCGAAGACGCTGCCGAAGCCGAGCTCCATGCCGGCCTCGCGGAAGCGGCGGAACGAGTCGAGCGGCACCCAGCGGTCGAGCGGCAGGTGCTTCTCCGTCGGCTGCAGGTACTGCCCGATCGTGACGACATCGACGTCGAACGCCCGTAGATCCCGCAGCGTCTCGACGACCTCGTCGTCGGTCTCGCCCATGCCGACGATGATGCCGCTCTTCGTCAGCAGCGGGCCCCGCTCGGGGAAGTGCTCCGCCCACAGCTCCTTGGCGCGGCGCAGGATGTGCAGCGCGCGGTCGTAGTCGCCCTTGATGCGCACCTTCGGCTGGATGCGGCGGACGGTCTCGATGTTGTGGTTGTAGACGTGCGGCTCGGCCTCGAGCACCGTCAGCATCCCCCGGTCCTCGTCGCCGAGGAAGTCGGGCACGAGCACCTCGACCTGCAGCTCGGGATTGCGGCGCCGCAGCGCGCGAATCGTCTGCGCCCAGTGCGACGCGCCGAGGTCAGGCAGGTCATCACGATCGACGCTGGTGATGACGACGTGCTTGAGGCCCATGCGCTCACACGCCGCCGCGAGCTTCGCCGGCTCGAGCGGGTCGACCTCCTCGCCGCGCCTGGCGCTGTTGACGGCGCAGTAGCGGCAGGCACGCGTGCAGGTGTCGCCGAGGATCTGGAACGTCGCCGTGCCGCGTCCCCAGCACTCGCCGATGTTCGGACAGCCGGCCTCCTCGCAGACCGTCGTGAGGCCGTTCTCGCGGACGATGCCGTTGAGCTCCTCGAACCGGGACCCGGGGCTGGGCGCGCGCACACGCATCCAATCGGGCCGCTGCTTCGCTTCGGGACCCCAGGGCACGCTACGCCTCCCGGATCTCGATCAGCACGCCGTCCGGATCGGCGACGCCCGTGACGCGCCGCCCGTCGGGCAGCTCGTTGACGTCATCCAGGAACGGCGCCTCGCGCTCGATCAGCTCGGCGAGCAGCGCATCGAAGTCGTCGGCGATCAGCGTGATGTACAGCCCCGCCTCGCCCAGCCACGACTTGCCCAACTTGCGGCGCTTGGCACCGCCCTCGACGACGAACTCGACCAGGTCGCGGCGCGCCGTGAAGCCGACCTCCGTGACGTTGTCGATGGCGCACCCGAGCTGCCCCTCGTAGAAGTGGCGCGAGCGCGCGATGTCGCTGGCGAAGATGGTGAACGAATATCCGGTGATCATGCGGGTAGCAGCTCCCAGGTGCGATTGAATCGCTCGCCAAGTCGGGCGAGCAGCAACGGCTGCGCCTCGGCCCGCGTGACTGCACGCCCGGCCTCCAGCGAGGCCGTGGTGTACCGCGTCTCCTGCAGGCCACAGCCGACGAACAGATCGAACGGCTCGAGATCGCAGTCGAGGTTGAGTGCGAAGCCATGCGTCGTGATCCACGTCGCGACGTGCACGCCGATCGACGCGATCTTGCGGTCCTCGACCCAGACGCCGGTGTGCTCCTCGCCCTCGCGCGCCACTGCCTCGATGCCCAGATCGCCGAGCGTGTCGATCATCGCACCCTCCAGCATCTCCACGTAGGCGCGCAGGTCGCGCCCCATCCGCGACAGGTCGAGGACGGGATAGCCAACCAGCTGGCCGGGGCCGTGGTACGTGGCCCGACCGCCGCGCGCAACCTCGATGACGGGGATACCGCGCTGTTCCAGGAGGGCCGGGTGTGGCACTTCCGCGGCGACGTCGGTGCGCGTGCCGAGCGTGACGACCGGCTCATGCTCGAGCAGCATGAGCGTGTCGGGGATCGCCTGCTGCGAGCGGGCGCCGGCCAGATTCTCCATCTCGCGCAGCGCCGTGGCGTACGGCGTCAGCCCGGGCAGATCCATCAGGTAGGCCGCGGTGGCGGCGGTGGCGCTCACGCCCCGAAGGCCTCCGCGTCCCACGTCTCCAGATTCTGCTTGACCTGCGCCATGAACTGCGACGCGTAGGCGCCGTCGATCAGGCGGTGATCGAAGCTGAGCGAGATGTACATCATCGGGCGAATCGCGATCGCCTCGGTGCCTTCGGGACCCGCGATCACCATCGGGCGACGCACGATCGCGCCGGTGTCGAGGATGCCGACCTGGCCGACCGGGATGATCGGCGTGCCGTACAGCGAGCCGAACACGCCGGGGTTCGTAATCGTGAAGGTGCCCCCGGTGAGATCATCGATGCCGAGCTTCTTGCCGCGACCGCGCACGGCGAAGTCGGCGACGGCCTGCGCGAGGCCGAGCAGGTTGAGCGATTCGGCGTTCTTGATCGACGGCACGAGCAGGCCCTTGCCGTCATCGACGGCGACGGCCATGCCGAGGTTCACGTAGCGCTTGATGACGGCCTCGCCCTCGCGAACCTCCGCGTTCATCCACGGCCACAGCGCGATCGCGTCGACGGTGGCCTTCATGATGAACGGCAGGAACGAGAGGTTGACCCCGTGCGTTGCCTTGAACTTGGGCTTCAGCTGGCTGCGGATCTCGGTGACGCGACCGAGATCGACCTCCCAGACCTGGGTGACGTGGGCGGCCGTGTCGATCGACTCGCGCATGTGCTTGGCCGTGACCTGCCGGACGCGGGAGAAGGTGTAGATCTCCTCGCCGATTCCTGCCTCGGCGGCAACCGCCGGCGCAGGCGGCGCCACGGGCGCCGCCGGGACAGCAGGAGCCGCCGGAGCGGCCGGAGCAGCAGGGGCTGCCGGAGGAGCGGCCACGGGAGCCGCCGCCGGCGTCACGACCGCGGTCGGCTCGGCCGACGGCGCGGCGAGCGCGCCACCGGAGGCCTGGGCCGCCAGGAAGTTCTCGACGTCCTTCTTGGTCACTCGACCGCCGCGTCCCGTACCGCTGATCTGCGCGATGTCGAGGCCGTGCTCGGCGAGCATGCGAGCGACGACCGGGGATACGAACGCGCGCTCCTCGCCATCGGCGATGGGTGCCGCCACGGCGGGCGCGGGTGCGGCCGCCACGGGGACGGGCGGAGCTGCGACCGGCGCCGCTGCGACCGGTGCGGGCGCGGCAGCGACCGGCGCCTCGGCCACGGGCGGGGCGGCTGGCGCAGCCGTCGGCACGGCGGAGGGGTCGGTCGAGAGCACGGCGATCCGCGTCCCGACTTCGACCGTCACGCCCTCGGCGACGAGGAGCTCGATCACGACACCGGCGCCCGGCGAGGGCACTTCGGTGTCGACCTTGTCGGTCGAGATCTCCACGATCGTCTCATCGGCTTGCACCGAATCACCGACCTGCTTGAGCCACCGGGAGATGGTCCCCTCGGTGACGCTGGACCCCATCTGGGGCATAACCACATCAATCGTGCTGGCGACCGCCATCGCAGGACCTCCGTCAGGGTCGAAGCGGCAAGTGGCTGAACCCTAGCGCGACCAGCCGCCGCTCGGCGCCTTGCGAAGCCGCATCATGTGCACGTGGAAACGACCATCGACCTCCGTGGCGTCACCAAGCGCTTCGGTGACCACGTGGCGCTGGCGCACATCGATCTCGCGGTGCACCCGGGGGAGATCCGTGGTTTCCTCGGGCCAAACGGCGCCGGCAAGACGACCGCCATGCGCATCCTCGTCGGCCTGCTGCAGGCCGATAGCGGCAGCGTCGAGGTACTCGGCGGCGACCCGTGGCGCGACCATCGGGTCCGCGCCGGGCTGGGCTTCCTGCCGTCCGACCCGGGCCTGTA
>JBILWG010000131.1:0-5554 GCA_044369995.1 Gaiellales bacterium | reverse complement strand
CAGCATCGTCGCGGATCGCCTGACCATGGATCGTCTGCGCGGCTACGACGCACCGATGGCGGCACGGCACCTGTCGAACGAGCTCGAGCCCGCCTGGGTTGACGCGATGATGGAGGCGATCGAGTCCCGCTACGGCATGGCGCAGCGCTGGTTCCGCGGCAAGGCCGAGCTGATGGGCGTCGATCGACTGCACCTCGCCGACCAGTACGCGCCCCTCGGCGAAGGGCGCTCGATGCCGTACGAGGAGGCCCGCGGCATCGTCGACGACGCCTTCGGACGCTTCTCCCCGGAGCTCACGCGCGTCACGCGCAGCGTGTTCGACGAGCGGCGCGTGGACGCGGAACCCCGGCAGGGCAAGCGCGGCGGCGCCTTCTGCGCCTCCGTGGCCCAGGACGCCCAGCCGTTCATCATGCTCAACCACACCGACACGCTCCGCGACCTGATGACGGTGGCGCACGAGCTCGGCCACGGCATGCACTTCGCGCTGTCGAGCGAGCGCCAGTCTGCGCTCTCGATGCACGCGCCTCTGGCGCTGTGCGAAGTGCCCAGCACCTTCGCCGAGCTGATCGTCTTCGAGCGGATGCTCGAGACCGAGCCCGATGCCGCGACGCGCACTGCGCTGATCCGGCAGGAGCTCGAGTCGGGCTTCGCGACCGTGTTTCGCCAGACGATGATGGCGCGGTACGAGCAGGATGCCTATGGCGCGCGCATGCGTGGCCAGGCGCTCACGAAGGATCGGCTGGCCGAATTCTGGTTTGCTCGCAACCAGAGCTACTACGGCGACTCGATGGAACTGCCGGATGGCTATCGCCGCGGCTGGAGCTACATCCCGCACTTCATCAACACGCGCTTCTACACCTACGCCTACGCGTTCGCGCACCTCGCGAGCCTCACGCTCTACGCGCTGTACCGCGAGCAGGGCGAGGCCTTCGTCGGGCCGTACCTCGACTTCCTCGCGACCGGTGGCTCGGCCTCGCCCGGCGCTCAGCTCGGGGCATTCGGCATCGACCTCGCGGACGCGGCGACGTGGTCCAAGGGCCTCGACGAGATGGAGCGCATGCTCGAGCTCGCGCTCGAGGGCTGACGGATGCCGAGCATCGCCTTCCTCGATGCCGTGCCGGGGGAGGCTGCGTTCTACGCCGACGACCTGATGACCATTCGCGCTGGGGCAATCCGCGACGGCTTCGCCTATCGCGGTGATCCGATCACGCCGGGCCACACGGCCGTGCGCGCACCGAGCCGGGCCATCCTCCTGCGCGTCGAGACGACGAACGGTGCGGTCGGCTGGGGGGACGCTGTCGCCGTGCAGTATGCAGGTGTCGGAGGACGCGACGCCCCCGTCGATCCTGCCGCACTCGGACCCGAGGTCGATTTCGCCGCGGGCGCGCTGCAGCAGGCCGGCGAACTCGAATTCGCCGCCGCGTGTGCGCTGCTCGAGTCGTTGCGCTTCGATGGCCGTCCCGTGCACACCGCGGTCCGCTACGGCCTGAGCCAGGCCCTGCTGAACGCCACGGCGATGGAGCAGGGCGTCAGTCCGCTGCACGTCCTCGCGCCCCTGACCGGACTCGATGAGCCGGAGCTGCTCCCCGTGTACGCCCAGTCGGGTGACGAGCGCAAGCTGAACGCCGACCGCATGATCCTGCGCGGCGTGGAGGTCCTGCCGCACGGTTTGTTCAACTCGCTGGAGGCCTTCGGTGCCGATGGCGGGCGCTTCCTGGAGTACATCGCCTGGCTGCGTCGGCGCATCGACGAGCTCGGTGCGCCGGGGTATCGACCGAAGCTGCATCTCGACGTCTACGGCATGCTCGGCCAGGTCACGGCGCTCGACGTCGAGCGCATGGCGGATTTCCTCACAGAGGCGGAGGCGGCTGTCGGTGGTCTGGCGCTCGCGATCGAGTCCCCGTGTTTCGGCGAGGACGTGGCGGGAACCGTCGACCTGCTGTCGCGTCTGCGCGCGACGCTCCGCGCGCGCGGCACTGCGGTCGCTCTCGTGGCCGACGAGTTCTGCAACACCGACGCCGATGTGGAGCAGTTCGTGGAGGCAGGCGCGGTCGATCTGATCCAGATCAAGATGCCGGACCTCGGCTGCCTCACCGAGGCGATCGCGGCGGCGCAGGTCTGCCGGGCCGCGGGTCTCGGGGTGTTCATCGGGGGCTCGTGCGCGGAGACGGAGGTCAGCGCCGTCGCCAGCACGCAGGTGGCGTTGGCCGTCGAGGCGGACCAGGTGCTCGCGAAGCCGGGCATGGGTGTCGACGAGGGCGTGACGATCGTCCGCAACGCCATGCGGCGCGCGCTCGTGGACTGGGAGCGAACCGCCTAGAGCAGCCCCGCGAGGCCGCGGGCCGCGGTCACGACTGCGAGGATCAGCAGGATCCAGAGCACACGGGTGCGGAACTTGGACTGATCGGAGCCGTGGAAGAGCCGGTGTCCGAGCCACGATCCGATCGCCAATGCCGGCAGGCAGAACAGGACCGTCCCGAGCACGGCGCGATCGAGGAGGCCACCCACGCCGAACGATGCCACGGCGACGAGATCGAGGACCAGGAAGCACGCCATCATGGAGGCGCGCGAAACGTATGCGCCGCGGTCCGTGCCGAGGAAGAACAGCGCGATCGGCGGACCACTGATACCGAAGGCCCCGTTGAGCAGGCCGGCAACGCCGCCGATGCCGATCGTGGCGGGGCCGCGCGGCGTGGGTCGTGGGGTACGTGCGCGCAGCAGCAGGAGCGCGGCCAGTGCGATGACGACTGCGATGCCGATCCGCACCGCATCCGCGGGAGCGCGTAGGAGGATGATGGCGCCGACGGGCGTGAGGATCAGCGCGCCGGCAAGCAACGTCAGCACCGGGCGCCACGCGATCTGCCGCCAGACCGGTGGCAGCAGCAGGAGGCCGACGAGGACCTCGAGGATCAGCACGATCGGCACCGCCACGTCCGGTGGGACCGTGAGGGAGATACCGGCGACGCCGATCATGGCGAAGCCGAAGCCGCTGTAACCGCGCACGAGGGACGCGACGAAGATCACGCCGACGGCGAGCGAGAGGGCGAGCATGCTGGTCACGCGGACACCGTACGCGCCGTCGCCGCCTGCCAGCAGCTCCGGGCGGGAGATTTCCGGTGCGATGCCGGGGGCGGGGCTCGAACCCGCACGTTGTTGCCAACGCCGGATTTTGAGTCCGGTGCGTCTACCAGTTCCGCCACCCCGGCAGGGGGAGACAGGACAGTATCGCGGTTGTCCGGTTGCGTGTGCTACCTTGACGGCGTGGTCGGCAATGGCGCCGTCCGCGACGCGACGAGGCGTCCCTCCGTCGCGGCGTGCCCGGTGGGGCGACGCCGCCTGAAACGGAGACGCACATGACGAAGAAGGAACTCCTCGCAAAGGCCAAGGCGGAGAACGTCCGCTTCGTGCGCCTGCAGTTCACCGAGATCCACGGCCACCTCAAGAACATCCAGATTCCCGTCGAGGAGCTGCCCAAGGCACTCGACAATCAGATGATGTTCGACGGCTCGTCGATCCGCGGCTACAAGCGGATCGAGCAGTCCGACATGTACTTCCAGCCCGACCTCAGCACCTTCCAGGTGATCCCGTGGTTGGAGGGCGCATCGGGCAACGTGGCGCGCATCATCTGCGACGTCGCCGATCCCGACGGTACGCCGTTCGTCGGCGACCCGCGTGTGGCGCTCAAGACGGTGATCGCCGACGCCAAGAAGATGGGCTTCGAGATGAACGTCGGCCCCGAGGCCGAGTTCTTCGTCTTCGACCACGACGCCGAGGGCAATCCGACCGTCAACCCGCACGACAAGGCCGGCTACTTCGACGTCGGTCCGATGGACAAGGGCGTCGAGGTGCGTCGCGCGATGGACGACATGCTCCACTCAATGGGCTTCCACCTCGAGGCCTCGCACCACGAGGTCGCCATCGGCCAGCACGAGATCGACTTCCGGCATGCGTCCGCGCTCGAGTGCGCCGACATGCTGATCACGTTCCGCTACGTGATCCGCTCGGTCGCTGCTCAGCTCGGCCTCCACGCGACGTTCATGCCGAAGCCGATCTTCGGCGAGAACGGGTCGGGCATGCACTGCAACCAGTCCCTGTCGAGCAAGGGCAAGAACATCTTCTTCGACCCCAAGGGCGAGGAGCAGCTGTCCGACGCCGCCTACGGCTACATCGCCGGGCTGCTCGAGCACCTGCCGGCCATCACGGCGATCGCCAACCCGATCGTCAACTCGTACAAGCGCCTGGTACCCGGGTACGAGGCGCCTGTGTACATCGCCTGGTCGCCCGGGAACCGCTCCGCGGCCATCCGCATCCCGGCCTCCCGCGGCGGCGGTACGCGTGCCGAGCTGCGCACGCCGGACCCGACGGCCAACCCGTACCTGCTGTTCGCGGTGATGCTCGCGGCGGGCCTCGACGGCATCAAGAAGGGTGCCCGTCCGCCGAAGCCCGTCAACCAGAACATCTACAACCTGACGGCCGAGGAGTCCAAGAAGCTCAAGGTCGGGGCGCTGCCCCACAACCTCGAGGCGGCGCTCAACGCCCTCGAGAACGACAAGGTCGTGCAGGCCGCCCTCGGCGAGCACATCACCGAGGCGTTCCTGGCGGAGAAGCGCCGGGAGTGGGACGAGTACAAGATGCAGGTCCACCAGTGGGAGATCGACGAGTACATGGAGACCTTCTAGCGGTTGCGCGAATGGGTTCCACGCGGTCGGGCCGAGGACCTTGGGGCGTCCGGCAGCGTGGAGCCCACCCGCGTCACGGGCACGACGTCGCTGGTGCTCGACCCGATTGACGGGGTCAGACCCGTTTGCCATGCGCTCCGCGCGTCGCAAGCGGGTCTGACCCTGTTGGCGCATCTCCCTCGGGTGGGTGATACCTTGCGCCATGACCGCCCATGCGGCTGCCGGGCACTTTCGCTCCGGGGCTGCGGGTGCGGCGACTGAACCAGGAGGTGGCCCCATGGGCCTGACAAGCGAGCAGAAGACCGAGATCATCGGGCAGCACGGCAAGACCGCCGCTGACACGGGATCGACCGAGGTGCAGGTGGCGCTCTTGACCACCCGCATCAACGAGCTCACTGAGCACCTGCGTTTCCACAAGCACGACCATCACTCGCGTCGTGGCCTGCTCAAGATGGTGGGCCGCCGTCGGCGCCTGCTTCAGTACCTCCAGCGTGAGGACGTCGAGCGGTACCGCGCGATCGTGAAGGAGCTCGGCCTGCGCCGCTAAGGGCGCCCGAGTATTGATGGCGGCACGCGGGACGCGTAGCCGCTAGCAGCAGAAGAAGGGAAGTACTTACACATGAGTGACGTCTTTGGCACTGAAATCGCCGTTGAGGTCGCAGCAGGAGACATCAGTCTCCGCTTTGCGACGGGACAGCTGGCGAAGCAGGCGGACGGAGCGGTGCTGGTTACCAGCGCCGACACTGTCGTCCTGTCGACCGTCGTCGGAGCGCAGGAGGCCCGCCCTGGCGCGGACTTCTTCCCGCTGACCGTCGACGTCGAAGAGAAGATGTACGCCGCCGGCAAGATTCCGGGCGGCTTTTTCAAGCGCGAGG
>JBILWG010000130.1:0-5634 GCA_044369995.1 Gaiellales bacterium | reverse complement strand
ATTGATCGTCGCTGTGCCGGTTCCCGGCGTCATGTCGCTCTCCGGTGGCGCACCACTCGAGGTCAATTCCAGATGCACGCGCCCGTCTGGCAGTTGCCGCAGCGCAACCTGTACCTCGGATGAACGACTGTGCTTGAGGGCGTTGAGCAGTCCCTGTTCAGTAATCCGATAGAGCGCGAGCGCCGTGTCATCCTGCTCACCAATCGGTCGAAATCGCTCCTCGACCTGCTCCGAGACAACAAGGTGGACGGGCATCACGTCGGCGTACAGTGCACCCAGTTCCTCAAGTGCCTGCAGGAGCCCGATGTCATCGATGTTCGGGGCAAGAACACGACCAAGCGCGCGCACGCGAACTTCGCGCACGTTCTCGATCTCATCGATGGAGGCATCAAAGAGCACGCGATCATCCTCGTCCAGCCGATCGCGAAGTCCCTCAAGCCGCACGACCGATCGCAGCAAAGCAGCCTGCACATCATCGTGCAGCGTGCGGGAGGCCTCCGCCCGCACCTTCTCCTCCGCGGCAAGCAGCAGCGAGCGCTCCGACCGCACAACCTTGAGTCGCTCGGCGAGCAGTGCCTCCTGGCGCGCGAGCCGCGCACGGACCGAGGCGAGCACGCCATTGCCGATGAACAGCACCAGAAGAACAACGGGAAGCGACAGGATGAACCGGACCGCGATCGGCGGCAGCGTCTCGCGCAGGTCGTCGTCGACCGTGATCTGCGTCGCCACCACGATGAACACGGTGATCAACGCACTCGCGACGATCAGCGTGCCGAGATAGGCGAGGCGACTGCCCTCGACCGGCCGAACCCGCGCGGCCAGCGCGATCAGGATTCGAAGGACGGCGTAGATGAGCAGGCACGTGACGATGATGCTGGCCCACTGCGGCAGCACCGCCGAGAAGTACGACGCCACCGTCTTGTTGCCCACCTGCGTCCTCGACCCTGCGCTGACGAAGAGGCCGTACACCGCGATCAGCGCCAACGCACTCGGATAGATCGGCCACGGGCCAGCCAATGTGCGACCGGTGCCGCGAAGGCCCCGCGTGAGACCGCGCGGGATCGGCTTCACGGGCGCTGAGCGAGATCGGCGGAACCGGCGCTGAGGCGCATGAACTCGAGGACTGCGACCGTGCGTAGATCCGTTCCCTCGCCCGGCTCTGGCACGAGCACACGGTAGGCCTGAGACAGTTCGCGGCGCACCGACACGTGCGCCATGTTCAGGCGCTCGGCGATTGCCTTCGCGTCGTAGCCCGCAGCGGCGAGCGAAATCACCTGCCGCTGGCGACGAGAGAGACGCCCGAGCGGCGAGGTGTCAGTACCTTCGCGCGCGTCCGGGGATCCGAAATCAACGCCACCGGAGATTGTCTGCTCGATCACCCCGGCGAAATGCGTGATGTCGAGCTTGCCGTGCTTGCGCACGAACGACCAGCTGTGCCGCTCCTTGGCCGGGACGACATTCTCGACACGCGGCACCGAATGCTGCGAGAAGATCACGATCGGCAGTTGGGGCTGCACCGCACGCAACGCGAGACCGAGGTCGATGCCGTTGATCTGCCCCGCGCCGAGATTGAGGTCGAGCAGCGCCACGTCCACCTCGGTGCCGCTGATCATGCTGATCGCATCGCGCGCGTTCGCACAGGGCATCACGGCACGCACCATGCCGAGCTTCGAGAGCTTCGTCGCAAAGAGGTCGCGCAGCACCGGATCGTCCTCGACGTAGAGGATGCGGAGGTGCTTGGCCAGCGACGCGGCGACGGTTTGCATGTATGCGGTCCTGTGAGCCTGCGTATGACCGGCCGCGTACTGCGATCGGTCGTTGATGAGCCAATCATTCCAGCGCAGCGGCGCGAGAGCCACTCTGTGACCCCGATCACGTTACACGTGTAGCGATTCGCGTTACGCGTGTACCGCGAAGGCGGCTAGGCATCCCAGGCAGCGTCGCACAGCACGCGCGCCCGCGCGAGCGGGACGGCGAGGGCGTCGACCGAGTCGGCGACGAGCGTGACGTGCGCGAGCTTGCGGCCCGTCCGCGGCGACTTGCCGTACGTGTGCACCGATGCGCCGGGGATGGCGAGCAGTGCGGCGAGTTCGGGCTCGGTGCCGACGATGTTGACCATCGCGGCGACACCACGCGCCCTGGGGTCGCCGAGCGGCAGGCCGAGCACGCCGCGGACGTGGTTCTCGAACTGGCTCGTGACGGCGCCCTCGATCGACCAGTGGCCCGAGTTGTGCACGCGCGGGGCGATCTCGTTGGCGACGATGCCGTCGGGCGTGTCGAACAGCTCGACGCAGAGCACACCGATGTGATCGAGCGCCTCGGCCACCGAGACACCGACAGCCTGCGCGAGCTCGGCCTGGTCGGGCGCGAGCTCGGGTGCGGGCGCGAGCGTACAGGCGAGGATGCCGTCGCGGTGCTCGTTCTCGACGGGCGGGTAGACGGCAAGCGAGCCGTCGGTGCCACGCGCCACCACGACCGAGAGCTCGCGGGTGAAGGTGACGAGACCCTCGTAGATGAGGTCGGTGCCGCCAAGCTCGGCGATGGCAGCCGGCAGCTCATCGGCGGTCTTGACGCGCACCTGGCCCTTGCCGTCGTAGCCGAGGCGGCGCGTCTTGAGGATGCCGGGCGCACCAACCTTGTCGAGCGCGGCGGCGGCATCGTCGGCGGAGTCGATCAGGGCGTACGGCGCGACCTTGATGCCGAGGCCCGCCATCAGCTCCTTCTCGCGCGCACGATCCTGCGTGATGGTGAGCGACGCGGGGAATGGCAGCACCGGCACGCCGTGCTCGGCAAGGCGCGTGACGGCGGCGGCCGGGACGTTCTCGAACTCGTATGTGACGACGTCGGCGCCCTTGCTGACCTCGTCGAGGCCCGCCGGATCGTCGTACGCCGCGACCACGTGGTCGGCAATGCGCCCCGCGGCACAGTCGGGCGAGGGGTCGAGCACGGCGACGGAGACACCGAGCGGTTCGGCGGCCTGCGCGAGCATCCAGGCCAGCTGGCCACCACCGAGAATGCCGAGGCGCATCTAGGCCTCGCGCGGATCGGGGCCGGCGAGGACGTCGGCCGTCTGCTTCGCGCGGTGCGCGCGCACGGCGTCCATGATCTCCGGGCGCTTGGCCCCGACGATCGAGGCGGCGAGCAGGCCGGCGTTGACCGATCCGGCGCGGCCGATCGCCAGCGTGCCGACGGGGATGCCCGCGGGCATCTGCGCGATCGAGAGCAGCGAGTCGAGGCCCTTGAGCGCCTTCGACTCGACGGGCACGCCGAGCACGGGCAGCGCGGTCTTCGAGGCGCACATGCCGGGCAGGTGCGCTGCGCCGCCGGCGCCGGCGATGATCACCTCGATGCCACGCCCCTCGGCGGCCTCGGCGTAGGCGAACAGCTTGTCGGGCGTGCGGTGCGCGGAGACGACCTCGGCCTCGTACGGCACGCCGAGCGCCTCGAGCGTCTCGCAGGCATGGCGCATGGTCTCCCAGTCGGACTTCGAGCCCATGATGACGCCGACGATCGGATCGCTCATGCCGCCACCCTACCCCGCCAGCTCCCGCGCCTTGGCGCGCAGCGCCTCAGCGGCCTTGGCGTCGCCGGCGACGACCTCCTCGGCCCAGCGGCGCACCTCGGCGCTGCGGGCGGCGACGTCGTCGCACATCGCGCGCACCTGGTCGGCATCGGACGAGCCGGTCTGCGGACGCAGCGCGGCGCAGGCGGCCGGGTCGAGCGCCGCGGCGAGCTCGGCCTCGTCGACCACGATCTCGGCACCGGCGACCTCGTTGGCCGCGGCAGCGATGCGCGCCGCGTCGATCTCTCCCCCGTGCTCGACCTGGTCGCGCACGACGCGGCCGATCACGTGATGGGCGGTGCGGTAGTCGAGCGCCGTTGTCTGCGCCAGCATGTCGGCGACGTCGGCGGCGGTGACGAACGCCTCTCGGGCGCTCTGCTCCATGCGCTCGGCGTTGACCGTCATGCCGCGCGCCACGGCGGCGGCGAGCTGCGCGCTGCGCTCGGCCTCGGCCAGCGAGCGCGGGATCAGCCCGTTGAGCAGGTGGAAGTGATCGGTACGCGCCGCGCCCGTGTGCATCGTCGTGAGCGCCGCGGTGAGATCGCCCGTCGCCTGACCGGCCCACGTGCGCAGCACGGCCAGCGCGTACGGGTTCTTCTTCTGCGGCATCAGCGCCGAGACGCGGCTGTGCGTGTCGTCGAGCTCGACCCACCCGAACTCCTGGCTGCACCAGATCTCGAGGTCCTGCGCGAACTGGCTGATCGACGTCGCGCCGATCGCGAAGCCGCTGAGCACCACGAGGTACGGATCGGACTGCCACATCGCGTCCTTGGCGTGCACCTCGACCTTGCCGTGGCCGAGCAGGTCGGCGAGGCGCTCGCGGTCGAGCGCCCAGCGCGAGCCGGCGCTGCCGCCGACGCCCGCGACGCTGCCGGCGAAGTCGCCCTGCACGCGGCGGTAGCGCTCGGCGCTGCGCAGCACCGGATACGCCCAGGTCAGGAGCAGATGCCCGACCGTGGTGGGCTGGGCCGGCTGGAGGTAGGTGTAGTCAGCGGCGAGCGCGCCCGCGAGCGGCTTGGCCTGCTCGGCGAGGGCGGCGCTGAAGTCGCTGAACGCGGCGGCGTTGCGCGCCATGCCCTCGGCGACGATCAGCCGCAGCGCCACGCGGAACGGCTCGCGGCGCGGACGGCCGGCGCTGAGCCAGCCGGCGGCGCTGGAGCCCACACGCGCGGTCAGTTCCTTCTCACGATTCTGGAAGGCATCGCCCACCGACGGGTCCCACGGGAACTCGTTGGCCGGAATCGCATCGAGCTCGAGCAGGCCACGCAGCAATTCCGCGCCGCGCTCCTGGTCGAGCCCGCCACCCTCGATCAGCGCAATCGCGTGGGCGAGGTCGGAACGCGAAAGCGCATCGGCGAGCGCAGGGCCCGCGGCGGCCTCGGCGCCAAAGCCCGCGCGGACGAGTTCGTCCGACGGACCAGCCGCCAGGCGTCCCCCCACACCGAGATGACCATCAGCCACACCGATAGGGTAGCGGTCGCGTCGCTACGGTTACCCCATGCGCCTCAACGTCCACCGCCTCGGCACCCCCGGAGCCCGTCCGCTGCTCGCCATCCACGGCGTCACCGGCCATGGCCTCCGCTTCCGCGACTTCGTCGGCCTCGCCGCTCCCGACCGCGACGTGTTCTCCGTCGACCTGCGCGGCCACGGCCGCTCGGGCTGGGAGCCGCCGTGGGATGTGATCACCCACCTCGATGACATCCTCGAGACGCTCGAAGCCGAGGGCCTCGACGAGTCGATCGACGTGATGGGCCACTCGTTCGGCGGCCTGCTCGCCCTGTCGCTCGTGGCACTCGCGCCCGAGCTCGTGCAGCGCGCTGTGCTGATCGACCCCGCGATCGCACTGCCGGCCCAGTACTGCGCCGATCGCGCCCGCGACACGATCGCGTCACCCGGCTGGGACTCGCCCGAGGCCGCAATCGCCGAGCGCAAGACCAGCGTGGCCGAGAGCGGGCACCGCTTCATCGCCGCCGAAGTCGAGGAGCATGTCGTGCTCGGCGACGACGGCCGCTGGCGACCACGCTACTCGCCGGCCGCCGCGGTGACCGCATGGAGTGAGATGGCGCACGCCG
>JBILWG010000129.1:0-5683 GCA_044369995.1 Gaiellales bacterium | reverse complement strand
TGGAGGCGATCCGCCCCTGGTGCGTGTCGCGCCAGCTCTGGTGGGGACATCGGCTGCCCGTCTGGTTCGCGCCCGACGGCTCGTACGTCGTGCAGGTCGAGCGCCCCGAGGGTGCGGGCTGGGAGCTGTCGACCGACGTGCTCGACACCTGGTTCTCGTCGGCACTCTGGCCGTACGCCACGCTCGGCTGGCCCAACCAGACGCCCGAGCTCGCGAAGTGGTACCCCGGCGACGTCCTCGTCACCGGCCGCGACATCATCAACCTCTGGGTGGCGCGGATGATCATGACCGGCATCGCCTTCGCCGGCGGGATCCCGTTCACCGACGTGTACATCAACTCCACGATCCAGGCCGCCGACGGCCGTCGCATGTCGAAGTCGCTCGGCACGGGCGTCGATCCGCTCGACCTGATCGACCAGTACGGTGCCGACGCCACGCGCTACGGCCTGCTGAAGATGTGCTCCACGCAGGACGTGCGCTTCGCCGAGGGCATGATCGATGAGGGTCGTGGCCTCGCCAACAAGCTGTTCAACGCCACGCGCCTCGTGCTGCTCAACGCCGACCCCGAGGCGGTCCCGTCGGCCAATGGCCTGCTGTCGGCCGACCGCTGGATCCTCGATCGGCTTGCCGCCACGATCGACGAGGTGACGGGCCAGTACGAGGACTTCCAGTTCTCAGCGGCCACGAAGACGCTCTACGCCTTCATCTGGAACGAGTTCTGCGACTGGTATCTGGAGGCCATCAAGGCGCGGCTCTACGGCGACGATGTCGCCTCGAAGCGTGCCGCATCCGAGACCGCGCTGCTGGTGATCGAGCGCACGCTCGGCCTGCTGCACCCGATCGCGCCGTTCGTGACGGAGGAGCTGTGGTCGTTCCTGCCCGCGCGCACCGGGCTGCTCGCCGTCTCGCCGTTCCCGACGAGCGACGGCATCCCGCGCGACGCCTCGGCGGCAGCCACCGTGGGCGCCATCATCGAGGCCGTCACCGGCCTGCGGCGCCTGCGGCAGGACGCCGACCTCGGTCCACGCGCGCCGCTCAGCGCCACGCTATCGGGCGACGCCGACGCGGTGCGTGCCGAGGCGCCGCTGCTCGCCGCCCTCGGCGCCATCGAACTGGTCGAGACCGCCGCGGCGGGGCCGGCGGTGCCGCTCCCGGCCGGCACGGCCACGCTGCACATCCAGGGTGATGGCCTGGCCGGCAAGCTGCGTGATCGCCTGGCGAAGCGCCTCGACGAGGCCCGCGGCGAGGTGCGCAAGGCCGAGGGGAAGCTGGGCAACGCGAAGTTCGTGGAGCGCGCCCCGGCGGAGGTCGTGGCGGAGGAGCGCGAGCGCGTCGAGCGCTTCACGCGCGATGCTGCCGAGCTGGAGGCGCAGCTCGCCGCGCTCGCAGTGGACTAGCGTGGACGCCACCGGCGCGATCCTGCAGACCCGCTCGCTGTTCGGGATGGAACTGGGCCTCGAACGCATCGAGGCGATGCTCGAGGAGCTGGGCAATCCGCAGCGGGCCTTTCGTGCGATCCACGTGGTGGGCACGAACGGGAAGTCCTCGACCACCCGGTTCGCCTGTGCGGCCGTGGCGGCGAGCGGCCGCAAGACCGGCGCCTACCTGTCGCCCCACATCCGCGGCTGGCACGAGCGCGTGCTGATTGCCGAGCCGGGTGGGCTGCCGGCGCCGATCGCGGCCGAGGCCTTCCACCACGCTGTCGAGGCGGCGGAGGCGGCGGCGCAGCGGGTCGATGCGGTCCGTGGCGGAGCCTGCACCCAGTTCGAGGTGCTCACCGCGGCGGCCTTCGTGGCACTGCGGGCCGCGGGGGTGGAGGTCGCCGTGGTCGAGGCGGGGCTCGGCGGACGCCTCGACGCGACCAACGTGCTGGCCGCGCCGGTGGTGGTACTGACGGGCGTGGCGCTCGACCACACGGAGCATCTCGGCGACACGCGCGAGGCGATTGCGGCGGAGAAGCTGGCCGTCCTGACGCCTGGCGCGGTGCTGGTGGCCGGCGGGGTGGACGATGTCCTCGGGCCGGAGATCGAGCGTCTCGCCCAAGAGCATCAGGTGGCACGGGCCATGCTGCTCGGCGCCGGCGCGCTCGACGACGACCTGCCGGATCTGGCCGCGGCCGGCTCGTTCCAGCGCGGTAACGCGACGCTGGCTCTCGGGGCCGCGGCGGCGCTTCTGGGCGACGATTTCGACATGCGCAAGGCGGTTGCCGCCGTGGCGCTGGTGCAGGTGCCGGGACGCCTCGAGGTGGTTGCCCGCTATCCGATCGTCCTGCGCGATGCCGCGCACAATCCCGATGGCGCTCGCACGTTGGCGCGCGAGCTGCCTCGCGCGCTCGGAGGGCTCAAGCCCATCGTCGGCCTCGTCGCCCTGCTCGCGGACAAGGACGTCGATGGCGTGCTCGAGGCGCTGGCGCCGATCTTCGACGAGATCGTGGTGACGGCGACGGAGTCCGAGCGGGCACTGTCGGCGGAGGCGCTCCTGGCGGCGGCTCAGCGTCATGGACTCCAGGGCGAGGCGGTTGCCGATCCCGAGGACGCGCTGGCCCGTGCGCGCTACCGTGCCGGCAACGCCGGCGCCGTGGTGATCGTGGGGTCGCTGACGCTGCTCGAGGCGCTCGACCGCTAGACCAGCAGGCGTCCGAAGACGTAGCCGAGTGCGTAGCCCACGGCGATCATGCCGGCCAGGATCAGGATGGCGAAGATCAGGACGCTGGGACGGCCGCGCATGGGGTAGATGCTATCGCTCCGGGAGTCCGGCCCGAGCCGCGCCCTGCAGGCGACCTGCGCCCGTCTGGCCGCAGCCGGTCATGATTCCGGCACGCCGGCACTGCTGGCGCCCGCCTACGAACGCACCAGGGGAACCATGGAGACCACGCTCGTCCTGCTCAAGCCCGACGCCGTCCGCCGCAATCTGATGAGCGAGATCATCGGTCGCTTCGAGCGCCGCGGCTTCACCTTCCGCGGCATGCGCCTGCTGCAGCTCGATCGCGCGACCGCCGAGCTGCATTACGCCGAGCACGCGGAGCGCCCGTTCTTCGGCGAGCTCGTCGACTTCATCACGTCGGGACCGATCGTCGCGCTCGCCCTCGAGGGCAATGGCGCGGTGGCGACGGTGCGCGACATGATGGGCAAGACCAATCCGCTCGAGTCCGCACCCGGCACCATCCGCGGCGATCTGGCGCTGGAGCTGGCCGAGAACATCATCCACGGCTCGGATTCCGTCGAGTCGGCCGAGCGCGAGCTCGCGATCTACTTCCCCGACGGCCTGCTCTAGGCCGTTCGCTCAGCGGGGCGCGGGCGTCTTCGGCGTCCGCGCCTGCTTGCGCAGGAAGCGTCGGCGCTCGCTGTCGCCGTCACTCGGTGGCGGTGGCTCCTGCTCGTCGTCGCCATCATCGTCCTCGTCGTCGGCCCAGCCGCGGGCGAGGTAGAGGAATGCACAGGCGGCGACGCCTGCCACGAACAGGCTGATCGCGAAGACGGCCTCCGACGTGACGATCACGATCGAGCCCAGGGCGATGCCGAAGGCCAGCAGCGCCACCGCGGCCAGGAGGGACATGACGCGCGGCGAGACGTGGCGCTGCGGTGGGCGCGAGCGAGCGGCGACGATCAGCGCCACGAGGAGGATGATGATCTCGATCGCGATCACCCGGCCACAGTACCGAAGGTCGCGTGCGATCAGCGAGTGCCCGAGGGCTCGAGCCGCGGCCAGACGGCGTGCGCGCAGAGCGCGGCATGACGATGTTCCGTTACGTGATTCAGGCGACGCCCGAGCGTGAGGCTCCATATGCAATGATGATGACTATCATAAGTTCAACGAATCCACGAAAGGCATCCTATGAGCGTCACCGATGAGTTCCTCGAGGCCAACAAGGCCTATGCCGCGCAGTTCACCAAGGGCGATCTGCCGATGCCGCCGGCACGCAAGACCGCCGTGCTGGCGTGCATGGACGCTCGCCTCGACCCGGCCCGCGTGCTCGGCCTCGAGGAGGGCGACGTGCACGTCATCCGCAACGCCGGTGGCGTGGCGACGGCCGACGCGATCCGCTCGCTGGCGATCTCGCAGCGCCTGCTCGGCACGCGCGAGATCGTGCTGATCCACCACACGGATTGCGGCATGCTGACCTTCCAGGACGATGCGTTTCGTCAGGGCATCGAGCAGGAGACCGGACAGCGCCCCGAATGGGCTGCCGAGGCCTTCCCGGATGTCGACGCGGACGTGCGCCAGTCGATCGTGCGCATCAGGAACAGCCCGTTCGTGCCGCACCGCGACGAGATCCGCGGGTTCGTCTACCACGTGGAGAACGGCACCCTGCGCGAGATCGACCCCGCGTAACCGCGCTGCGCAGCCGCGGTGCCGGCCGGCTCATCCTCCCCGAGTCGGTCGGCGCCGCGGCCGCGCCATCCGGCACCGCCGCGGTGGCGGCGAGGAGCGTCGGCGCGTAACGGCGGTATCGTAGACGCGTGGCGCCTCCGCAGACGATGGTGTTCCTGGCCGATCGCCCCCTGCGACCGGTCGACATCGCCGACATCGAGCGCCGCGCGCTCCTCGTGCCCGGCGTGATCGGCGTCTCGCCGGGTCGGACCGGGGATCTCGTCGACGTCACGTACGACGGCGAGCTGCTCAAGCCCGAGCTGCTGCGCCTCCACCTCGAGAGCCCCTACCTCCGGCTCGCCGGGCGCGAGCCGGTCGGGCGACGCCTCCGCCAGGCCTTTGCGCCGCGTCGCATCGTCCACACGGTCTCCCTGCTGGCGCACGCACCGAATCGCATCGCGATCGGATTCGTGGCCGCGACGCTCGTCCTCCTGATCGTCGGCGTGATCGTGCAGCGCGTGTCGTTCGATGTCGCGCTGCCGATCTGGGCGCTTGCGTTTGTCACCGGCGGGTGGTTCTCCCTTCGCACGACGCTGGCCTCCCTGCGCCGTCGCGCCCTCGACGTGGATCTGCTGATGCTGATCGCCGCCGCCGGCGCGTACTCCGTCGGCGCCTTCTGGGAGGGAGCGGTGCTGCTCTTCCTGTTCTCGCTCGGCAACGTGCTGGAGGAGTTCGCGCTGGGGCGGACGGAGGCCTCGATCCGTGCGCTGATGGACTTGCGGCCCGAGGTCGTCGTCGTCAAGGACGAGGACGGGAGCGAGCGCACCGTCCCGGCCGACGCGATCGAGCGGGGCATGGTGGCCATCGTGCGGCCCGGTGATCGCATCCCCGTGGATGGCACCGTGGCTGCCGGGCACTCGGCCGTGGATCAGTCGGCCATCACCGGCGAGTCGATGCCGGTACCGCGCGACGCCGGTGATCCGGTGATGGCCGGCTCGGTCAACCTCGACGGCTACCTCGAGATCCGGATCGACCGTCGGGCCGACGAGACGGTGCTCGCCAAGGTGATCGAGCTGGTGCGCGACGCGCGCGAGCAGCGGGCACCGGCCCAGCGCATGCTGGATCGGTACCAGCCGCTCTACGTCATCGGCGTGCTCGGCATCTCCGGCGGGGCGCTCGCGGTGCTGCTCCTGCTCGGGCACTCCTTCTCGGAGGCGTTTCTCCAGGCGATGACGCTGCTGGTGGTGGCCTCGCCCTGCGCGCTGGTGATCTCCGTGCCGGCGACGATGCTATCGGCGATCGCCGCCGGCGCCCGCCGGGGCGTGCTGGTCAAGGGGTCGGGGCCGATGGAGGCGATCGCGGAGTTGACGAC
>JBILWG010000025.1:0-16006 GCA_044369995.1 Gaiellales bacterium | reverse complement strand
GACCACGTCGAGGAGGGCGAGTACGACCTCGAGGGGCTGCTGCCGCCGGGCATGGCCGCCGAGCTCGCCGCTGCCGTCGCCGCGGAGCAGAAGAGCAAGGAGGCCGCTGCGGCCGCCGAGGCCGAGGCCGAGACCGAGGTCGTCGCCGAGGCGGAGGCCATCGTCGAGGAAGCCGCCGAGGCCGAGGCCGACGCGGACGGCACCGAGGCCTAGCCCGACGCGATGTCCGGTCAGCCGCTGCTGATCGGGGTCACGGGCGCGATCGGCGCCGGCAAATCGAGTGCGCTCCAGGCGTTCGCGCTTCGCGGTTGCGCCTGCCTGAGCGCCGACGCCGTCGTGCACACGCTCTACCACCAGAGCCGGGTGCGCGACGCCGTCGTCGCGCGTTTCGGGGAGCAGGTGCTCGACGCGGCGGGGGAGATCGATCGCGTGACGCTCGGGCGGCTCGTGTTCGGCGATGGCAATGCCCTCGAGTGGCTCGAGGCGTTCATGCACCCCCTCGTCGACGCCCACATGCGCGTCTGGCTGGCCGAGGCGCAGCTGCGCGAGCCTGCGCCGCCGCTGGTGGTCTACGAGTCGCCGCTGCTGTTCGAGGCGGGCCTGGGTACACGGTTCGATCGAACGCTGGCGATCGTGGCCGACGAAGACGTGCGGCGCAGCCGCATCGCCGCGCGCGGGGGGCTCGATCGACTCGCCGAGCGCGAGGCACGCCAGTGGTCGCCCGCGGAGCGCGTCGCAGCGGCCGACGACGTGATCGACAACAGCGGCACGCCCGGCGCCCTGCAGGCCGCGGTCGACGCGTACATCGAGCGATACGCTGGGGCGTGATGCGCCGTGCTCTCGCGTTCCTCCTCCTCACGCTGACCGCCATGGGCGGCGTCGGACTGTACGTCGTCGAGACCGAGCCGGATTGGTACCTGCGCCTGCGCTACCCGCTGCAGTACGAGCCCATCCTGACCGCGCACGCGGACAACTACGACCTCGATCCGGCTCTGCTCGCCGCCGTCATCTACTCCGAATCGAAGTTCGACCCGACCGCGGTCTCCACCGCTGGCGCCATCGGCCTGATGCAGCTCCTCCCCGACACGGCGCAGGGCATCGCCGACCATACGGGCGGTGGCAACTTCACCACCGCCGATCTCTACGACCCAGAGCTCAACATCCGCTACGGCGCCTACTACCTCAAGCGCATGCAGCGGAAGTACAGCGATCATCCGCAGTCGCTGGATCTCGCCCTGGCGGCGTACAACGCCGGGCAGGGAAACGTCGACCGCTGGGTGGAGGCGACCGCCCCCGGTGCGCCCGTGCGGATCCCGTTCCGCGAGACGCGCGACTACCTGGAGCGCGTGCACGCCGCCCAGCGGGTCTACCAGCAGGCCTACGGACTACGCTGAGCCCATGCAGCTGCAACCGCGCGAGGTCGACCGACTGCTCCTGTTCCAGGCCGCGGAGCTGGCGCGCGCGCGGCGTGCGCGTGGGCTGCTGCTGAACGCGCCGGAGGCGATCGCGATCATCTCCGATACGGCGTGCGAGGCCGCTCGCGACGGCGCCACGCATGGGGAGGCGATCGCCGCCGCCTGCGGCGTGCTCGGACCGGACGACGTCCTGCCCGGCGTGCCGTCCCTGGTCGGGCACATCGAGGTGGAGGCGCTGTTCACCGACGGCATGCGCCTGCTGCTGCTGATCGAGCCGCTCGGTCCCGGCCCGAGCGATGGTCCCGGCAGCGTCGCCGCGGCTGCGGTGGCCCCGACCCGGCCCACCGACATCCGCACGCTGTCCGTGGAGAGCCACGCAGACGTGCCGATTGCCATCACGAGCCACTGGCACTTCTTCGAGGCCAACCGCCTGCTCGCGTTCGATCGCGGGGCTGCGTGGGGCATGCGCCTCGCAATACCCACCGGCAGCACGATCCGCTGGGGAGCCGGCGAGCGTCGCGAGATCGAGCTCCGTCCCTTCGCCGGCCATCGCATCGCGTACGGGTTCGCAGGGCTCGTCAACGGACCGCTCGACGCGCCCGGCGCGCGCGAGCGAGCGCTGGCCCTCGCCGCCGAGCGCGGCTACCTCGGAGCCGCCACGTGAGCCTCGAGCCGTCCGCCTACGCACGGGTCTACGGTCCCACCACGGGTGATCGCGTGCGACTGGGCGACACGAGCCTCGTGATCGAGGTGGAGGCGGACGATCAGGAGCGAGGCAACGAGGTGCTCGGTGGGTTCGCCAAGTCCGCCCGCGACGGCCTGATGGCCCAGGCGACGCTGGATGCCGTCGAGATCGCGGTCACGCAGGTGCTGCTGGTGGACCCGGTGCTCGGGATCCGCAAGACGGCGATCGGGATCACCGACGGGCGCATCGTCGCCATCGGACGCGCCGGCAACCCGGACATCATGGACGGCGTCGACGTGGTCCTCGGCACGGATACCGCGATCGTCTCCGGTGAGGGTCTGATCGCCACCGCAGGGGCGATCGACAGCCACGTGCATCTCCTGAGTCCGCGCATCTGCGATCAGGCGCTCGCCGCCGGGTTCACCTCGCTCGTGATCCAGGACTACGGACCGGTCTGGAATCTCGGGACCAATCCCGCCTGGGCCTTGCGGCATGTGCACGCCGCCCTCGAGCACACCCCGCTCAACACGCTGATGCTGGCCCGCGGCTCCTCGAGTCGCCCCGAGCCCCTCGAGCGCATGCTCGCGGCCGGCGCCGGCGGTCTGAAGATCCACGAGGACGTCGGTGCCAATGCCACTGCGCTCGACATGGCGCTGCAGGTGGCCGACGCGCACGACGTGCAGGTCTGCCTCCACACCGATGGCCTCAACGAGGGGCTGTTGGTCCAGGACACGCTGGACGTGATCGGAGGGCGCACGATCCACGCGTACCACATCGAGGGCACGGGCGGTGGCCACGCGCCGGACGTCATGCGCCTGGCGGGCGAGCCGAACATCCTCACCTCATCGACGAACCCGACGTTTCCCTACGGCGTCAACACCGCCGCCGAGCACGCGGCGATGGTCGAGCTCGTCCACGTGCTGCGCGAGGATCTGCCCGGGGATCGACAGCTCGCCCTCGATCGCGTACGGCCCGCCACGATGGCCGCCGAGGATGTCCTGCACGACCTCGGCCTGATCCACATGACCTCCTCGGACAGCCAGGGGATGGGGCGCATCGGCGAGACCATGCGGCGCACCTTCCAGCTGGCCAGTGTCATGAAGGACGCGCGCGGCGCCGACGGAGCCAGCGACAACGCCCGCGTGCTTCAGTACCTCGCGAAGGTGACCATCAATCCGGCGATCGCGCATGGCATGTCCCACGAGGTGGGGTCGCTCGAGGTCGGCAAGCTCGCGGACATCGTGCTGTGGGAACCCGCCTGGTTCGCCGTCAAGCCGTTCCTGGTGCTCAAGGCCGGCTTTCCGACCTGGGGGGTGGTGGGGGAGCCGAATGCCTCGACGGCGTTCGCCCAGCCCACGCAGGTGGCGGCGCAGATCGGCGGACTGGGCACCGCCCCTGCCCGCCTGTCGGTGGCGTTCACGAGCCAGACCGCGCTGGACGGCGGTGGCGCCGCGAGCCTGCCGACCGCGAAGCGGCGCGTGGCCGTGCAGGCGACGCGGGCGCTCGGGCCACGCGACATGGTGCGCAACTCCCGCCTCGCGGCGGTGCGGGTCGATCCGCGGACGCACGCGGTGACCGTCGATGGCACGCACGTCGAGACGCCACCCGTCAGGGATGTGCCGTTATCCTCGTTGTACCTTCTGGGCTGATGCCCATCGCCCTCTGCGCACCCGACAAGCTCCGCGGCGCCCTCGACGCGCACGAGGCGGCGGCCGCCCTGGCGGCGGGGGCACGACTGGCCGGCTGGGACGCGATCGAGCATCCGCTCGCCGACGGGGGCGAGGGGACATGCGATGCGATCGTCCGCGGACGGGGCGGGCAGCGGGTTCCCGTGCGGACGCGTGACGCGCTCGGCCGACCGCGCACCGCGATGCTGGGCGTGCTGCCCGACGGCACGTGCGTGGTGGAGGCGGCGGAGGCCATTGGTCTGGCACACATCCCGCGCGGCCGGCGCGACGTGATGCGCGCGACGAGCGCGGGCATCGCACCGCTTGTCCTCGAGGCACTCAACCGCGGCGCGCCGCGCATCGTGATCGGCCTCGGTGGCTCGGCCACGACCGATGGCGGGCTCGGCCTGCTGATCGGCCTCGGGCTCCGTCCACTCGACGCGCACGGCGGCGTGCTGCGCGGGCGCGGCATGGATCTGCCGCAGGTCGCCGCGCTCGACCGCTCGGACCTCGACGCGCGCCTCTCGCAGACCGAGCTCATCGTCGCGGTCGACGTGGACAGTCCGCTGTCCGGGCCGCTCGGTGCCGCCTGCGTCTTCGGCCCCCAGAAGGGTGCGACACCCGACCAGGTGGTGCTGCTCGACCAGGGACTCGCCCGCCTGGAGGACCTGTACGGGGAGCCCGCCCGCCGACCCGGTGCCGGCGCGGCCGGCGGGCTCGGGGCCGCCTGCTTCCTGCTGGGCGCCGAGCCGGTCCCCGGCGCCGAGCTCGTGATGCACGAGACCGGCTTCGCCGCGGCCTTGCCCCGCGCCGACATCGTCCTCACCGCCGAGGGCTCCGTTGACGCGCAGAGCGCCGCCGGCAAGACCGTCGCGCGCGTGGCGGCGGCCAGCCGGGCGCAGGGCACGCCGTGCGTGATCTTCGGCGGGCGCGTCGAGGAAGACGTGCAGGCGCTGTACACCGCCGGCGCCGCCGCCGTGCTCGGCATCGGGCGCGGCGCCCGACCGATCCGTCAGGCGCTCCGCGAGAGCGCCAGCGATCTCACCGCCGCGGCACGAGCGGTCTGCACGCTGCGCGCCGCGTCCTGATCATCAACCCCGCGGCTCGCCACGTGCTCGACGTGGCTACTGCTCGGGCTCGACGACCGCCAGCGCCCGACGAATCGGACGGGGCAGGTTGAACGAGACGTCCTCGTGGACCGTCTCGATCTCCGTCACCGCCGTGACGTCGTAGCGCGCCTCGAACCAGGCGATCACCCCACGTACGAGGCGCTCGGGTGCAGACGCCCCCGACGTGATTCCGATTCGGGCCCGTCCAACCAGCCACGTCTCGTCGATCTCCGTCTCGTCCTCGATCAGCTGGCTCTCGGCACCCGCCTCGCGAGCCACCTCGACCAGGCGGCAGGAGTTCGAGGAGTTCGCGCTGCCGATCACCAGCACGAGCTCGGCGGCCTTGGCCAGCTCCTTCACCGACGCCTGTCGGTTGGACGTGGCGTAGCAGATGTCCTCTTTCGTCGGACTGTGGATCCACGGATAGCGCGCCTTGAGCGCCGTGATGATGCCACGCGTCTCGTCGACGGATAGCGTGGTCTGCGTGAGGTAGGCGAGCGGCTGGTCCGGCGTGAACGCGGGCAGGGTGGCGACATCCTCCTCCGTCTCCACCAAGGTGATGCTGGCGGGCGCCTCGCCCATGGTGCCGACGACCTCCTCGTGGCCCTCGTGGCCGATCAGGAGCATCTGATAGCCCCGAGCGTCATATCGCTTGGCCTCGCTATGCACCTTCGTGACCAGCGGACAGGTGGCATCGATGACCTGCAGCGTGCGCTCCTGCGCCTCCGCATGCACGACCGGCGAAACGCCGTGGGCCGAGAAGACGACCGTGGCGCCCTCGGGGATCTCCGCGACGTCATCGACGAAGATCGCGCCACGGGTCTCGAGGTCGCGCACCACGTGGATGTTGTGGACGATCTGCTTGCGGACGTAGACGGGTGCGCCCTGCAGCTCGAGCGCCCGCTCGACGGTCTCCACGGCACGATCCACGCCAGCGCAGTAGCCGCGCGGAGCGGCGAGGAAGAGCTCGAGCTCGTTCATGGACACAGGATACCCGCTGCTGTATCGCAACCCGCCGCCCGATCGGCCGTACGATTGCCTCATGCGGCTCACGCGCCTGTCTGCGCTCCTCGCGATCCTCCTCTTCGTCCTGCTCGTGGTGACGCAGCTGGTGTACCCGCAGGTACCGACCGACTGGACCATCCCGATGACGGCGCTCACGGTGGTGCTCTTCCTCGGAGCCTCCGTCGGGGCAGCCTGGCACCGCTCAGGACCGCGCTATGCCCTCAGCCTCGCCGGCCTGGCGTTCCTGGTCGGCTTCGCGTCGGAGATCAGCGGCGTGCACACGGGCATTCCGTTCAGCACCTACTACTACACCGACGCGCTCCAGCCCCAGCTGTTCGACGTGCCCATTGTGATCCCCCTGGCCTGGGCGATGATGGCCTATCCGGCGTGGCGGGTCGGCGAGCTGATCGGCAACACGCCGCTGACCCGTGCGCTCGTGGCCGCAGGGGCGCTGACGGCCTGGGACGTGGCGCTCGATCCGCAGATGGTCGGCCTCGGCATCTGGGCCTGGCCGAACGGCGGGCTCTACCACGACATCCCGCTCGTCAACTTCCTCGGCTGGTTCCTGGTCGGGTTCGTGCTGTTCGGCTGGTGGGCGCTCGTGGAGCGCGATCGCACGCACCCCGGCGATGACGTCCTCGGCGACCTGCTGGGGCCAGCGCTCTACGTCTGGACCTGGATCGGTGAGACGGTCGCGCACGCGCTGTTCTTCGAGGGCATCGGGGTGGCCATCGCCAGCTTCGTCGCGATGGGCCTCTTCGCGGTGCCGGCGATCCTGCGCCTCCGGGTGCTGGAGCGCTGGCGTTGACCCGCGTCATCGTGATCGGCGCCGGCGTCGGTGGTCTCGGCGCCGCTGCGCGGCTCGCCGGCGCCGGCTGGGAGGTGACCGTCCTCGAGGCGGCATCGTCGATCGGCGGCAAGCTCAACATCGAGCGCTGGGGCGATCACACCTTCGATACCGGCCCCTCGCTGCTGACCATGCCCTTCACGCTCGAGGAGACGCTCGCCGCCGCCGGCGTGCAGCTTGCCGACGTCCTCGATCTGCTGCCCGTGGAGCCGATCTGCCGCTACCGCTGGCACGACGGGTCGCAGCTCGAGACGTGGTCCGACGACGACCGGACTGCCGCCGAGTTCGAGCGCTTCGAGCACGGCGCCGGACAGCAGTGGCACGAGCTGCTGGCGCAGGGGCGACGGACCTGGGAGATGTCGCTGCCGCTGTTTCTGTCTGCGCCCGTCGGCTCGCTCCTCGACATCGCGCGGCGCAGCGGACGCCCCGTCGATCCGCGCGACATCCAGGCGCACGTGACGCTCTCGCAGATCGCCGCTCGACGCTTCCGGGATCCCCGCCTGCGCCAACTGCTCGAGCGCTTTGCGACCTACGCCGGCGCCGATCCGGCCCGCGCGCCCGGCACCCTGTCGGTGATCCCGTACACGGAGACGGCCTACGGCGCCTGGCACCCGCGCGGCGGCATGCACCGCATCGCCGAGGTCCTGCGCGACGCGATCATCGAGCGCGGTGGAACGGTCCGCACCGAGGCACCGGTTCGCCGCGTGCTCACGGCGGGCGGCAGGGCCAGCGGTGTCGAGCTCGCCGATGGTGAGCAGCTCGTGGCCGATGTCGTGATCTCGAACGTCGATGCCGCGCGGCTGTACGGCGACCTGCTCGCGACCCCGCGCCTGCTGCGACAGGTGGAGGAGGCCCCGCAGAGCGTCTCCGGCTTCGTGCTGATGATCGCCGTCTCCGGTCGCACGCCCCACCTGGCGCATCACAACATCTGGTTTCCGCGCGACTACCGCGCCGAGTTCGCCGACGTCTTCGACGACCCGCAGCCGCCCCACGATCCCGCTATCTACCTCTGCAACCCGGTCGTGACGGATCCGTCGTGCGCGCCCAGCGGCGATGAGTCGTGGTTCGTGCTGGTCAATGCACCGCGCCATGGCCCGGTCGACTGGGACGCGGCGGGGGAGACCTATCAGGAACGCATCCTCGATCGCCTCGAGGAGCTGGGGCTGGACGTGCGGGCCCGCGCGAAGGCGATCATCCGCCGCACGCCCGCGGATCTCGAGCGACTGACCGGCGCGCCGGGCGGCGCCATCTACGGCACCGCGTCGATGGGTCCGCGCTCGGCCTTCCTGCGACCGCGCAACGCGTCGCCCGCTGCGGCAGGGCTCTACCTGGCCACGGGCAGTGCCCACCCGGGCGGCGGGGTGCCGCTGGTGCTGCTGTCCGGCAAGATCGCCGCCGACCTCGCCGTCGGCGACTGCGGCTGAACGACTGCCCGATGCGAAACACTGCCGGGGCGGTGCCCCCTCGCTGATGCTTCGTTTCGCCTCCTTTTCCGATCGCTTCCGGTGGCCGATCGTCGCGGCGTGGATCGTGCTCGTAGCCCTCGGAGCGATCGCCAGTTCCGGACTCGGCGATCTGCTGTCCAACCGCTTCGACATCCCCAACACCGAGTCGACCCGCGTGCTCGAGATCCTGGAGCGCGACTTCGGCGAGCGCGGTGATTCCACGTTCGTGCTCGTGGTGCAGGCCGACGACGGCGCGAAGGCCTCGCCCGCACTGGTGCAGGAGACGGCAGCCGCGGCGCAGCGGGCAGCCGACGCCCTGGGCGAGGCCCGGGTCGGAGGCGTCCAGACGAGCGGCGACCTCGCCTATGCGGCGATCGGCACCACGCTGGAGCCCAGCGCCGCGCAGGTGCGCGTCGAGGCCATGCGCGAGGCGATCGGACCGCTCGCGGGCGCCACCACCTACCTGTCCGGACAGACGGCCATCAACCGCGACCTGCAGCCGATCGTCGATCAGGACCTGCTCCGCGGCGAGTTGATCGCTCTGCCGATCGCGATCATCGTGCTGCTCTTCATCTTCGGCACGCTGATCGCGACGTTCGTGCCGCTCGCGTTCGCGCTCGCGACGGTACCCACAACGCTCGGCATCGTCTGGATCGCCGCGCACCGCATCGACATGGCGATCTACGTCACCAATCTCGTGACGCTGATCGGCATCGGGATCGCCATCGACTACTCCCTGCTCGTCGTCTACCGCTTCCGCGAGGAGATGATGGCCATTCAGCGACGCAAACTCGGGCACGAAGGCGACGTCCGCCGCGTCCCGCTCAGTCGCGAGGAGGTCCGGGAGGCGCTCAGGCCGACGATGGAGTACGCCGGCCACGCCGTCGTGTTCTCCGGTCTCACCGTCGCGGTCGGTCTGGCCGGCCTGATCCTGCTGCCACTGCCCTTCATCCGTTCGATGGGCGTTGGCGGGCTCGTGATCCCCCTGATCTCGATCCTCGCCGCCGTCACCCTGCTGCCCGCCTTGCTCTCCATCTGCGGGGTCTGGCTCGGGCGTCTGCGGGTGGTTCCGCGACGCGTGCTCGACGCGCGCATGGACGGCGACACTGGCTTCTGGGTGCGGCTCTCCACCTCGATCATGCGCCGCCCATGGCCCTATCTCGTCGCCGGCTCGGCGGTCCTCATCGCGCTGGCGATCCCGACGCTCTGGATCTCCCTGACGCCCGGTTCGAACGAGGGACTGCCCACGCAGAGCGAGAGCGTGCAGGGCATGCTGCGACTCGAGGCGTCCGTGGGCGCCGGGACGCTCGCGCCCTCGCAGATCGTCATCGACACCGGCCGTCCGGACGGCGCGTGGGCGCCTGCGGAGCTCGCGGCGATGTCCCGCCTGACGACGATCCTCCGAGCCGATCCCGCGATCAGCACCCAGCCGACGGCCGTCGCCGCAGCCTCGGATCTGCTCGCCGACGGCGATACCCCCGCCGCACGGGCCCAGGCGATCAAGGCCGGACTCGTCGACGAGAGCGGACGTTACGCGCTCGTGATCGGGGCGTCGCAGGCCGCCTACGGGTCCGAGGAGGCGCAGGAGCTGGCGCGTCGCATCCGCGCCGACGCGGTGCCGGAGGCGCGGTTCCCCGCGGGCACCGAGGTGCTCGTCGGCGGCGGGCCGTCAGCCGGCATCGACTTCATCGACCAGATCTACGGATCGTTCCCGTACCTGATCCTGTTCGTCCTGGTCGTCTCGTTCATCCTGCTGATGCGGGCATTCCGCTCGGTACTGCTGCCGCTGAAGGCCGTCATCCTCAACGTGCTGAGCGTCGCCGCCGCCTACGGGCTGCTCGTGATGGTCTTCCAGTTCGGCTGGGGCGAGTGGGCAGGACTGCCGCAGACCGGCCAGATCGAGGCATGGATCCCGATCTTCCTCTTCGCCATGCTGTTCGGCCTGTCGATGGACTACGAGGTGTTCCTCGTGACGCGCATGCGCGAGCTGTACGACACCGGCCTGTCGAACGAGCAGGCCGTCGCGCAGGGCCTCCAGCGCACCGGCCGCATCGTCTCGGCTGCGGCGATCATCCTCGTGGCCGCCTTCTCGGGCTTCCTGTTCGGCTCGTTGGCCGCCTTCCAGCAATTCGGGCTCGGACTGGCCGCCGGCATCCTGATCGACGCCACCCTGATCCGCATGCTGCTTGTGCCCGCGTACATGCGGATCGCCGGCGACATCAACTGGTACCTCCCGGAATGGCTGGCGCGCATTCTCCGCGTCGAGCCCTCGCCGATTCGCCGCTCCTGACAAAGCGCCTGCGCGCCGGTACTGTTCGGGCACTGCACGGACCCTGGGAGGGGACATGAGCACGGACCTCGACTACATCATCGTCGGCGGCGGCACGGCCGGCTCCGTCATCGCCGCACGCCTGACCGAGAACCCCGACATCACGGTCGGCCTGATCGAGGCCGGACCCGACGATCGTCCGTTCGACGAGGTCCTCAAGATCAAGCGCTGGCTCGAACTGCTCGAGAGCGACTTCGATTACAAGTACACGACGCAGATCCAGCCGCGCGGCAACTCGCACATCGTGCACAGCCGAGCCAAGGTGCTCGGCGGGTGCTCCTCCCATAACACGATGATCTGGTTCAAGCCCCTGCCGGGCGACTGGGATGACTGGGCCGCACAGGGCGCCACCGGCTGGGAGGGCGCCAATATGGAGCAGTACTACGCCAAGCTGCCCAACAAGCACCAGATCGTGCCGGAGCAGGACCGCGATCCGATTCTCCCCGATTGGATCGAGTCCGCCGTTGCCGCCACGGGCGTGCAGAAGTCGCCGGATTGGAATGCCGCGCCCTTCAGCGACGGCGCGGGCTTTCTCGATGTCGCCTACGACCCTGCCACCGGTGTCCGCTCCTCCGCCAGCGTGTCCTACCTGCATCCGATCATGGACACGCGAGAGAACCTGCACCTGATCCTCAACACCCGCGCGCTGCGGCTCAATCTCACGGGCGACCGCGCCACGTCGGTCGACTGCGTCAACGAACTCACCGGTGAGCGGATCACGTACGCCGCCGCGCAGGAGATCATCCTCTGCGCCGGCGCCATCGACTCGCCGCGCCTGCTGCTCCTGTCCGGCATCGGCCCGGCGGACGAGCTGCGCGAACTCGACATCGCGGTGCAGCACGACCTGCCGAGCGTCGGCGGCGAGATCCTGGATCATCCTGAGTCGATCATCATCTGGGAGTTGAAGAAGCCGCTCGGGCCGCAGACCGTGATGGGCGCGGACTGCGCGCTGTTCGTCAACCGCCTCAAGCAGGACGATCGGCCCGACCTGATGTACCACACCTATCAGCTGCCGTTCACGCTCAACACCGAGCGCCTCGGCTACCCGGTGCCCGAGAACGTGATCTGCATGACGCCGAACATCCCGCGCACGAAGTCGCGCGGTCGTCTGTGGCTGCTGTCGAGCAACCCCGACATCAAGCCGGCGATCGATTTCGGCTACTTCACCGATCCGGACGGCTACGACGAGCAGACGATCGTGGACGGGCTCGAGATCGCCCGCGAGGTCGCGGCGACCGGTCCCTTCAAGGAGTGGATCAAGCGCGAGGTTGCGCCGGGACCGAAGATCACGTCACGCAAGGACCTGTCGACGTACGGACGGGCCGCGCACCACACGGTGTACCACCCGCTCGGCGGCTGCAAGATCGGCGCGATCGACGATCCGACGACGGTGGTCGGCCCCGACATGCGCGTCAAGGGCATCGACGGACTGCGCGTCGCAGACGGCGCCATCTTCCCGGCGCTGACGACCGTCAACCCGGTGGTGGGCATTCACATGATCGGCGAGAAGTGCGCCGACCTGATCCTGACCGGGCGGTAGGCATCACGGGCTGGCAGCGCGGGCCCGGCTCACCTGCGCCGCGGTCACCGCTGCCAGCACGATCGCGCCACCGAGAATCTGCTCCGCGGAGAGCACCTGATCGAGCGCGACCCAGGCGATGGCGCCCGCGAGGATCGGCTCGAGCATCGCCGTGACCGAGGCGCCGTCGGCGCCGATCCGCTGCACTCCCGCCAGCATCAACGCGAAGGGCACGACGGTGCCGAGCACCACGACGAAGGTGCAGTAGAGCCACGCGGGCGCGTCGAGTGGAGCGGTGGAGGCCGTCTCCGTCAGCGCTGCCCACGGAAACGACCACCACGGCAGGGCGATCGACAAGACGACCGCGCCGAACGCGAGCCCGATGCCCAGCACCGCCGTGGGGGAGCGGTGGCGCGTCAGGCTCTCCGCGTGCAGCACGTAGTAGGCGTACGCGACGCCGGCCGCCATGCTCCAGAGGATCCCGGCCGTCGACAGCCCGGCCAACTGACCGCCCCCGACCCCGAGGACGAGTGCGAGACCGGCGAGGGCGACAGGCAACGCGACCCAAGCCAGCCACGGCAGCTGGCGCTTCCAGACGAATCGCACCCACAGCGCAACCAGCAGCGGGGCGGAGTACTCGATGATCAGCGCGACGCCGATCGGCACCCGATCGATCGCCTCGAAGTAGGTCCACTGCACGCAGACGAGACCGATGCCGCCGAAGGCGAGGAACGGGAGCACCTCGCGGCGACCCAACCGGAGCGCCGGGCGATCGCGCCACAGCAGCCACAGGAGCAGCAGTCCCGCCGAAGCGGCAATCCGGATCTCCGCAAGGCGCGCCGGCTCCACGCCGGCGTCCATGACGACCCGGGACGCGGTGCCGTTGATGCCCCACAGCGCCACGGCACCGACGACCATCAGCGTGCCGGTGAGCATTCGCGAGGCGCGCATCGCGGGTAGCCTACGGGCAGTGCTCGCGGACTCCGCCATCCTGCCGCTCGTCACCGCGCTGATCGCGGGTGCGCTGGCGGCGCGCATGGCGGGGAGCGCCGCCCGGTCCTTCGCGCCGGCCAAGCCGCTGTGGGCCCTCGGCCTGCTCCTGTTCGCGGCCGCGAGCGGCGCCGCGGCGTACGGCAGCGCCGACGGCTGGGGGAGTGCCTCCTTCCGCGTCTACTACCTCGCCGGAGCCTGCCTCTGCGTCGCCGTGCTCGGCTCGGGCAGCGCCTTCCTGGCGTTGCCGCGCTCGCTGGCGCTGATCATCTTCGGCATGACGATCACCGCCGTGGTCGGCGCCACCGTGACCGTGCTGCTCGCCCCCGTGGACGGCGTCGCCCTCAGCCAGGTGCAGGGACTCAGCGCGCCACCCAACACCGCCATCGGCGGACACGCCGCCGTCTGGGCGATCGCGATGAACAGCGTGGGCACGCTGCTGCTGGTGCTCGGCGCAGGCGTCTCGCTGGCGCGCCGCCGCCGCGTCGGCGCCAACGCGACCATCCTCGCGGGCGTGCTCCTGATCGCGCTCGCCGGTACGCTCACGCGCTTCGGTGGGAACGAGACGCTGTACGTGGGCCAGATGGTCGGCCTGCTGGTGCTGGGCGTGGGCATGGAGTGGGCCAATCGCCTCGGCTACCGCGCCCGCTCCACGCCACCCGTGGCCGCGGCCTAGACCCGCGTCCGCGCGATCCCGGTCCGGCCGCCACGCCGCTCGGCGAGCCCCGCCAGCGGTGCCGCAGCTGCGATGGCTGCGGCAACGGCGAGCACGATGCGCCCCGCCGCCCGCGGGGTGCTCTCCGCGGCACCATCGACGAGTGCACGGCCGTCGCCGACGAGCGGACGCCGTGCGTGCCCACAGCCGGCGGGGTTCAACACAGGCCGGAGCGTGGCGGATCGTCCCACCGCGCCGGTGGGGGAGTCAGCGCGCCCAGCGCTGGTCGCGCGGCCAGGAGACGCGCTGGCAGAAGGTGCTCCCGCCCTCGACGAACGGCATGAAGGCCCGCCGGAATTCCTCGCTGAGACCAACCTCCTCGGCGGCGGCATGCATGTGATCGGCCCATGCCTTGCGCTGCTCGCCCGTGATCCTGAGCCCCTGGTGGGCGCCGCGCATGACGTCGAAGCCGCCGCGCTGCTCGGTGTGGAGCTTCGGGCCGCCGAGCAGCTCGGCGAGCCACAGCGTGAGACGCTCGGCGTGGGGGTCGGCGGGGTCCCGAAACAGCGGCAGCAGCAGCGGATCGGCGAAGACCCGCTCGTAGAACCGCGTGGTCAGCCGGTCGAGCCCCGGCAGCCCTCCGGCCAGGGCGAACAGGCTCCGATCCGCAGGATCGGGACGGTCAGATTCGAACTGACGACCCCGCGCTCCCAAAGCGCGTGCGCTACCAGGCTGCGCCACGTCCCGCTGCGGATCGGTACCGCCCGTGGAGTCTACGCCCCCGGGACGGCCCGCAGGCCCTGGATCTCACGGATCGCGGCGAGCTCACGCAGCGCCTCGACCTCGATCTGACGGATGCGCTCGCGCGTGAGCCCGAACTCGCGGCCGATCTCATCGAGCGTGCGAGGATCGAGGCCGTCGAGGCCGTAGCGCAGCTCGAGGACACGCCGATGGCGCTCCGGCAGGGCGCTCAGGCCCTCCTGCAGCGCCTCGTGGCGCAGCTGGTCCGAGACCGCATCCATCGGATCGATGGCCTCGCTGTCGGCCAGGAAGTCGGAGAAGCTGGACTCGCCCTCGTCGCCCACCGGCTCCTCGAGGGAGATGGGGGAGCGGGCGGCCTTGCGCACGTCGAGCACCTGGTACAGCGGCAGCTTCGCCTCCTCGGCGATCTCCTCGTTCGAGGGCTCGCGGCCGAGGCGCAGCATCAGCGTGCGCTCGGCCCGGTTGATCTTCTGCAGGCGCTCCACGACGTGGACGGGCAGGCGGATCGTGCGGCTCTTGTCGGCGAGGGCGCGCGCCACGGCCTGGCGGATCCACCAGGTGGCGTAGGTCGAGAACTTGAGGTCGCGGCGCCAGTCGAACTTCTCGACGGCGCGAATCAGGCCGAGGATGCCCTCCTGGATCAGGTCGAGGAACCCGAGGCCCTGGCCGCGGTAGTTCTTGGCGATCGACACGACGAGACGCAGGTTCGACTCGACCATCTGCTGCTTGGCCTGCATATCGCCCTTCTCGACGCGCTTGGCGAGACGGATCTCGTCGGCCTTCGTCAGCAGGGGATAGCGGCCGACCTCGTGGAGGAACAGCTGCAGGGAGTCCGTGGTGCCCTCGTAGGCGAGCCGACGCTCGAGCGCAGTGGGCTCAGCCGGGCGGTCGTTGTCCTCGATGATCTCGATGCCCTCGGCCTCGATCATGCCCTTCACGGCATCCATCGCCTCGGGCTCCAGCTCGTGCTCGGCGAGCGCCTCGACGATCTCGCCGAAGGCCAGCGTTCCCCGCTCGTTGCCGACCTCGATCAGGCGCTGGTACTCGGGAAGCTCCTGGACCTCTTGCGGCTGCTCGACGATCATGCGGTTCCCTTTCGGCTGGTTCGACGCGACGCGCCGGTAGACTGCTGCAAGCGCACTGGCGCCTCAGACCTAACGTACGACGGAGACACCCTATTCCCCTGCAGGCCACATCACTCTCGCTCGGGCCCTACGGGACAAACTGCTACATCGTCAACCCCGACGATTCGGCCGACTGCGTGGTGATCGATCCCGGTGAAGAGCCGGAACGCGTCATCTCCGCGCTCTCGGACCTCGGGCTGCGATGCGTCGCGGTTCTCGTGACCCACGGGCATCTCGATCACATCGGCGCGGTCGGCGCCGTCGCCGGGGAGGCGACGTGCCCAGTCTATACCAGCCCTGGAGATCGGGATGTGGTTGCCCACGTCAACGATCACCTGTGGCCTGGCTTCGGCCCGTACGTCGAGCACGAGCCGGAGGGAACGCTCGAGCCCGGCACGCAGCTGACGCTCGCCGGCATGACGATCGACGTCTTCGCGACCCCCGGACACTACCC
>JBILWG010000128.1:0-5717 GCA_044369995.1 Gaiellales bacterium | reverse complement strand
TCGTGGATCTCGCGTACCGCGCTGACGCCACGCCTACACCGCTGATCATGGCCGCCGCCGAGGCGGGATGCGCCGTCGTCGATGGCCTGGAGATCCTCGCGCGGCAGGGCGCCCATGCCCTCGAGATCTGGACGGGAGCGACCGCGCCGCTCGAGACGATGCTGGCGGCCGCCCGCGGGACATGACCGCCGCGGGGCTGCTGATCGGGGCGGCGCTCGGTCTGATCGCGGTACCGCTCGTACGCTGGCTGCCCGGGGGTATCGAAGAGCGGCTTGCCCAGCCGGCGTGGACCGCCACGGCGGCGAGGCCGCTCTGGCTGGTTGGCGGTGGTGCCGCACTCGGCGCGCTGCTCGGAGCGCTGGCGCCCAGCCCGGCGACGCTGGCCAGCGGACTGGTGCTGCTGGCGGTGCTCCTGCCGGCCAGCGCGATCGATCTCGCGTGGCGCGTGGTACCGGACACGCTGATCGTGGCGGGAGCGCTGGGCGGTGCCACCGTGCTCCTGCTGACGCATCCCGGCGCCATCATGCCGCACGTGCTGACCGGAGCGGTGGGCGGCCTGATCGCGTTGGCACTGGCCCTGGTTGCACGGGGCGGCTTCGGGCTCGGTGACGTCAAGCTGATCGCGATGCTCGGGGTCGTGCTCGGTGGCGCGCTGCCGCTGGCGGTGGTCGTGGGACTGCTCGTGGCGAGCGTCGTGGCGGTGCCGCTCCTGGTGCTGCGCGGACGCGGGGCGACGCTGCCGCTGGTGCCGTTTCTCGCCGTGGGAGCGCTGGTGGCCTGCGTCGTGCCGTTGCGCGTTGCGCTCGGGCTCTGAATGGCGCTGTGCGACTGTGACGAAACCGTGATGTTTCGTTGAGGGTTTGCCCACGGATCCCACGTAGTCTTGAGGCCAAGCGATGGTTCCCTCCCTCATGACCGTCGCCTGACGAGCCCAGAAGGCCGTCTGGTCTCACCGCCGCAAGGCGGATCCTCCCAACTCGAGCGTCGCGCCCCAGTCGGCGCGGCGCTCAGGGGGAGCGGTGGAGCGTCGGTCGCCCGTACCATTCCGTCCGTGGCACCGATCCGACAGGTGGCTCCCGGTGGGGGCGTGGAGTTCGAAGTCGATCCGTCGACGGGGCATAGCGCGTGGCGCGTGGCCGGACGGCGGTCGAACGTCGCACGGGCCCGTGCCGTGGCGGGTGACGGCGCGGTCGATCGCATCCTTCGCGAGACGATCGCGCAGCTGCGCGCGCAGGCCGCCGATGGGGGCGATGACAGCAGCGAGCTGCGGGCCTTCGCGGGGCGGTTGTGGCTGACGCGTCACGGCTCGGCACCGACGCCTGACGACCAGAACCGCCTGTTCTGAGCTACTGCCCGGCGAGCACGCCGATGGCCGCCAGCGCGGCGGCGAAGAGGCGGTCGAACTCGGCCGCGGGTACCGGCGTCGAGGCGGCGACGGCAAGCGCGTCGAGCGCGGTGACGGCGCGCAGGTAGGCGCCGGGGGCCATCGCCTCGTAGCTTGCGTGCTCGGCGGCGAGCTGCGCCTTGGCGCGCGTGATGCGCTCCTGCGCCTCCGCGTAGGCCGCGGGGTCCTCGATGGTGCCGGTGGGCACCGAGGCGTCGTACTTGGCCTTGGCCGGCTCGAGCTGCGCCTGGATGGCGGCGGCGTTCTGATGCACCTGGCCGGCCAGGGTTGGCAGCGTCGGCGCGGTGGAGCGCCCCAGGAACATGCCGACGGCGAAGCCGATTGCGAGTGCGAGCACGGCGAAGATGCCGGCTACCGCAAGGACCTTGCCGGTGATCTCGTTGCCATCGTTCTGCCATGCGCTCATGGGCGAAGCATGCCCGACGCCTGCCGAGACCCGGGAGTTAGGGTACCCTTCTGTTCGTGAGCAAGCCCATCGCACTCCGGCTCGACGGCGTGACGCGCGCGTTCGGCGACGTCGCCGCCCTCGCCGGCGTCTCGCTCGCGGTGGAGCAGGGGGAGATCCTCGCGATTCTCGGCCCGTCGGGGTGTGGCAAGACCACGCTGCTGAACGCCATCGCGGGACACCTGCATGCCGATGCCGGGCGGATCGAGATCGCGGGCCGCGTCGTCGTCGACGACAGCCTCTGGGTCGGACCGCAGGATCGTGGCGTCGCCATGGTGTTCCAGGACTACGCGCTGTTTCCCCATCTGACGGTGGTGGAGAACGTCGCGTTTGCGCTGCCGAAGGAGCAGCGCAAGGGCGGCGAGGAGCGTGCGCGCGAACTGCTCGACCTGCTCGACGTGGCCGAGCTGGCCGAGCGCCGGCCGACCGAGCTGTCCGGCGGCCAGCAGCAGCGCGTCGCCCTCGCTCGCGCGCTGGCGCAGGATCCCGAGCTGGTGCTGCTCGACGAGCCGTTCTCGAGCCTGGACCAGGGCACGCGCGACGAGGTGCGCACCGAGCTGATCGGTCGCCTCCGGCAGACCGGACTCACCTGCATCTTCGTCACGCATGATCAGGAGGAGGCGCTCTCGATCGCCGACCGCGTGGCGGTCATGCACGAAGGGCGCATCATGCAGGTCGACCAGCCCGAGGTGCTCTACCGCAAGCCGTTCTGCAGCGAGGTCGCGAACTTCCTCGGTCGCGCGAACGTGCTCGACGGCGTGGCGCACGGCGAGAGCGTCGATACGCCGCTCGGCAGCTACGCCCTGCTGAGCCACGCCGAGGGTCCGGTCCGCGTGTACGTCCGTCCGGAGCTGGTTGGCGTGGCCGACGATGCGTCCGGCGACGTCATCGTCGAGGGACGCGACTTCCGGGGCCATGACGTGCTGTACACGCTGCGCCTGCCCGACGGCAGCGTCGCGATCGCGCATCGGCCGAGCGTCGGCATGGTCGAGGTCGGCCAGCGCGTGCGCATCGAGCCGCAGCCCGGGCACGCCGCGCTGGTGCCGGTCGCCTGGGGCGACCGCGAGCTCGCCCGCAGCTAGCTGCACGTTCCACGCGCCTGCCCGACGGCAGCGTGGCGATCGCGCATCGGCCGAGCGTCGGCATGGTCGAGGTCGGCCAGCGCGTGCGCATCGAGCCGCAGCCCGGGCACGCCGCACCGACCACACCCGCGAGCAGCGTGTGCGCCTGGGCCTCTCACCGACAAACGGCGGCAACCGTCGCACAGACGCAGAGGCAGATCCGCTAACTCGACCGGCGGTAGGTACGCGCCTCGGGGCGGATCAAGAGCAGGTAGACGGGCAGCACGCTGATCGCGATCAGGATCAGGGCGGGGACGGCGGCCGACGCGTACTCGGCCACGCTGGTCTTCTGCCAGATCAGCGTGGCGGGAGTATCGAATCCGTTGGGGCGGAGCAGCAGCGTCGCGGGCAACTCCTTGATCGCCGTCAGGAAGACGAGGGCCGCACCGGTCAGCACGCCGGGTGCGGCGAGCGGCAGGGTGACGCGCACGAGCGTGTCCGCGGCGGAGCGCCCCATGCCGCGGGCGGCCTGCTCGAAGCGTGGATCGACGCGCTCCCAGCCGCTGCGCGCACCGCTGATCGCCTGCGGTAGAAGGCGCACGACGTAGGCGAGCACGATCAGGGCCGCCGTCTGGTACAGGAAGGGAGCGGTGCGGATCGCGAAGAAGACGAGGCCGAGGCCGACGACGATGCCCGGGAGCGCGTAGCCGACGTACGAGATGCTCTCGATCCAGCGTGGCAGTCGCCCGCTCGAACGCGCAACGAGTGCGGCGACGGGCAGGGCGAGCAGGACGCAGACGACGGCGGCGGCGAGCGAGACGCCGATCGCATTGCCGGACGCGGGGAGTGCATCGACGAGCTGCGTGACGAGATTCGCCTCGCCGGCCAGGCTGATCGCCCACCAGCACAGGATCGCGAGCGGCAGCACGAGCGCGAGGGCGATCACGGTGCCGACGAAGGCGATCGCACCGGCGCGGGCTCCACGCGACAGCTCGAGCGGCACGACGGCCTCCCGCGCCCGGACCCGCCGACGTGCGGCGACGGTCGAGCCGCGGAGCGTCCACTGCTCCGCCGCGACCATCAGCAGCGCGAGCGCGGCCAGCACGAGGCCGACGGCGGCGGCTCCCGCCGGGTCGTAGAGCGCGTCGTATCGCAGGAACGCCTCGCGGGTCAGCGTCGTGCAGCGCAGCAGGCTGACCACGCCGAAGTCGCTCATCGCGTACAGGGCGGCGAGCAGCGCACCTGCGATCACGGCCGAGCGGATCTGCGGCAGGGTGATGCGCAGGAACGTCTCGAGCGAGCCGCGCCCCATGCCGCGGGCGGCCTGCTCGAGGGCCGGATCGATGCGCCGCAGTGCCGAGGCGGTCAGGAGCAGCACGTACGGGTAGGTGAAGAGCACCAGCACGATCGTCGAGCCAAGCAGCCCATCGATCGTCGGCAGCCGGTAGACGCCGACCGGCTCGAGCGCCTGCGCGAGCAGGCCGCGTGGTCCGAGGGCGCCCAGTAGGGCGAGCGCGCCGACGTAGCTGGGGATGACGAGCGGCAGCGCACCGAGGACGAGCACGGCGCGCCGCAGGGGGAGGTTCGTCCGAACGGCCAGAACCGCCAGAGGCACGCCGATGCCGACGGCGCCGATCGCGACGAGCAGCGCCAGGACGAATGTCCGGAGCGTGGCGGGAACGATCGTCTCGACGGACAGGGCCTGCAGTCCGTCGTCGGCCGTGGCGCGCAGGATCAGGTAGACGATCGGTGCAACGGCGACCAGCAGCGCCGGTCCGGCGGCGAGGACGAGCAGTCCCCGCCGCCGGCGGTCTGTCGCTGCCGGGCTCAGCTGACCAGCCCCGCCTTGCGGATCATGGCGATGGTGCCCTCGATGTCCTCGCCGAGCTTGGCCAGGTCGACGTCGGGGCCGTGATGGTCCTTCAGGGCGGGCAGCTCGGCGGCGCGCTCGAGACCGGGCTGCGCGCTGTTGAGGGGGTACTCGCGCTCTTCCGCGTCGTTGGCGAAGAACACCTGACCCTCCGTGAGCAGCCAGCGCACGAAGGTCTCCGCGGCCTCCTTCTGCGTGGACGAGGCGAGGATGCCGACGGCCGACACGTTGACGAGCGAGCCGGCGTCGTTGGGATCGAAGTAGTGGTTGGCGATCGGCGCGTTGGCGTCGCTCCCGAGCTTCTCGTACAGGTAGTAGTGGTTGACGAGGCCGGTGTCGACCTCGCCGGACGCGATTGCGTCGACGATCTGGCCGTTCTTCTGAAAGGTCTTCGCGTGGGTGGCGAGGCCATCCAGGAACGCCTGCGTCTGCTCGTCGCCGAGCGTCACGCGCATGGCGCTGACGAAGCCGACGAAGGAGGCGTTGGTCGGGGCGACGCCGACGTCGCCGAGCGTCCAGTCGGGGCTGGCGAGCTCGAGCACGGAGGCCGGCAGCGCCGCGGCCTCGACGCGGTCGGTGTTGTAGGCGAGGACGCGGACGCGACCCGTCACGCCGACCCAGCGGCCGGCGGGGTCGCGGTAGCGGGGATCGACGAGCTCGAGGTCGGCCGACGGCAGCTCGGTGAGCTGCGGCTCGAGCACGCCGATCGAGCCGGCGTCCTGGGCGTAGAACACGTCGGCGGGCGTGGCATCGCCCTCTTCGCGGATCGTCGCGGCGAGCTCGGGCGACTCGCCGAAGCGCACGTCGAGCTCGATGCCGGTGTCCTTGGTGAACTGCGCGTAGAGCGGCTCGACGAGCTCCTGCTCGCGACCCGAGTAGACGACCAGCTTGTCGCCGTTGTCCGAACCGCCGCAGGCTGTGGCGATCAGGCCGAGC
>JBILWG010000024.1:0-16110 GCA_044369995.1 Gaiellales bacterium | reverse complement strand
GCCGAGCCCAACGCGCACGCACGTGGGACCGCTCTCCGTGCAGGAGGCCACCGAGGTTTGCGACGACGAGGATCCACCACAGCCTGCTGCGACCAACCCGACCAGAACGAGAAGGAGTACAAGTCGATGCGTCATGGCGAGCTGATCCAGGGGAGATACAGGCCCGCACGGAGCTCGCTGACCACTTGCTCGATCGGCGCGGCAGTTACCGACACCACGGTCGGTCCGGCGAAGGGCGCACTAATCGACAGAATGGCCGCGAGATCGAAGCCGACGATCAAGATGATGCCCGCAGCCACGAACGCATAGCGCGGACCCGAACGGAGGGCAACGAGCAGCGATCCGACAATCAGCGCAACGCCGCTAATCACCGCGAGCAGAAAGAGCGGTAGCGGCAGCTCTTGCGTGGCGATCACGATGCGCTGGCGCCGGGCTTCCGTCAGACTCGTCATCGCCGCGTTCATGGCATCGGACGTCGAACTTCCCACGTAGGGTCGAGGACCGAACGAGTAGACCAACTGCGAGAGCTGGGATACGTTCGCAGACGCCGGCGATGGGGCTTCGGCATCGTGCGCCAGATGCGGCCACTCCCGCACGGACGCCGTGACGAGATAGGACCGCAAGCGGTCCTGCACGAGCGAGGCGTCCACTGCCGGGAGAGACGCACTGGCGTACGCAAGCTCGCTGGCCGCAGCGACCTCTGTGCCGACGCCGTTCTGCGCCTGTCGATACGTGGAGTACTCCGTGTTGATCAGGAAGCCAGTGAGGATGGCGAAGAGACTGCCAAGGACCGTCATGTACGCCGCAGCGGTGAGTCCCGCCGACTCTCGCGCCCCGACGTGCACCAGTTGCCGCAGGATGAACCCCGTCGCCAGCGCAAACGCGAGCGCGCCACCGACACAGAGCAGCGAAATCTCGACGCCGTTCAGCGACGTGAGCGCTCTCACTCCTTGTCACCTTGCCCCGTCTGCATGGCCTCGGCCCAGTGGGCGCGCACTGCATCGGCCTCGTCGTCAGACAGAGCTACGCTCCCGGTCGCGGCCGCCGCGGCCAGTCCACTCGGCGAGAGCAGTGCCTCGATAAACGCGTCAAGCGTAGGGTCGGTCTTCACCTCGTCGAGGTTGACGTACACGTAGAGCGCCCGACCAAGCGCGTAGGTGCCGTCACGCACGTGTTCCACCGACGGCGTCACGCAGCCATCACCATCGTCGATCGCAAGCGGGAGCAAACGCTCCTCGGACTCGTTGTACAGCGCCATGCCGGTGAACCCGAGACCGCCCACCGTGCTTGCCGTCTTGCTGGGAATCAGCTGTTCGCTCGGAACCGATGTGTAATCAGCCCGGAGGGTCGGCACCGTGCCGCGCTCCTTTGCAATCGGACTGATCAGGAGATCAATCAGAACCTGACGCGTTCCGGCGCCGGCGTCTGGACCAATCACCTGCAGCGTGGTGTCGGGCAGGTCTGCCCCGGCGCCGCGCACGATAGTCCCGGCCTCAGACCACGTGGCGACCGCCATCGACTGCGGACCCATGAGCGCGTAGACCTGGTCAGCTGTCAGGCATTGGGGAAGCGACGCATCATCCGGCGTGAACAACACCACGCCGTCATTCGCGACATGCAGCCGAACGTAGCGGATGTTCGATGCGGTGCAGTTGCCACGCTCCCGCTCGTTGAGCGGACGCGACGCGCCGGTGACTGCCGCGAGCCCATCGCAGAAGAGCCCAACACCATCACTCGTTCCTGCCATGCGCACCTGCATGGAGGCAAGCGAGTGCTGCGACGAAAACGCACTGGCAACCGAGGACATCATCGGGAGCAACGACGACGAGCCGACCACGGACACGCGGCCGTCGAGTTGCTCAGAACCACATGCCGTCAGGACCGCCGCGGCCGCGAGCAAGCCACAGGCCAAGGCGGATCTCAGGCGACGCCGACGACGGAACATCGCCGCGTAGACTACCCGCATGAGTCTTTCCGCCGGAGCTGTTGCCCCTAACTTCACCATGCTCGACGACATGGGAGCCACGGTTTCGCTCGCGGACCTTCGGGGCCAACGCATCGTCCTCTACTTCTATCCCAAGGACGACACGCCGGGCTGCACGACGCAGGCCTGCGCACTCCGCGACGGCTGGCACCAGGTTGAAGCGCTCGACGTCGTCCTGTTCGGCATCTCGCCCGACTCGCCCGAGAGCCACGCCAAGTTCCGCGCCAAGTTCGACCTCCCCTATCCCCTGCTGGCCGACGAAGGCCACCGCGTCGCTGAGCAGTACGGCGTCTGGGTGGAGAAGTCGATGTACGGCAAAAAGTACATGGGCGTCGAGCGCTCGACGTTCATCATCGGACCAGACGGCACGCTCGAGCATGTCCTGCACAAGGTCAAGCCGGGCGAACACCTCGACCTGATCGTCAAGACGCTCAACGGCTGACATGACCGTCGCCCCGCCGACGAACGGCCCGCTCGCGGGCGTCCGCGTCCTCGATCTCTCGCGGGTCTTGGCTGGCCCGTACTGCGCGATGGTACTCGCCGACATGGGCGCAGACATCATCAAGGTCGAGAACCCCAAGGGCGGTGACATCACCCGCGCCTGGGGTCCGCCGTGGGCCGGTGACGAGGCGACGTACTACATGAGCGCGAACCGTGGCAAGCGTTCAATCGCGATCGATCTGCGCGATCCTGACGGCATCGCCATCACCAAGCGCATCGCGGCAACCTGCGACGTGGTCATCGAGAACTTCATTCCGGGCGGCGCCGACAAACTCGGGCTTGGTTGGGATGCGTTGCGCGCCGACAACCCGTCGCTCGTGTACTGCTCGATCAGCGGCTATCCGCATGACAGTCCCGAAGCACCGCTCCCCGGCTTCGACTTTGCCATCCAGGGTGAGGGCGGCATCATGAGCATCACGGGCGACGTTGACGGCGCGCCGATGAAGGTTGGCGTCGCCATCGCCGATGTCACTTCGGGCATGTTCGCCGCCAACGGCATCCTGGCCGCGCTGTTCGCCGTCCGCGGCGGCGCACCAGGCCGTCGTGTACAGGTCTCGCTGTTTGACGCCCAGCTCGCCTGGCTCGTCAACCGTGGCACCGAGGCATCGATTGCCGGGTGGGAGCCTGAGCGATTTGGCAACGCACACCCGTCGATCGTCCCCTACGAGACGTTCCCCACCACGGGGGCGCACATCATCGTCGCCGTGGGTACCGACCCACAGTTCCGCTCGTTCTGCGACGCCATCGGACTGGCCGAGCTTGGCACCGACAAGCGTTTCGCGACGAATCCCGACCGCGTCGCCAACCGCGACGCGCTGATTCCACTCCTCCAGGCCGCCACATCGCAGTTCGCCCCGGATGCACTCCTCGCTGCCCTCGCGGAACGAGACGTCCCAAGCGGTCCGGTCCGGACGATCCCCGAGGCGCTGGCGGCTGCCCCCTACGCCCTGCAGCTGCACACGCATCCGACGGCAGGCGAGATCAGCACCATCCGCTCGCCGATCGCATTCGACGGCGATCACCTCACGGCACCGCAGCATCCCCCACTGCTGGGCGAGCACACGCGCGAACTCCTTCTCGAAGCGGGCTTCAGCGATGCGGAGGCCGACGACGCGCTCGCCGGCCCCTGCATGCAGCGCTAGAGCGCCTCGGCGTACTCCTCGATCTCCCAGGCGGTGAGGCGATTCTGGTGCGCCTCCCAACGACCGAGCTCGTAGCGCTTGTTCCGCAGGAACACTTCGATCAGCTCCGGACCGATCGCCTTCACCAGCCGCGTATCCGCCTCGAGTGCGTCCAGCGCCTCGCCGAGCGACGTCGGGAGCGGCAGTCCCATCGCGTCCTCGGGCCCTTCGTAGAAGTTGCCACTCACCGGCTTGGGCGACTTGAGCTTGCGCTCGATGCCATCGAGACCGGCGGCGAGAATAGCCGCGCTGATCAGGTACGGGTTCGCAGCACCGTCACCGGATCGCATCTCGGCACGCGCCGCAGGTCCGCGCTCCTCGCTGATGCGCAGCATGGACATCCGGTTGTCGTGCCCCCAGTTCGCGAACTTGGGTGACAGGCCGCCGTTGATGATGCGCTTGTAGGAGTTGACCGTCGGATTGAGCAGACCCGCCATCGCCGGTGCATGGGACACGACGCCAGCGATGAAGTGATGCGCCAGCTCGCTGAGCCCGTCCTTCGCACGCGGAGCGTCGAACAGGTTCTTCCCGGCCCTGTTCACGAGCGAGGCGTGGAGGTGGTAGCCCGAGCACTCGTCGTCGTCAACGGGCATCCCCATGAAGGTCGCCACGACGCCGTTCATGTCGGCCATCTGCTTGACCAGCGACTTGAACAGGAACGCACGGTCGGTGGCTTCGACGGCCGGACCGTGCGTCAGATTGATCTCGTGCTGCGAGTGCCCGTACTCCTGTGCCATGGAGATCGGCTCGAGGCCGAATTCCTCGCAGGCCTCGAACATGCCGCGGACGAGACCCGTCGGATCGGCCAGCGGGCCGACCGTGTAGACGCTCGAGTCGCGCATCGGCAGCGGCCGCAGGCCGCCGACGCCCTCGCTGCTGCGCTCCAGGAGGTAGAACTCCAGCTCGTGCGCGACGACCGCGGTGTAGCCCAAGGCGGCATAGCGCTCGGTGATGCGCTTCAGCGAGCCGCGCGGATCGAGACCCGACGGCTTGTGCGACGGCACGGACTCCAGATCGCACAGGACCACCGCGACCTCCGGATCAAGCGGATGAATGCGCGCGGTCCTGAGATCGGGGATCGCCACGAAGTCGCGGAACCCCGCCTCCTCGCCGCTGACGATGTTGTGACGGTGATCGATCGTCATGACGGCCTCGACGAACGGCTTGCCGTGCGAGATCGCGTGCGCGGCGCGCGTCAGGAGCACGTCCTTGCCGCGCTGCACGCCGTAGAGATCGCTGTAGACGAGCCGCAAGATGCGGACGCCTTTGGCCTGAAGCTGCTTGACGGTCATGTCCCACCCTCCCGGTCGGTGTGCGGATTGTATCCAGACCTACCGGTGCGGATATGCTGGCGGACGTCGACTCACGGAGGATCCCCATGCACGCAGTGCGCTATCGAAACGCAGCCGGCGACGTTCGCCTTGGACGCCTCGAGGGCGAGATGATCGTCGATGCCGGCGCAGCCGGAGAGCAGGGCTTCGTCCCGACGGTTGAGGGCTGGGCCGCGATCGCCGGCGCGACGGGCCCGACGTGCGCGCTGGCGGAGGTGCAGCTGCTGCACCCTGTCGTGCCGAGCAAGATCATCGCGATCGGCCTCAACTACCGGGACCACGCCGAGGAGTCCCAGCTCGACATTCCCGAGGTGCCCGTGGTGTTCTCGAAGTTCTCCACCAGCTTGATCGGCCATGGCGAGTCGATCGTGATTCCCCGGGAGGAGACGCGACCGGACTTCGAAGGCGAGCTCGCCGTGGTGATCGGCCGCCGCACGCACCGGGCGACCAGGGACGATGCGCTGTCGGCGATCGGCGGCATCACCTGCGTCCAGGATGTGTCGGGACGGCGCGCCCAGCTCGAGACGCCCTTGCGGCAGTTCGACTACGGCAAGAGCTTCGACACCTTCTGCCCCCTCGGGCCAGCCATCGCCAGCACCGACGGGGTTGACTTCGCGGATGTCGACGTCGAGCTGGCCATCGACGGCGAGGTCATGCAGAGCTCGAACACCCGGCATCTGATCTTCAGCGTCGCGGAGATCATCGAGTACCTGACGCGTGGCATCACGCTGCTCCCCGGCGACGTGATCGCCACGGGCACGCCGGGAGGCGTCGGCGACAGCCGCGAGCCGCGGCGCTATCTCCGGGCGGGCGAGACCGTCAGTGTCACGGTCGGCGGCGTTGGCACCTTGACCAACCCCGTCACCTTCGAGGCCTAGGTGCGACGAGCGGCCCTCATCACCGGTGGCGGCACGGGCATCGGCGCGGCGACCGCGCGTGCACTGGCCGCCGACGGCTGGCTCGTCGGGCTGATTGGGCGGCGGCCCGCTCCGCTCGAGCAGGTCGCGACAGAGACCGCAGGCCTCGCGTTCCCCGGCGATGCCGCCGATGAGGCGCACCTTGCACACGCCGTCGCCGGGCTGACGGCAGCCGGCGGGACCCTCTGCGCCCTCGTGTGCTCCGCCGGCGGCGGACGCAGCGGCTCCGCGCTCACCCAGACGCGCGCTGGCTTCGAGGACGTGCTCCGCCAGAATCTCACCGCGCCGTTTCTGGCGGCGAAGGCGTGTCTGCCGGCCTTGCTCGAGACGGGCGGCGCCATCGTCATCGTGGCCAGCCTGGCTGGGCTCCGTGCCGGGCCGGAATCCGTTGCGTACGGTTCGGCCAAGGCCGGAGCCGTGCACCTCGGGCGCATGCTCGCCGTCGATCACGGGCCGCAGGGAGTCCGCACGAACGTGGTCTGCCCGGGCTGGGTTCGCACGCCCATGGCCGATGCGGCGCTCGCGCCTCTCGCCGAGCAGTCAGGCGGGCTGGCGTCTGCGTATGCCGAGGTGACGCGCTACGCGCCATCCCGTCGGGCTGCTGAGGCGGAGGAGGTGGCGGACGCCATCGTCTGGCTGGTCGGGGACCGCGCCTCTGGCATCAACGGGGCGACCATCACCATCGACGGCGGTGCCCATGTCGTCGATGCGGAGGGCATCGCCTTCCTGCCGCCACGCTAGCGCTGCGTACGGCGAATCCCGAAGACCAGGCCCACGAGCACCAGGGCGAGCCCGATGGCGATCAGCGCACCGCTGACCGCGCGCCAGCCGTCGAACAGCTGATCGACGAACACGGCGGCCAGAGGGCCGGTGCTGACGTCCTGTCCCTGCCCCCGCACCACGTAGCGCGTTGCGTCGGTCGCGAGCGGCTGCAGCAGGAACGCGCTCGTCGCCAATGTCGCTCCAAGCAGCACGAGCGAGAGTCCGCGACGGCGGGCCGTGATGACCGCGAGCATGCCGAACCCGAGCGACGCGATGGCGAGGCCCATGGGAAGCCACGGATGGCGATCAAGCTCCTGCAGCACCGTCTGGGCGAGCGGCGCCACCGAGAGCCAGGGAACCTCCACGAGCAACGGTCCCGGCACCACGTCCAGGATCCCGGTGACCACCGGTGGCGTCTCGGCGGCCGCGGCAAGCGCACGCACGTCCAACTCGACGCTGCCCTGTTGCGTCCCGGTCAGGATGCCCTGCTGCAGGGCGACGGCGACCGGGGCCAGGATCTGCGCCGCCGCGTCGCTGCGGAGCGCGCGCACCGTCCACGCACCCGCCACCCCGGCGGCGCCCTCGGCGATCAGGGCAGGCTGGGCCGCGGCCCGGTTCGATACCGCATTCTGGACCGAGGCGCGCGCCAGTCCCAGACCGGCGGGTGACTGGACGGTCGCCACCACGGCGCGGGAGAACCCGGCCGGATCCAGAACGTTGCGCGCCAGCATGGCGCCCGCTCCCGAACCGAGCGCGCACACGACCGCGAGCAGGAGGCAGAGCAGCGACAAGAGGAAGCGCACACCCGAACCGTAGTCGTCACCGCAGATGCGACGATGTCACGGTGATCACCAGCGATCTCAGCCTGGCCGTGGCGGCCATCCAGCGCGGCGGTCTCGTGGGGCTGCCGACGGAGACCGTCTACGGGCTCGCTGCCGATGCCACGAGCGGTCCGGCACTGACACGTCTGTATGCGATCAAGGAGCGACCGCTCGACCATCCGTCGATTGTCCATATCGCCACGCATGCGGACGCGCGAACGTGGGTGACGGCGTGGCCGGACGCCGCCGAGTTGCTGGCACGCCGCTTCTGGCCTGGCCCTCTCACGCTGATCCTGCCGGCCGGGCAGCGGGCCGATCCTGCTGCGCTCGGCGGTACCGGCACCATCGCCCTGCGCCTGCCGGACGCCCCACTGGCGCTGGCCCTGATCGAGGCCGCGGGCACCGGACTCGCCGCTCCCAGCGCCAATCGCTTCGGCCGGGTCAGTCCGACGACCGCCCAGCACGTGGCCGAGGACCTGGGCACCGATGTCGACGTGATCCTCGACGGGGGGCGCTGCCGGATTGGACTCGAGTCGACGATCGTCGATCTGACGGGCGTGCTGCCACGCATCTTGCGGCCGGGCGCCATCACGGCGGAGATGATCAGCGAGGCACTCACCACGCCGCTCGCGCCGGCGGGGCCGGATGCACCGCGTGCGCCGGGTACCCTCGCCGCCCACTACGCGCCCCGCCTACCCGTGGTGCTGGTGTCCGATCCGAGCGAACTCGCCGATCCCGGCAGCACGACGCTGATCGCGCCGACGGGAACCGTCGCGAGTGGCTACCACGCCGTGGTCGACGCCGGCGCCACCCCCGCAGCGTATGCCGAGCGGCTCTACGCGCTGCTGCGGGCGTCCGATCGGTCGGGAGCTGCGCGCATTGCGGTCCTGCCTCCGGAGCCGACCGGGATCGGCGTGGCGGTGCTGGACCGTCTCCGCCGCGCCGCTGCCGGCGCCGAGGCGCCGAGCGGGGACTCCCGATGCGGATGAGAGGACTTGAACCTCCACGACCTTACGGCCACACGGACCTGAACCGTGCGCGTCTACCAATTCCGCCACATCCGCGGGAAGTCGCAGCGTAGCGCCTCTGGCCGTGCGCCTGCGTCGTCAGCCGAGCTCGCCCAGCGCGTCGATCAGGCGATCCACCTCACTGGGCAGGGTGTAGTGCAGAAACCCCACGCGCACGGCGCCGCCGTGGGCCTCGAGGCCCAGGGCGGTGCTGGCCGAGAGCGCATAGAAGTTGCCGTCCCAGACGGCGAAGCCGCGCTGCGCCAGACGCTGCGCGACCTCCGCCGGATGCGCCCCCTCGACCGTGAAGCTGAACGTGGCGACGCGGTCGCCGAACCGCGAGGGATCCGTGATGCCGTAGACACGGAGATGCTCCATATCCTCGACGCCGTGCCAGAAGCGCAGCGCCAGCGCATCCTCGTGGGCGCGGATGCGCTCGAAGGCGCTGTCCAGCCGGGCAATGCGATCTGGCCCCGTGCCCAGCCCCGCGAGGTACTCCACGGCGGCTGTCATGCCCGCCATCGCCTCGTGCGACTGCGTGCCGGTCTCGAACCGATGACCGGCCGGAGTCTCATCCGCCGGCCGCACGCGATCGGCCGGCCAGGAGACCGCGAGGTCGTGCCGGATGGAGGCGATGCCGAGATGCGGACCGAACCACTTGTACGGGGAGGTCAGCAGGACATCAACGCCGAGCGCGGTCCGGTCGAGCCGTCGATGCGGGGCATAGTGGACGCCGTCTGCCCACGCCAGCGCACCCACGGAGTGCGCATGGCGGGCGATCTCCTGACAGGGGGGCACGGTGCCGAGATGATTCGACGCGAGCGTGAACGCCACGATCCGCGTCCGCGGCGACAGCAGGCTCTCGAGATGATGCAGGTCGAGCGTCCCGTCGGTGCGATGAAGTCGTGCCTGTCGCACCACGAGCCCATGATCGGCGGCGACGAGCAGCCACTGGGCCACGTTGGAGTCATGATCCAGTTCGGTCGTGATGATCTCATCGCCTGGCTCGAAGGTGCGCGCGACTGCGTGGGCGAGGAGGAACTGCAGCGTCGTGGTGTTGGCGCCGAAGGCGATCTCGTCCGGGCGCGACCCGGTGAAGTCCGCCGCCGCCAGCCGCGCCGCAGCAATCGCCGCGTCGCTCTCCATCGACGTGGCGAAGGCACCACCCGTGTTGGCGTTGGCGTGGAGCAGCGAGTGTGCCACGGCGTCCACGACGACCTGCGGCACCTGCGAGCCCCCTGGGCCGTCGAGGTAGACGAGCGGCTGCCCACCGTGCTGTCGGCTGAGCGCGGGGAACTGGGTGCGGATCGCTTCGACGTCGAGGGTCATACCGCAACCGTAGCCGCGATCCGGGCGCACGAGGCACTAGGATCCGTCCCATGTCCGAGCAGCTCCCCTCCTCCCTCGCCCTCGATCTCGCCCGCGTCACGGAGGCCGGCGCCATCGCCGCCGCCCGTTGGCTCGGCCGCGGTGACAAGAATCTGGCCGATAAGGCGGCTGTGGATGCCATGCGCGACGCCCTCGAGGCGTGCCCCATCAGCGGCATCGTGGTGATCGGCGAAGGCGAGAAGGACGAGGCGCCGATGCTCTACATCGGCGAAGAGGTCGGCTCAGGCGGGCCTGCCGTCGACATCGCGGTGGATCCCCTCGAAGGCACCACGCTGACCGCCAAGGGACAGCCGAACGCCCTGGCCACCTTTGCCATCGCGCCGCGCGGCACCATGTTCAATCCCGGTCCGGCCGTGTACATGGAGAAGCTCGCTGGCGGTCCTGCCATCGCCGATCTGCTCACGCTTGATGCGCCGATCGAGGAGCTGCTCGAGTCCGTGGCCAAGCGCAAGGGCTGCCAGGTGCGCGACATCGGCGTCGTGGTGCTCGACCGCGAACGTCACATGGAGCAGATCGGCCGCATCCGCGCGGCTGGAGCCCGGGTGCGCCTGATTCCCGACGGTGACGTTGCCGGCAGTCTCATGGCCGTCCGACCCGGCACCGGCATCGATCTCCTGTGGGGCGTCGGTGGAACACCTGAGGGTGTGCTCAGTGCCTCAGCGATCCGCAGCGTCGGCGGTCGCATCATCGGCCGCCTCTGGCCGCGCACGGACGAGGAGGCCGCCGCGATCACCGCGACTGGACTCGATCTCACGCGCATCCTCGATACCGACGACCTCGTCGGCAGTCAGGACACGTACTTCGCTGCCACGGGTGTATCCGACGGCGACCTGGTGTCCGGCGTTCGCTTCTTTGCCGACCACGCCGAGACGGACACGCTCGTGCTCCGTGGCGCCTGCGGCACGCAGCGCGTGATCTCCTCGTCGATTCAGGCCGACGCGCGCCTCAGGCACATCCCGGGTTCGGGGTACTAGAGCGCTGCGCGGGTGATCGCGTAGGCCACTGCGCCGAGCACAGCGGGGACCGCGAGCGTCAGCGCTGCCTCGCGCCCGCGGTTCGCGCGATTGAGCGCATCGACCTCGACCATCCACGTCGAGAACGTGGTGAAACCACCGAGCAGGCCGCTTCCGAGCACGAGGATGCCGATGTCTCCACTCAGTGCCACCACGATGCCGATCGCCGCGGCTCCGACGATATTGACGAGCGCCGTGACCATCGGGGCCCCGCCCGGCACACGCGTCTCGCCCACGTGCGTCGCCCACACGCGACCGACCGCACCCAGTCCGCCGAACGGCACCGCCACGAGATACCACCAGAGACTCATCGGAGCGCCCGCCCGACGCGTCGACCGATGGCGGCCAGCGGCACACCGAGCCCGATCGTGGCCAGCAGGTAGAGCACGCCGTGCTGCCAATCCCCCGCCCGCATCGCGTCGACCGCCTCGACCTGGAGGGCGCTGAACGTGGTGAAGGCACCCAGGAACCCCGGCCCCCACAGCGCCCACCGACCGGCTCCCCGCAGTCGGTGCTCCTGCAATCGCTCGAACAGGAAACCGAGCACGAACGCTCCCACGAGGTTCGCCACGAGGATGCCCCACGCGACGGCGCCATGCGGGAGCGCCTCGCTGAGCCCGATCCGCAGGGCGGTGCCCACCATGCCGCCGACGAACACGATCGGCAGCGAGTGGCGAAGCGGCTCCCCCGCCTCGCCCGCGTCACGAACCTCGGAACTCACTGCGCCTTGAGCGGGACCGTCACGATCGGCGCCTCATCGGCGATCCGTGCCAGACGGGCACGGAGGCGCTGGAGCTCGGATGCGCGGTACGCGTCGTCGCGCCCGTCGGCCTCGAACACCAGGAAGGGCTCCAAGACATCCATCGCGGCGTACCCGAAGGTGCCGTGCTGGACGGGATTGAGCAACGCGTGGATATCGCCACCCCGACCACTCGGCCCGTACAGCTCCCGGTCACCGCCAATCGCCACGACGGCGAGCGCGCGCGTGCCCTTGAGGGGACCGTCGTCATACGGGTTGTGACCGTAGCCGACGCCGTTCGCGAAGACGCGGTCGAACCAGCCCTTCAGCTGCGCTGGCGGCGCGAACCACCAGAAGGGGAAGACCGTGACCAGAAGATCGGCGGCCTGCAGCCGCTGGATCTGATCGGCAACCGCCGGTGCGTAGCCCGTCGTCGCGGTCGCCTCCTCCTGTGCGTACATCAGCTGCACGTGCCCGCCCGACGGGACCACCGCGAAATCGTCGCGCGACGCCTCAGCGTGAAAGCCCTCGCGGGCCAGATCGTCGAGATCCACGGTCCAACCCGCGTCGGTGAGCGCATCGGCAGCGGTTCGAGCCATCGCCGCGGAGAAGCTGTGCTCCTCCGGATGAGCCAGGACGATCAGCGCGTGCATCTGGCGGCCACTCGATCGCAGGCTCGCGTGAGATCGTAATCCGCGTCCGCCATGCGCTCCAGTCGGGCCATACGACCCAACGCGAGGGCGGCGCGTCCGGCCTCGTCTTGGTGCAGCTGCTCGAGCACCTCCGTCAGGCGCTCAGCCAGAGCCGCGTCGCCGCCGACGAGCACGATCGGCGGGCTTGGCGAGGGACCGTACTCGGCGAGCACGGGCAGGGTGGCGAACGCCGGCGTCACCGGCAGTTCGCCGGCGAGCAGCATGGAGTCGATGGGCGCGGCGTCGGCCTCGTCACGCAGCAGAGCCTCCATGGACAGTCGGTGGCCACCGGTCTTGACAATCGAGGAGAAGCGATCCATCGGCAGACCGCTGCCAACGGGCAAGACCCAGCCGGACATCGAGTCGCGGCTGTTGATCACGAGACGCAGATCGGTCAGGTCCTCGAGCGCCTGCCCCGCGAGACCGGGACGACCGAGCAGGAGACTCAGGTAGCCAGGGCGCCCCTCCGGCGCTGCAGTGGAGACTGGCGCGACCAGTGCCTGCAGGGGAAAACCGCGATCACGCGTCCGCACATAGGGCAGGCCGCAGAGGAAGAGCAGCGCGGTGCCGCCTCCGGCGATGCCATCGAGTTCCTCGAGATCGCCCGCGACGAGTGGATCGATCTCGACCTGTGCCCGCTCGCGCACGAGATCGACGACCGCGGACTGATAGACCATCAACCCATCGCCGAGGAAGGCGAACGCGCGCACGGCGCTCTAGCGTGCGCGCCGCGCGTTGCGGCGGCGGACGATCTTGCGGACGCGGTGCGCGAGGGGCGACGTGCGCTTCTTGGGCTTCTTGGTCTTGGCCATGACGTTCTCCGACTGCTTGCTGACGATTGGGGGGATGCTACCGGGCTTCAGCCGATCAGGCCGCGGGCGACGAGCTCGGCGCGCACGACGGCACGCTCCTCGTCGGTCGCGTTGACCAGCGGCAGGCGCAGATCGCCGACCCTGAAGCCGAGCAGGTCCATCGCGGTCTTGACGGGGATCGGGTTGACGGCGCAGGACAGCGCGGTGTACGCCGACTGCAGATCGTCGTCGAGGCGTCTGGCCTCGTCGGCATCTCCGGCATCGGCGGCTGCCTGCACCGCCGTCATCTCGGCGCCGACGATGTGCGAGGCGACGCAGATGCCACCCGAACCGCCAAGCAGCGCGAACGGCAGGACGAGGTCGTCGTTGCCGGCGTAGAGCGCCAGCTTGCCGGCCTCGACGATCTGGCGAGCCTCGTCGAGATCGGTGACGGCCTGCTTCACGGCAATCACCGTGTCGATGCGGGCGAGGCGATCGATGTCGGCGGGCGACAGATGCAAGACGACGCGTTGCGGGATGTTGTACAGCACGATCGGCAGGTCGCCCGCGGCGTCGGCGATGGCGCGCGTGTGCGCCTCGATCCCCGCGATCGGCGGCTTGTTGTAGTACGGGGTGACAGCCAGGAAGCCCGCCACGCCGGAGAATCGCGCCGCCTGTCGGGTCAGGTGCGCGGAGTGCGCCGTGTCGTTGGAGCCGGTGCCGCTGATCACCGGGACGCGATCGCCGACCGCTCCGGCGACCGCCTCGGTCAGTGCGAGCTTCTCCTCGTCCGTCAGCGTCGACGCCTCGCCGGTCGTGCCGTGCACGACGAGACCCTCCGAGCCGTTGGCGGTCAGGTGCTCGGCGAGGCGAACAGCCTCGTCGAGGTCAATTGAGCCATCCGCCGCGAACGGCGTCACCATCGCTGTGAGAATCCGGCCGATTGGCGCCTGCATGTCCTGCTCCCTCTCGCGGTCGCGGAAGCATACCGGGATCACGTCGCGGCGCGGGACTCCTCGAGGACGCAGTCGAGTCCCACGTGCACGCCCGGCGCCAACGAACCGACGCGGCGGACTGCGAGCAGCGCCCCGGGCACGAAGGCCTCACGACTGGTTGTCACATGGCGAAGCTCGAGGGTCTGCGCCGCGGCGCCGAAGATCACGCTCTGATTGGCCACCACGCCGGCCAGTCGCAGCGACGAGATCTCCGGCCGGACACCCGAGACGCCCTCCACCAGCTCTGCGGTGCGGAGTGCGGTGCCGCTCGGCCGATCCAGCTTGGCCGGATTGTGCTCCTCCACGATCGCGCACTCCCCCATCACCTGCGCGGCCTCCGCCGCGAACCGCATCATCAAGACCGCACCGATCGCGAAGTTCGGCACCACCAGCGCCGGTCGACCGGCCGCCACGGCGGCGACGTGCACGCGCTCCAACGCCGCGGCGTCCAGACCGGTCGTGCCCACCACCACCGGAATCGATGCCGTCAGCGCGGCGATGGCATGCGGCTCGGCAGCGACAGGTGCCGTCACGTCGATCAGCACGTCGGCCGCGGTGCCGTCGATGGCCTCCGCCACCGTCCCGAAGCCCGTCTCGCCGCCGAGTGACCGCGCCACGCGACCCGCGAGCGTGAGATCGGCCGCATCCGCGATCGCCGTGCAGATGGGGATGCCGAGCTTGCCGGTGGCGCCGACAACGAGAACACGCATCAGTGCGCTCCCCCGCCAGGCTCCTGGAAGCGCGCCACACCGCGTTCGAAGGCGGCGCGGTCGGAACCGATCCCGGAGACGCAGAGCATGGAGGGATCGTAGAGGTCGAGCATCAGGTCGCGCACATCGTTGGCAGTGACCTCATCGATACGACGTGCGACCTCGTCGTCGCTCATCAGGGGAATATCGGAGATCAGGCTCCGCCCGAGGCGGCTCATTCGCGCCACCGTGGAATCCATGTTCAGCAGAAGCCGCGCCTTGAGATTGTCGCGGGCGCGCTCGATCTCACCATCGCGGAACCGCCCGGCGGCGAGTGCGCGGATCTCCACCGCGGCGACCTCAAGCGCCTCCTCCACGTTCTCCGGACGTGTGCCGAGCGCGAGGCCGACCTGGCCTGCCTCGTCGTAGAAGGTCACGTAGCTGTAGACGCTATACACCAAGCCACGTTGCTCGCGAATCTCCTGCCAGAAGCGGGACGCAGCCCCACCACCGAGAATCTGATCCAGCACGGCGAGGGCGAAGCGTCGCTCGTCACGCCGCCCGATACCGCCGCCACCGATCGCGATGTGCGTCTGCTCCGTGTCCCGATCGGTGAACGCGACTGCACCGCGGGCCGGGACTGCCGCTGTGCGCTTCTGCGACACGCCGCGCTCGAGCCCGCTGAACGCCTCCCCCACAAGGGCCACCACCTCTGCGTGCGCCACGGGGCCGGCGACGGCGACGACGACCTGATCGCCCGTGTAGTGGCGCTCGTGGTGAGCGCGCACCATCGGTGCGTCGATGGCCTGCACCGTGGCGGGCGTACCGGCAATGGGACGCCCGATCGCCTGTTCGGGAAACAGCGTCTCACCGAGCATGTCGTGGACGAGATCGTCCGGCGTGTCCTCGTACAGCGCAAGCTCCTCGAGCACGACCTCCCGCTCCGGCTCGAGGTCGTTGAACTCCGGGCATACGATCATCGCGCCGACGATGTCGATGGCCTCCGGCAGGTGTGCCGCGAGCACGCGCGCGTTGAGATCCGTCTCCTCGCGCGACGTGGATGCCGCGAGGTCCGATCCGAAGCGATCGAAGGCCTCAGCGATCGTCAGCGCGTCATGGCGCTGCGTGCCGCGGAACAGGAGATGCTCGAGGAGGTGCGAGACGCCCGCATCGTGGGCGTCCTCGTCACGCGAGCCAACGCGGATCCACGAGCCGAGCGCGACACCGTGGACGTCGGGACGGAACTCGCTCGCGACCCGAAGGCCGCTCGCGAGTTCCGTCACCTCGACGCCGGGGCG
>JBILWG010000127.1:0-5758 GCA_044369995.1 Gaiellales bacterium | reverse complement strand
GTGCGCACGATGCCCGCGCCGCCCGGGCGTGTCTCGTGGAGGATGATCGTCGGCGAGAGGGTGTCGGGGTGCAGGATCGTCGAGAGGCCCGCGATGTCGCCCGCGTCGCTCGGGACGGCGAGGGGGAGGGCGGCGGCGAGCAGGTGCTCGATCGCGTGCAGGCCGCCGAGCGTGGGCTCGTCGTCCGTCGGTGGGCGGGTGATCCACAGGGCCGCGCTGCGGTAGCGGCGCTCGGGCAGGTCGAGCGTGCGGCTGTCGATCACGGAGAGGTCGTCGGTGCGGCGCCGCTGGTAGCCCGTCACGCGCGTGGCGACCTCGGCCTCGCCGAGGTGGCAGCGCCAGTTGCCCAGCCACTCCTCGGCCTCCGGCTGGTCGAGCGCCACCGTGGAGTCGGCGCGGGGCACGGTGAACCAGTTGCCGCGGAACGGCTCGACCAGCGCCGTGCCCTCGTTGAGGTCGAGCTCGGTGACGAGGTAGCGCTCGCCGAGGTTGAGGTGCACGGCGCCCGGGTGCACGCTGCGCGGGGCGCGGTCCTGCTCGACGTCGCCGAGTACGCGGCCGCTGTCCCCTTCGACGATCGTCACGACCTCCGAGCCCGAGCTGCGCAGCGACACGCGCATGGCCGGGTCGTCGAGCCCGGTCCAGATGAGGCCCGCGGGCGTCATCGCAAAGTCGTCGGGGTTGAGCTGCACCATTGCGTCGGCGTCCTCGGTGACGTGCACGCCGAGGATGCTCTCGTCGCGCGGCCCCACCGCGGCCTCGGCCGCTGCGCAGGCCAGGTGGGCGATGCGGATCTCGGGGTTGTGCGGATCAAGCGCAATCGCCTCGACCGGGCGATCGAGCAGCGCCTGCGGGTGGCGGGCGAACCACTGGTCGAGCGCGTCGTCGCCGAGCACGAGCACGCCGAGCCCGCGCTGGCGGCGACCGGCGCGGCCCCACTCCTGCCGCAGCGCGGCGACCGAGCCGGGGAAGCCGACGACGACGGCGCAGTCGAGATCGCCGATGTCGATGCCGAGTTCGAGTGCGTTCGTGGCGATCACTGCGCGCAGGTCGCCGCCGGCCAGGCGCTGCTCGATCTGGCGGCGCACCTCCGGCGGATAGCCCGCGCGGTAGGGCTCGACGCGCTCGGCCAGCGTGGGCTTGCGCCGCGTGAGCTCTTCGCGCACGCCGCGCAGGATCAACTCGACGAGCTGCCGGCCGGGCGCGAAGCAGATGACGCGCTGGTCGTCGCACACCAGTTGCGCGACGAGGTTGACGGTCTCGTGGATGCGCGAGGCGCGCTGGCCCGTTGCCTCGTCGAGCAGCGTGGGGTTCCACAGCGCGACATCGCGGCCGGGGCTGGGCGCGCCGTCATCGTCGACGATCGTCACGTCGACGCCGGTCAGCGCGCTGAACGCCTCGTGCGGATTGCCGACGGTGGCCGACGCGAGCAGCAGCTGGGGCGAGGCGCCGTAGAGCGCGGCGCAGCGGCGCAGCCGGCGGATCACGTGCGCGACGTGGCTGCCGAACACCCCGCGATAGACGTGCGCCTCGTCGATGATGATCGCGCTGAGGCCCGACAGCCACTCGTCCCAGCGGTGATGGTGCGGGCAGATGCCGACGTGGACCATGTCGGGGTTGCTGAGGACGAGGTTCGACTCGGCGCGCGCCAAGCGGCGGCTGCCCGTGTCGCCATCGCCGTCGACGAGCGAGACGCGCAGGTCGCGGCCGAGGCCGAGCGCGTGCAGACGGCGCGCCTGATCCTGTGCCAGCGCCTTCGTCGGCGAGAGGTAGAGCGCGCGGGCGTGCGATTCCGTCAGCAGCGTCTCGAGCACCGGCACGGTGTAGGCGAGCGTCTTGCCGCTGGCCGTGCCGGAGGTGATGCCAACGTGGTTGCCCTGGCGCGCGAGGGCGATCGCCTCGGCCTGGTGCGCCCACAGCGACGTGATGCCACTGCGTTCGAGCGCGGCCGTCAATGCCGGCGCGAGATCGGCCGGCAGCGGCGCCGAGATTCCGGCCGAGGCAGGCTGCTCGCCGCGGAAGACGAGGCGGTCATCGGGTGGCGCACCGAGGTCGAGCGCCGCATCCCACGACGCCCGCGGGCTCATGGCGCGTCGGGATGCGTCGCGGCGGGGAACGAGCCGAGCACGACGAGCAGCGCCGAGCGGCTTGCGACATCGGCGAGCGCGCGCTCGATGCGCGGGTCGTCGCGATGGCCTTCGATGTCGATCAGGAACTGGTACCGCCACGGCTCGCCCGGGATCGGGCGCGAGTGGAGGCTCTGCATGTTGACGCCGTGATAGCGCAGCGGCTCGATCGCGTCGTGCAGCGCACCCGGCTGGTGGCCGGTGACGACGCGCAGGGCGGTCTTCCAGGCAGTGCCCTCGACGTACGGCAGCGGCTCGCGGGCCACGGCGATGAAGCGCGTCATGTTGTCGGGGTGGTCCGAGATGTCGTGCTCGAGCACCTCGAGGCCGTACTGGCGTGCTGCGGCAGGCGAGGCGATCGCCGCGCAGGTGGGGTCGGCGAGCTCGGCCACGATGCGCGCGGCATCGGCCGTGGTGCTGGCGGCACGCTGCTCGTAGTGGCCGTTGAGGAACGTGCGGCACTGCGCCAGCGCCATCGGGTGCGAGTGGATCGTCGTGATGCCCGCCGTCGTGGCGCCCGGCACGCTGGCGAGGCAGTGCGGGATGTGGATGATCGTCTCGTCGACGATTGGCAGCGAGCCGTCCGCGATCAGGTCGCAGGTGTCGGCGACGATGCCGGCCAGCGTGTTCTCGATCGGCAGCACGCCGATCTCGGCGGTGCCGTTGCCGACGGCCGCGTACACGTCGCCGAACGAGCCGGCCGATGTCGCCTCGACCTCGGGGTAGAGGCGGTCGGCGGCCTCAGACGTGTACGACCCGGCCGAGCCGGGGTAGACGACAGAGGTGGGGTGAAGGCTGCTCATTGCGGGGTCCCTGCGGGTCGGAGCAGGGTACCAAGCAGCCGAGGCTAGGCCGTACGCCCGGCGTGCAATGCCTGCAGCAGCTCGCGCTCGAGCGCCGCGGCCGCAGGATCGCCGAGCAGCTCGAGCGTGCGCGGACGCGGCAGCGGGATCTCGAGCTCCAGGGCGAGGCCCGTCGCGCGGGGCCCCATCACGTAGACGCGATCCGACAGCAGCACCGCCTCGCGCACGTCGTGGGTGATCAGCACGACCGTCCAGCGCTCGCGCTCCCAGATCTGCTCGAGCCAGAGCTGCAACTCGGTGCGCGTGAGCGCGTCCAGCGCGCCGAACGGCTCGTCGAGCAGGAGGATGTCACGGCCCTGTGCGACGGTGCGCGCCAACGCGGCGCGCTGGCGCATGCCACCCGACAGCTGATACGGACGCAGGCCGCCGAACTCGCCGAGGCCGAACGTCGGCAGCAGCGCCTGCGCCTGCGCGCGCGCCTCCCGCCGGCGCAGTCCACCGGCCACCTCGCCGCCGAGCGCGACGTTCTGCTCGACGGTGCGCCAGGGGAACAGCACGTCGCGCTGCGGCATCCAGGCGAAGGGGTTGGTGGTGCGATCGAGCGGCTGGCCGTCGAGCAGCACCTCGCCGCCGTCGGCTGGCTCCGTGCCGTTGAGGACCGCGAGGATCGTCGACTTGCCGCAGCCGCTCGGGCCGAGGATCGAGACGAACTCGCCGCGCTCCGCGTGCAGCGACAGACCGTCGAGTACCTGCAGGTCGCCGAACGCCTTCGCCAGGCCGCGCACCGCGATCGCCGGCGCGGTCACTGCTCGACCTTCCGCGACGCCGCATACCAGGGAATCGCCAATCGCTGCACGAGGAACGTGGCGGCGAACAGTACAAGGGTGAGCACCGCCGAGACGAGCACCGCGGCAAGGACGAGATCGGTGCGGAAGGAGCCGCTGGCACCCTGGATGTAGACCCCGAGGCCCTCCTCGGCGCCCGCATACTCGGCGAAGATCGCGGCTACGACGGCGTACGTGATCGCGATCCGGAGTCCCGTGAAGAATCCGGGTAGCGCCGACGGGAAGCGCACGAGCCAGAACACGCGTGGCCAGCTCGCACCCATCGTGCGCAGCAGCGTGACGGCATCGCGCTCGCTCGACGCGTAGCCATCCACCAGTCCGACCACGATGGGAAAGAACGTCACCAGCGCCACCAGCAGGATCTTCGGACCGAACCCGAACCCGAACCAGATCACCATCAGCGGCGCGAGCACCACCAGCGGAATCGTCTGGCTGCCGATCAGCACGGGCATGAGCGATCGCCGCGCGAGACCCGACGCATCGAGGAGCACCGAGACGGCGAAGGCGAAGCCGACGGCAAGCGCGAAGCCGACGAGCACCTCGCGCAGCGTCGGCAGCGTGTTCAGCCACAACGAGGAGCGATCATCCCAGCCCGCGCTCAGCACACGCGAGAGCGGAGGCAACACGTCGTTGCCGAGCGACCCGCTCTGCGCATAGAGCTCCCACGCGAGACCCAGCAGCGCCACGACCAGGAGCGGCGGGAGCACGAGGCGAGCAGTGCGACGCATACTGGGAACGGTATCGTCCCTCGGCGGCCGGCCGATCGGCGCGCCACCACGCAGAAGGACCCACTCGATGATCATCGCGCCCGCCACCCGTACTCGTCAGCTTGGCTTCGGTGCGCTGCTCATCGTCATCGTGGCCCTGCTGGCCGCCTGCGGCGGAGGCTCGTCGACGAGCAGCGAGGCGACGGGCGCAGCCACGTCGGCGGGCGAACCCGCCACGGTCTCCGTGGCGCTCGACTGGACGCCGAACACCAATCACATCGGGATCTACGTGGCCGAGGAGCTCGGGTACTACGCGGAGCAGGGGCTGACGGTGAAGCTGCTGCCGTACGCCTCGACATCACCCGAGACGCTGGTGTCGAATGGCGACGCGCAGTTCGGATTCTCGTACTCCAACGGCATCGCCTTCGCCCGCGCGGCGGGCCTCGACGTGGTGCAGGTCTTCGCCAGCATCAGCAAGCAGCAGTACCTGCTCGCCTATCGCGCCGACGACGAGAGCATCACGACGCCCAAGGACCTCGACGGCAAGACGTACGCCGGCTTCGGCACGCCGAGCGAGGAGTCCGAGGTCGCCACCGTCATCAAGGCCGATGGCGGCAAGGGCGACTTCAAGAAGGTCGTGCTCGACACGGCGGCCTACGACGCCGTCTACAACGGGCGCGCCGACTTCACGATCTCCGCGTCGACGTGGGAGGGCGTGGAGGCGGCCGTCAACGGCAAGCCGATGAAGTACTTCGACCCGGCCGATTACGGCTATCCGGATAGCTACTCGAGCACGATCGTCGCGAGCAACGCGTGGCTCACCGCCAACCCCGACGTCGCCAAGCGCTTCCTCGCCGCCACGCAGCAGGGCTACCAGTACGCGGCCGACAACCCGGCCGAGGCCGCGCAGCTCCTGCTCGACGCCAATCCCCAGACGCTCAAGAACCCCGAGATCGTGCAGCAGAGTGCCGAGCTGCTGGCCAAGGAGGGGTACTACACGAGCGCAGCCGGAGCACTCGGCGCGATCGACGGCGACAAGGTGTCGACGTTCTACGACTTCCTCTACGCCAACCAGCTGCTGACCGACGCCGACGGCAAGGCGCTGACGACCAAGCCCGACTGGTCGCAGGCCTGGACGAACGACTACCTGCCCAAGGGCTGATGGACGCCACCGACCTCGCAGCGCTGGCGCAGGAGGTCCGGGCGCTCACGCCGCGCGCGGGCGCGACGACGATCGTCGTGATCGACGGTCCCTCGGGTAGCGGCAAGTCGACGTT
>JBILWG010000126.1:0-5767 GCA_044369995.1 Gaiellales bacterium | reverse complement strand
CTGGCAGCGCGACGCGGCGGGGATGCCGGCCTCGGTGATGAACGCCGGGTCCTGGTTGGCGAGCCCCATGAAGCAGCGGGCGTCGTTGCCCTGCGCGGCCTGCGCGGCGAGCGCCTTGGCGATCAGCGCGCCCTGCGGGTAGTACGTGGACACGTACACCGTGTCGGGGTTGTTCGTCAGCGCCTGCGCGACGACGGCCGAGAAGTCGGTCGCCGTCGGGTCGATCTCGATCTTCGTGGCGAGCGCCCCCATCTTGGTGAGCGCCTTGTACATGCGATCGGCCATCCCCTTGGTGTAGGTCGAGGGATCCCAGAGGATCGTCACCTTCTCCGCCTGGTTCTTCTTCATCCAGTCGACCTCGGCCGGCGAGATCTGCGAGTTCTTCGGCTGCACCGTCGCGCCCTGGCCCGACGTGTCATCGGTCGAGGTGAGCTGCACCGGGAAGACGCCGCCCTTCACGTAGATGCCGAGGTTCTTCACGCCGACGGAGGAGTTGAACGGCCCGATCACCGCCGACGGATGCTTGGCGACGATCGACTTCGCGACGGTCACGCCCGTCGCCGGATCGGCCTTGTCGTTGCCCGCGATCAGCTGCACCTTCATGCCGAGCAGGCCGCCGGCCTGGTTGATCTCGCGCACGGCGAGCTTCGTGCCGCGCAGCATGTCGTTGCCGTTCGACGCCTGGTCACCGGTCAGCGGCCCTTCGAAGGCCAGCAGGATCGAGCCCTGCGTGGTCGCCGACGCGAGCGGCGCGGCGACGGCCAGAGCCATCAGGGATGCGAGCAGGATGAGCAGACGACGATGCACGTTGGCCTCCGGAAGGAAGAGCGCGATGAATGCTCGGACGGTACAGGATCGTGGCGTGCTGTCGGCGGGGACGTCCTCTCACAGGCCCGGTCGCCCAAACCCCCCGATACGGTGATTGAGACGCCAACCGGGGTACGTCCGCCGCGTCACGGCATCGCTGGCGTTGCCCTCGATGGTGATCAACGCACCGGCGCTGATGCGTTCCACGATGCCCACATGCCCGTGGACGAACCACACGACGTCTCCCGGCTGCGGATCGGCCAGCAGGCGCTCACGGAACGCATCACGGGCGACGAACCACGCGCGCACGGCTCCGGTCCACGCCAGTCGCCAGCCTGATGAGGCGCCGCCCGTGAATGCGTAACCCGCCGCGCGCAGCACCCAGGAGACGAAGTCGGCGCACCACGCCTCTGCGTTGCCGTCGGTGAAGGCATCGATGCCCGGCCCACGATTCGACCCGGGTGGCAGTTCGCGAATGCCGGCGGCGAGCAGTTGCCGTGCGATCGCCACAGCCGTCGTGCCGTGCGTCGGAGGCAGCGGGTCGTCGACGAGCAGGGGTAGCTGAGGCGCCACCGCCACAGGCTCGTCGGCGACAGCCTCGGTCAGCAGACGCTGCAGCGGGACGGCCTCCCGGAGCGCATGACCAAGCGCCAGCGTCGTGCCCCCGGCGACTGCCACTGCCATCAGCAGCACTGCCAGCCACTCCACGGTGGCCTGACCGCTCCGCGCCGTCACACCAGCACCGTGCCCGCCAGGTCCTGCAGCACGAGCACCTGCCCACCGATGACGACGAGCAACGAGGCGGGTGCCAGCAGCCCTCCGACCACGAGGAGCATCTTCGGCGCTGCCGCCGCCGCACGCTCGCCGGCTGCGGCGCGCGCCCGCGCACGCGCATCGGCAGCCAGCAGCCGGAGCGCGGCAGCGATCGGCACCCCGAGCTCCTCGCTCTGGAGCAAGAGCGAGCCCAGGGGGCGAAGCGCAGGGTCCAGCACGCACAGGCGCGCGCCCACACCACCCTCGCTGCCGTGAGCGATGGCGTCGAGCAGCGCCGTCCGCAGCGGCTCCTCCACGAAGTCGGCCACGCGTGCCAGCGCGATCTCGGGTGCCGCTCCTCCGTCAACCGTGGAGGCCAGCAGGTCAACAGCGTCGGGCAGCCGCGCAGCCAGTGCCCGTCCGTGCTCCTGCTGACGCCGCACACGCCGCCGGCGCATCAGCCACACCCCACCGGCGAGCGCCGTCGCCGCACCCACAAGCCCGTGCAGCAGATCGCCACCCGCAACGACACCCAGCGCGCCAACGCAGAGCGCGAGCAGCGCAGCCCGCAGTACTCCGCGCCGCATCGGCCCCGTCACAGCCCGGCACCCTGCGCAATCCGTCGCAGCAGCACCATCGCCACCGCGGTCACGGTGGCGGCGATGCCCACGATCGCGAGGCCGGCCGGAGCGGTGAGCAGGGCCGCTGCCGCCCCGGGTGCCACGACCGCGAGCATCAGCAGCGACCCGAGTGGCGCGAGCGGGACGATGCGCGCTGCGATGCGCGCCTGTGCCGTCGCGGCACGTGCCTCGAGCCGCAGTCGCTCGCGGTCGGCGAGCCCCTCGGCGATACCCGCGAGGGACGCCACCAGGTCCCCACCCAATTCGTGGTGCAGCTCGATCGCCCCCACCAGCAGCACGCCACCTGGACGCTGCTCAAGCGGACGCAACGCCGCTCGCGTCGGGTGCCCCGCCCGCAGGTCCGCGGCAGCCCGGCGCATTGCGATGGCCAACTCGCCATCCAGGGCGTCGGCGCCACGCGCCAACGCATCGGACAGCGGCAGCCCTGCTGAGGTCCCGCGTGCCAACACGCGCGCCACGTCCGGTAGACCGGTCTCGATTCCCGGATCGCGTCGCATCAGTCGCATGCCGCGCAGGGCTCCACCTGCACGCGCCAGCCGCTCCCAACGCGTTCGACACCTGCGATCTCCACCACTCGACGGCGACCATCGGCTGCGCGCGCCAGGTGGATGACCGCATGGATGGCCGACGCGACCTGCTCGCGCACAGCGCTGTGCGGCACGTCGACACCGCCCATCAGCGCCATCGTCTCGAGCCGCCGCAGCGCATCCTCGGGGCCGTTCGCATGCACCGTTGCGAGTGACCCGTCGTGCCCCGTGTTCATGGCGAGCAGCAGATCCAGCGCCTCGCCGCCGCGTACCTCGCCGACGATCAGCCGGTCTGGACGCATCCGCAGGGCATTCCGCACGAGCTGACGCAGGTCAACCGCACCCCGCCCCTCGACGTTGGCCGGCCGTGCCTCGAGTCGAGCGAGGTGGCGGGCCTGCACGGCCAGCTCAGCCGCGTCCTCGACGGAAACCACGCGCTCATCGGCGGGGATCAACGCGGTCAGTGCGCTGAGCAGCGTGGTCTTCCCCGTGCCGGTCCCACCGCTGATCAGCACGTTGCGGCGCTCGCGCATGAGGTGCTGCAGCGTGGCGGCAGCCGCGTCGCTGAGCGCGCCGTTGGCGACCAGATCGGCGAAGCGCAGTGGTGCGCTCCCGAACCGGCGGATGGTGATCAGCGGACCATCGACGGCCAGCGGAGGCAGCACGACGTTGACGCGCGAGCCGTCGGGCAGCCGCGCATCCACGAGTGGAGTCGAGTCGTCGATCCTGCGTCCACACGCCGACACCAGCCGCACGGCGGTCTGCCGAAGCTCCACCGAATCGCGAAAGCGCACGTCGACGCTACGCAGACGGCCGTCGAGCTCGATCCAGACATCGTCCGGACCGTTGACGACCACCTCGCCAACGGCGGGATCGAGCAGCAGGCCGGCCAGCGGTCCGGCGATGGCGGCGATGCCCGTCATCGCCGGTCCCGCGGCCCGATCGCCGCCAGCCGCCCTTCGACCAGGAGGCTCAGCCGATCATCACGCTCGACGTCGATCACCGCGACGTCTCGTCGCACCCGGCCGAGCGCCCGCTCCACGATCGTCGGTGCTGTCGCGCAGACGAGCACGCGACGCTCGTCGACACCAGAGCGCACCAGCCGACGCAGCGCGTCCTCGACGGCAGCAGCCCGATTGACGTGCGCGATCAGCACCACCACATCCGCATCGAGCACCGGTTCGAACGACGGCCCGGTCGGACGGGCGACGTCGACCACCACAAGCGTGGCGCGACGCATCGCGAGCCGGGCGAGATCGCGAACGGCGCCATCGCGGATCAGCCAGGACAGCTCCGGGCGCGGGCATGCCTCGTAGAGGCAGCCGAACGCCGTGCGACGAGCGTCCTGGGCCAGCGTCGACGCATCGACCTCCTGCAGCGCGGCGAGTCCGACCGTGCCGGGGCGCGCCGGCAGGTCGAGCAAGACGTGCGCATCACCACCGCTCAGGTCGGCATCGATCAGGCAGACGTCACCTCCCGCGTCGCGCGCCAACGCGACTGCCGCCCGTGTGGCTCCGGCACCGCCGTGCGCACCCACGACGCACACGAGGCTCCCGCTGGCGCTTCGCTCGCCGCCCCCGCGAGCGGCAGGATGCTCGTTGACGCGCAGATCCGCGATCATCGCCGCGCGCTCCGCAGTGGTACCTGCAGCGAGATGGCGGCGCCGCCCTCAGCGCCTCGCCCCAGCCGCAGCGAGCCACCGAGCCGCTCGACCACGCGCCGGGTGCTACTCAGGCCCAGCCCGGCGCGCCCCCCACGTCGGCCGCGGCGATAGCTGGTGGGCTCGAACCCGTCGGGAAAGCCCGTCCCGTCATCCTCGATCAGGATCTCAACGCCCGTCGCGCTGCACCGAGCGCGCAGGTGCACGCTCGCGTTCGCGTGCCGTGCCGCGTTCTCCGCCACGTTGCCGACCGCTCGGGCCAGGTCCGCCGCAGCAGGTGCGTCCCCGGCGGCCGGCTCTGCGTCCACCAGCACGCGACAGGCGTGGGTCTGCCGCACGCGCTCGGCGACGTCGGCCAGCACCTGGCCGATCGAATCATCAGGAGCGTGCTGGAGCTGCGTCGAACGGTCCGTGCAGAGCGTCAGCAGGTCGTCGGCGATCACGGCAAGGCGCTCGCACTCGCGCTCGATCAACGTGCAGGCACTGGTGCGTGCCGGCAGGGCGCAGCCACGCCCGATCCGGGCTGCGGCCAGCGAGATGCTCGTCAGCGGCCCACGCAGGTCATGCACGACCATCCCGACGGTCTCGATCTGCCGCTGCGCGAAGCACGCGCGCTCCCGGCGGCGAGCGATTCCCGCCCAGAGCGCCCACCCACTGATCGCCGCACCGCCGATCCCGGCGACGAGCACCAGTCGCCACGCGAGGTCACGCCCCGCGGCAGCAGCCTGCGTTGGAGCGACAACCGCAAGGCGACCGTCCCCGACCAGCGCCACGCCGGCCCCAGGCGGCACGGCCGACGGCACCGCGGTGACGTACGCGCCCCGCGGTAGCGGCGCCTGGGCCCGCGCGAGTGCCGCCACCATGGCGGCCTCTCGTGCCGCCGCCGCGGTGGCAGCCCGGTGCGCCGTCCGCTCTGTCGGCTCGATCGCCAACAACTGCGCGGCCGTCGCCAGCGTCGCCAGCGCCGCGAGGATCGCCACCGCGCTGCGACCGTGCCGCCACGTCATTGGATCACCGTCCGGAGTGAATAGCCGACGCTCCAGTTGTTGATCACCCATGGCCCGTCGGCAACTGCCAGCAGCCGCCGACGCAGACGCGAGGCATGCGAGTCCAGGGTGCGCGTCCCGGCGTTGCGATACCCCCAGATCCGCTCCATCAGGTCCTCCTTCATGTGGACCTTCTGCGGATCCCGCGCCAGCACCGCCAGCAGCTCGTACTCCTTCCCCGGCAGCCGCAAGAGCTCTCCGTCGACTAGGACAGAACGCGCCGCCAGATCGACCGTCAGCGGCCCCACCGTGAGCACGGTCCCAATCCGCCCGCGAATGCGCGACTCCAGCGCGGCTGTGCGCAGCAGCAGTTCCGGATAGCTGAAGGGCTTG
>JBILWG010000125.1:0-5769 GCA_044369995.1 Gaiellales bacterium | reverse complement strand
TCTGGTATCTGATCGCGGTGATCATCATCGCCATCCCGTTCCTGGCGATGGTGTTCCTGCCGATGAGCAAGTCGAAGCCGATCCTGCTCGTGTTCTTCCTGATCTTCATCGTGTTCATGTACGGACCAATGGTGACGATGGGTGTGCTCTCGCTGCAGGGCACGTCGGGCTCGATGACGTTGCCGGCGAAGGACCTGTTCTCGTTCCACTGGTACAGCGAGCTGCAGGCCGACTCCAGCGTCATGACGTCCGTCCGCGACGGCATCGGCAAGTCGCTCTGGATCTCGCTGATCGTGGCGGCGATCACGGCGGTGCTGTCGCTGACGCTCGGGATGGCGTTCCGACGGGCGTTCCGCGGAAGCGGCGTCCTGTTCTACGCGATCCTGCTCAGCCTCATGACACCGGGTCTCCTGCTGTCGCTCGGCCTGTCGTTCCTGCTGTACTACGTCGGGATCGCCAAGGGCGAGGGCACGCTCGGCTACCTGCCGATCATCGGCGTGCAGGCGGTCTGGGCTCTGCCGTTCGGCTTCCTCGTCATGATGTCGATCTTCAACCGCTACGACGCACGGGCGGAAGAGGCGGCGCGCGATCTGGGGGCGACCAGCATCACCACGTTCCGCGAGGTGACGCTGCCGCTGATCTGGACGGGCGTGTTCGGCGCAGGGCTGTTCGGCTTCACGCTGGCCCTGAACGAGTTCGAGCGCACGTTCCTCGTGTCCGGCTCGATCAACACGCTGCCGCTGCAGCTGTACATCATCACGTCGTCCTCGGTGCTCCGCCCGTACGTGTACTCGCTGGGCATCGTGACGATCCTGCTCTCGTTCCTCCTGATCGGTCTCTTCCTCGTCGTCAGCGCCGTCGCTGGCCGCGGCAAGGGCCAGGCCATCGAAGAGGATGACGGCAGCTCCATGAACACCTCGACGCTGCAGGCCGCGGCGTCGGGCGACTGATCCCGTAATGACGAGGCCCCGTCCCGGCACCCGCCGGGACGGGGCCTTTCTCGTTGGGTGGGCACCACGCCCGCGCGGGTGTGGTGCCCACCCTGGATCACGCGTGGCCCCTGAGCCCGCCGCCTAGACTCCCCGCATGTCCACCTCCCGCACCGGCGGCTGCCTCTGCGGCGGCATTCGCTACGCCGCCGCTGAGCCCCTCAACCCCGTCAATACCTGCCATTGCCGCGAGTGTCGCCGGACGGCTGGCGGCCCCGCCTCCTTCACGGCCTGCGACGCGACGGGGTTCGCGTTCGAGCAGGGCGCGGACCTCGTGCACTGGTTCGCCGGACCGACCAGCGTCACGGGCGGCGAGCGGGGCTTCTGCTCGACGTGCGGCACGTACCTGCTGTTCCGCATCGCCGAGGATCCGCTTCTGTACTTCAGCGCCACCACACTCGACGACGAGACGGGACTGCACGTCGCGGCGCATATCTTCTGGAACAGCCGCGCACCGTGGGAGCAGCCGGACGGGCTGCCGACGGTCGATGGCTACGGCGAGGACATCACCCCTGCGCAGGTGTGACGAGCCCCCGCGGGTTCCTGCGTGGGTCGCAGCGCAGCAGGAGGAAGGACACCACACCCGTGCGGATGTGGTGTCCTCTCCCGTCTACCGGGTAACGGCAGCAGCGACCGGCCCGATACCGCCGTCGGCGATGTCGTGCACGGCCGCGATGATCGCGTCCATCTGGGCGTCGTCGAAGACGCTGCACGCGAGCGAGCGGAACTTCGCGCACATGCCGTCGTAGCCCAGCTTGTTCTCCGGATCGCCCTTGGCGTGCTCGAGCGATGCCGTCAGCGTACGACCGTCGGTCGTCGTGATCGTCATGTCGCACGGCCAGAGGTCCGGGTACTTCGCGTCGAACTCGGGCTTCACGATCGCGACCGTCTTCTCGGCCACGGCCAGCACGTTCGCGTCGCCGAGCGCCTCGGTGGCGTACTCGTCGAGCGAGGCCTGGCCCTTGGCGATGCCGAGGCCGACGGCGTACGGCAGCGAGAACTGCGCGTCCACGTCGTTCGTCGGCCGCACCTTGCGGTCGCGGGGCTCGACGACGATGCCGATCGCGGCCGTGACGACGCCGACCTCGATCGAGGCGATGTCATCGGGGCCGATGCCGTGCTCGTTGCGCAGGGCGATCGCGAGATCGATCGGACCCTGGTTGTAGCGGCAGCACGCGTGCGGCTTGACGCTCGTGATCGACAGCTCGAACGGCTGGCCGAGGCCCTGCGTGAGGCGCGCCAGGTTCTCCTCCGAGCCGTAGCCGCGGAGCAGACCATCGCGTCCGTCGAAGGGCAGCGAGGGGCCCGTGAAGCCGTTCTTGGCGAGGTGCGCGGCGATGTAACCGGCATGGCTCGACCAGCCCGGATGCAGGCGCTTCGTCCACGCTCCCTCGGACAGGAACTCGGTGCGTCCCGAGGCCTGGCTCGCGGCGATGCCGAAGGCGTGCGCGAGCTGCTCCTCGTTGAGGCCGATCAGCTTGCCAACCGTGGCGGCCGTCGAGAAGGCCCCGACGATCGCCGTCGGGTGGAAGCCCTTGGCGTAGACCTCCTTGGCCGTCAGCGCGCGCCCGAGGCGGCACGCCACCTCGTAGCCCGCCACGATCGCGGCGATGGTGTCGCGGCCGGACGAGCCCTCGACCTCCGCGGCCGCCATGGCCCCGGGGATCACGACGACGGCCGGGTGCAGCGACGACGCGGAGTGCGTGTCGTCGAGCTCCACGGAGTGCGCGGCGATCGAGTTGGTGAACACCGCCCACTCGGGCCGCGCCGGCGCCTTGCCGACGACGGCCGTCAGGACCGCGCCGGAGTCCGCGCCGAGCGAGGCCAGCGTCGCGTCGACGCTCGGCATGTTCTCCATGACGCCGCCACGGGCGGCCGTGCCGAGGTGATCGAGGATCAGCTCCCGGCAGTAGGCCTCCGTGTCCGCGTCGATGTCCTCGTACTGCAGGTCGAGGACCCAGCGTGCGAGCTCCCGTGCGATCACGGAACCACCACGATCTTGCCGAAGTGGCCGCGGCTCTCCATGCGCTCGAAGGCCTTGCGGATGTCCTCCAGCGGCACCTCGGTGTCGACCAGCGGCTTGAGGCGTCCGTCCGCGACCATCTGCATGACGGTCTCGTACTCGCCCTTGGTGTAGGTGAACGAGCCGATGATCTGCCACTGCATGCGGAAGAGCGGAATGATGTCCAGCGGCACGATCTCACCGGAGTGACCGCCGCACGTCACCAGGCGACCGTCCTTGCCGAGCGAGTTGAGACCGGCATGGAAGAGATCGCCGCCGACGTGCTCGTACGTCAGGTGCGCGCCGGCCCCATCGGTGATGCGCATGACCTCTTCGACGATGTCCTGCTTGGTGTAGTTGATGCCGTGGTGCATGCCCATCTTCGCGGCGGCCTCGAGCTTGTCGTCACCCGAGGACGTGCCGATGATGGTCGCGCCGGCCATGGCAGCCAGCTGGACCGCAGCCGAGCCGATACCCGAGCCGACCGAGTTGATCAGCACGGTCTCGCCGATCGCCAGGCGACCGCGCGTGAACAGCATGTGGAAGGCCGTGCCGAACGCGATCTGCGTGGCGGCGGCGTCCGCGTATGACACGCCGTCGGGAATGCGCACGAGGTGGCTCTCGGGCACCGCGCTGTACTCGGCGTAGCCACCGCCGCGCGTGATGCCGATGAAGTCGTTGGCGGCGAGGTTCTCGCGACCCGTGCGGGCGTAGTGGTTGTTGAGATCGATGCCCATCAGGTACGGGGCGACGCGATCGCCGACCTTCCACTCGTCCGAGACGGCGGAGCCGACCTCGACGATCTCGCCGGCCAGCTCGAGGCCGAACACGCCGCCCGGGTCGACCGGGAAGCGCGAGATGCCCTCGCGGAAGTCCACGTCCAGGTGGTTGAGCGCGCACGCTCCTACCTTGATCAGCACCTCGTTGGGTGCGGGCTTCGGGGTCTCGACATCCTCGACGACGATGTTGTCGATCCCGCCGAACTCATGAAACAGCGCTGCGCGCATGGTTCTCTCCTCCGTCTCGCAGTGCACGGAAGTATCGTCGCCCAGCGCGGCGCGGTCAAACCCTACGCTTCGCGTGGGTTTACGCCGCCGCGGGCGCCGAAGTACATCCCGAAGCCCGCGATCACCGTGATCACTGCGGTGAAGGTCCACGCGGCGCCCCAGCCCCAGTGGTCGGCGAGGTAGCCGAGGATGGGCGGGACCACGACGACGCCGGAGAACACGCAGCGCAGGGACCAGCCGGATAGGCGGCCGACGTGCGTGGAGGGCACCGAGTTGGCCACCAGCGCCAGGAAGACGCCGTTCCAGCCGATGCTCGAGAGGCCGACCAGCACGAAGCACGGCCACAGCAGGGGTCCGGTCGGGAGGACGGCCATGCCGATCAGGCCGAACGCGGCGACGAGCGACGTGAGCAGCAGTCCCGTCCAGCGGTTGTTCCGGAACCAGCGATCGGAGATCACGGCCCAGCCGAGCCGGCCGATCGTGCCGCCGGCCATCAGCACGGCGAAGGACACGCCGGCGATGGCCAGGCCGTAGCCATGACGCTCGGTCAGGAACAACGTCGTGTACGCCATGAAGCCCTGCTGGGTGCCGGCCATCAGGAAGCCGAAGCCGCCCACGCCGAGCCGCCACGTCCGGCGGATGTGGAGCTTCTCCATCACCTGCGTGTGCGTCCCACGCGGCCCGACCTGATGATTGAGGTTGTCGCGCGTCGCGACCACGAGACCAGCCACCACGAGCGCGCCCGCGACGGGCGCGAGCATGGAGATGCGCCAGCCGAAGGCATCAGCGAGCGCGGGCAGCGTGAGACCCGCGATCAGGCCGCCGAGCGTGACCCCGATCTGCTTGGCGCTCATCACGAGCCCCTGGTTCGCGCCGTCGGCGGCACCGCGCACGATCACGTTCGTCGGTGGCGTGATGCACCCGTAGGCGAGCCCCACGCCGAACATCGCGAAGACGAACAGCCAGACCCACGGCGAGGCTGCGGCGGTCAGTTCGGTGACGGCGATGCCGATCATCGCGATCGCGAGGAGACGCACGGCACCGAGCCGGTCGGTCAGGTGCCCGGCCGGCGTGCTCGCCACGGCGGCGCCGAGGAAGATCGCAGCGGTGATGAACCCGATGGCCGTCAGGCTGATGTCGAGGTCGGCGCGGACGAGCGGCGCCAGCGGCGCGAGCGACAGGTTGGCGTAGGCGCCCATCATCAGCGCGCCACCGCTGATCGCCACCGCCGCGACGGCACCTCGTCGGCCAACCGCCTGGGGTGCGTGGACGCTCATCACCGGCAATACTTCCATAGAATCCTTCGGTCAACAGAGGAAGCCGTATGCGTGCACCCATCCGCACTTTGATGTTCGCCTCCGCCAACGATCCCGTGCGGTCGCTGAAGGCGATCGCCATCGGCGCCTCTGCCGTGTGCCTCGACCTCGAGGACGCGGTTGCCACCAGCGAGAAGGCCGCGGCCCGTGAGGTGGTCGCGCAGACGCTGCTGGACCCGTCCGTCGAGGGAGCGAACGCCCACGTGCGCATCAATGGCGTGGACACCGCATTCTGCGACGACGACCTGGCCGCCCTCGGACCGCTGCTGCCGCGCCTGAGCGGCATCCTCGTCCCGATGGTCGAGTCGGCCGATCAGGTGCGCCACGTCGCTGCGCGCCTCGATGCCCTCGAGGCCGAGCACGGCGTCGAGGCCGGCGCGGTACGGCTGATCGCCATCGCCGAGACCGCCAAGGGCGTGCTCGCAGCACCGGATGTGGCCGCCTCCACCCCGCGC
>JBILWG010000124.1:0-5851 GCA_044369995.1 Gaiellales bacterium | reverse complement strand
CGATCTCCGCGTCGTCGCAGAGCGCGTCGATGCCTATCTGCTGCGCATGCGGGAGCTGGTCGAGACGCTGGCTGCTGCCGGGCGGTTCGTCGACTGCGACGACGTCGTCGTGACGGCAGGCGGCAGCGCCTGGTTCGATCGCGTCGCTGCTGTGCTGCGACCCACCATCGACCGTCCCGTGCGGCTGGTGGTGCGTGCAGGCTGCACCGTCTCGCACGACGATGGTCTCTACCAACGGCTGTCGCCGTTCGAGCGGGAGGCCATCGCGGGCGAAGGACGTTTGACCGCCGCGCTCGAAGCGTGGGGCGTCGTGCTGTCGTTGCCCGAACCGGGTCTCGCGATCGTTGGATTCGGCAAGCGCGACGTGCCGTTCGACATCGAGCTGCCGATCGTGCGCTGGCAGGCGCGGGACGGTGTCGCGCGTGCGCTCGCTGGGTGCGCCATCAGCGCGCTCAACGATCAGCACGCGTTTGTACGTGGGAGCGGGGTCGAGGGGCTCGCGGTGGGCGACCTCATCGGGTGCGGCATCAGTCATCCGTGTACGGCCTTCGACAAGTGGCGACTGCTGCCGTTGATCGATGCCGATCGCTCGGTCGTCGGCGCTATCCATACGTACTTCTGACCAGCGCTGCAGCGGCCGCGGACTCGGCAGAGACGAGCCCGCGGCCGGAGCACTAGTCGCCCTTGACGGGCGTGCGATCGCGAGTCCGCTGAGCCCGCGAGGAGGGAACCCACCGGTCTGGATCATCCAACGCGGCGGCATCGATGCGGCGACACGCATTGTGGTACGGACCGTTGAGAACCTCGTCCGGGTCGGCCTGCGCGCGCCGCGCGATATCAGCGAAGGCACTGCCGAACGTGTCGAGGTCGGCCTTCGAGAAGGACTCGGCCGGCTCGGGCGTGATCGGCTCGGGCACGAGAAACGGGTGGTGGCTCGTGAAGATCGGCTGCAAGCCGTAGTCCGAGAGATTGCGCGAGATGTCGGAGCTACCGACACCCGTCTCCTCCTTGAAGCCCTCGAGCGACCAGCGAAACTGCTCGAGCGGCGTATTGGAGGTGGGGAACGGCTGAGACATTCCCGGGACCTGACGCAAGAGAGCCGCGAGGTAGTTGGCGTTGAGCACCGCGGTCTCCGCCACCTCGCGAATGCCGTCAGGGCCGAGCGCGAGAATCCAGGCGTACGAGCGCACGGCGATCTGCGCGTTCCCGACGAAGCTGCGGATCTTGCCGATCGAGTCGGGCCGATTCCAGTCCAGCTCGAACAGATCTCCGCGCTTCTCCACCACGGGTGCCGGCAGAAACCGCGCGAGCTCCTCACGCACGCCCGATGCCCCCATGGCCGGTCCCATGCCGTTGTGCGGCGATGAGAACGTCTTGTGCATGTTGAAGTGGCAGAGATCGAAGCCCGCCTCCTTCGCACGCGCGATCCCCATCATGCCGTTCGCGTTGGCCTGGTCGTACACGCACAGACCGCCCGCTTCGTGCACGAGCCGCGTGAACTCCTTGATGTGCGGGTTGTAGATCCCCGTATCCTCGGGGTTCGTGATCACGATGCCCGCGGTGCGGTCGGACAGCGCGGCCTTGAGCGCGTCGACCTCGGGATAGCCGTTCGGGCCGGGGTAGAGCTGGACGATCTTGTAGCCCGCCGAGTACGGACCCGACTGGTCGCAGGGATGCGAGAAGATCGACGAGATGATCTCGTTGCGCTGCTCGCCCTCGCCGCGCGATCGGTGGTAGGCACGCACGATCGACGCATTCGTGTAGACCGCTGCCGAGCCAGATGGCGGCTGCAGCGTGAAGCGATCGAGACCCGAGATCGCACACAGCATCTGCTCGAGACGCCAGAGGATCTCGAGGATCCCCTGCACGGTATCGACATGCTGCAGCGGGTGCAGACCGGCAACCTCGGGCAGCCGCACGAGATGCTCGTTGACCTTCGGCGAGTACTTCATGGTGCAGGTGCCGAGACCGAAGTCGACGGCAACGTCGTTGCCCATGGTCTCCTGCGAGAGGCGCATGAAGTGCCGCATGAGCTGTGGTTGCGCGACCTCGGGCAGGCGAGGGGGCTCCGCGCGCTGGAAGCTCGCGGGAATGCCGCTGAGCGCGTCCGGCACCTGCGCCGTGATCTCCGCCTCGGGCGCCGACGGCACGAACCCGCGCTCGCCGGGCGTGCCGATATCCGAGAGCAGGGGCTCATTCCAACGAGCCTGCTGAAACTGAGCGGTCATGCCACTACCTCCGTGAGGACTGCGACGAGTCGATCGATGTCTTCCTTCGTGTGGACCTCGGTGACGGCCCAGAGCGAAGAGCGGCCGAGTTCCGGAAAATCGACGGACAGGTCCTTGCCGCCGAAGATCCCATGGGCACGCAGCGCGTCGTCGACGGCGGCGACCTCGTGGTTGTCGTAGGTGAGCACGAACTCCTTCAGGATCGGACCGCTGAAGCGCGGAGCAGTGACTCCCGGAATCGCGCCGAGCCGCTCTGCCGCGTAGCGCGAGCGCTGCATCAGCCCCTCGCCAAGCTCGCGAAGGCCCTGCGGCCCGAGGAGGCCGAGGTAGGCAGCGGCCGTGATCGCCCAGAGGGCCGTCGTGGTGCCGCCGTTCTGGGAACCCTCGCCGCGCTTGACGTAGTGCGTGCGGTCGAAGTTGAGGTAGCCGAAGCCGTTCTGGCCCGGCTCCAGCGTCTCCGTCTTGGCGAAGATGAACGCCGGGCACGACTCGATGACCGCCGGATCGTTGTGGAAGGCGAGGTAGCCCGACAGGCCACCGCCGTAACTCATGTGCATGCCGAGGGGTTGGACATCACCGACCGCGAAGTCCGCGCCGAACGAGCCCGGAGCGGCGAGCAGCCCGAGCCCCGTCGGATCCGCACCGACGACGGCGCGTGCACCATGCTCGTGGGCCAGCGCGACCACCTCGGGAGCCTGAACGTCGATCACGCCAAGCGCGTTGGGGTACTCGATGTAGACGGCTGCGACATCGTCGGCCAGCGCGTCGCGCAGTGCGTCGAGGTCGAGCAGGCCGGTGGAAGCATCGAAGGGAATCTCGTCCACCTGCACGTCATGGCTGAGGTAGTCGGCGAACACGAGACGGCGATCCAGCAGCAGCGCCGCCGGCACGAGGACGCGCTTGCGACCCGTCAGCATGACGCTGCTGCGCAGCGCCATGGCAGCAGCTGTCGACCAGTCGTAGTTCGGCGTCGTGACGACATCGAGCTCGACGAGCTCGGCCATCAGATCCTGAAACTCCCAGAGCGCCTGCAGGCGGCCATGGTCGCCGTAGGTGTCGCCCGCGTAGGAGGTGACGAACTCGCCGCGGCGATTGATCTCGTCGCAGACGGCCGGAACCTCGTGCTGGTAGCAGCCGGCACCGAGGAAGCTCAGCACCTCGGTCGCCGGCGTGTTCTTGGCCAGAATTCCACTGACGTGACGACGCAGTCGCCCCTCCTCGGGAATCCCCTCCTCGAGCGGCAATCGCTCCTTGAACCGCAGCTCCTCCGGCACCGTCACGTAGAGGTCGGTGATCGACTCCGCGCCGATCGCCCGCAGCATCTCCGCGCGAACCTCTGGAGCGGAATTCGGTATGTAGGGATGGGGCATGACATTCACTCCACTCGGTAGATCGTCTCTTCGTCGTAGCCCGTGACCAGGCGGTGCCAGCCACGGAGTGCACTATCGGTCTCCTCGTCACCGGTGTCGACCAACAAGGGCCGACCCCCCAGTGCGGCGAGTTTGGCAGGTGTGGCGACGACGGTCAATCTCTCCAGTCCGGCGCGACGCAGGACCGCGGGTGAGAGCTGCTGGTTGCCGCGGCCGAGAACGAAGCCCTGACCGCCGATCGGCGTCACGATGCTGTCCGCGCCGTCATCATCGAGAGCGGCGAGCAGCTCGGCCTCGGAGCCGTCGTAGACGACGACCTCGCCGTTGCGAACCACGTCAATGCCCAGCAGCGACGTCTGCAGACCGAGTGCGGCTCCGACGGCTGCCAGCGTCGTGCCGCAGCCGAGCAGGAGCGTCGAGTTGCCGGTGCGCTCGGCCATCCGATCTGCGATTCCCTGCACGGTCGCCTGATCCTCGTCGTTGCTCGGCGACTTCGTACCTGCCACGAGACCGGGGCCGAGGGGAACGCGCAGCGTGCCGTAGAGGCGGGGGCCGACGCGGCCGTGCTCGAGCCCTCCATCGTCCAGGTCGACGACTTCCGCGACCCGCTCGCGCCGGCGACCCCCATGCCACGCGGCCGCCAGCTCGCCGGCGGCCCGCGGCGACTGGGCGAACGTCGCGCTCTGGATCTTGACGCCGGCGGGGATGCCAAGGGCCACCACCGACTCACCCAGCGCACTGCAGACGTCACGCGCGGTACCGTCGCCACCGGCGAACAGAATCAGCTCGGCGCCCGCTGCTACGAGCGCCGTGACCGCGTTGCAGGTGTCGGCGGCGGTCGACTGCAGGCCGTCGATCGTCGCGCCGACGACCATCGCTGGCTCTCGCCCGGCCAGCTGCAGACTCGTCTCGCCCATGGCACCGCCGGCACACGCGATCGGCAGGTCCGGGGGCAGCTGCCGCACTGCGAGCGCGGCGCGCTCATGCGCGTGGGGGATGGCGCCAAGCGAACGCGCCTGTTCCACCATGCCGTCCGTGCCCTTGAGGCCCACGCTGCCGCCGAGACCGGCCACGGGGTTGACCACGAGGCCGATCATGCCCGCGTCAGGTGGGCCGCGAGCCGGTCGGCAGCCGTTTCGATCATCAGCTCGCCGAGGTCGCGCGTGGCTGTCATCGGGTTGCCGTAGACGCCGCTGGGCGCCTCGCTCAGGGGGCGTGGAGCACGGATGATCGGGTCGCTCGTCCCCGGGCCATCGGACAGCACCTTGCCCGGAGGCGCCGGCAGCCGCTCGTCGACGGCGAGCCCGCCGAGGTAGAGCGCGATCGAGGTTTCCACCTCACCGGCGTGCCCCACACCGCCTCCGTCACTCGGCGATTGCGCCTTGACGAGGGCGGGGTCGACCAGCGTCCAGTACGACAGGAACTCGACGATCGTCGAGTCCGCCGTGGCTGCGGCGACCGCGGTTACGGCCGGGCCGATGTTGCCGGCATGACCGTTCACGATCGTCAGTCGCCGAAAGCCGGCGGCGGCGGCAGAGCGTGCGACGTCGCCGATCACGGCGACCAGCGTGGCGGGGGTGAGTGACCATGTCGCGCCGAGCGGGAGCCAGTGGTCGGACGCACCAAAGGGCAGCCCGGGCAGGAGCGCGATGTCGCGCGGGCAGCGCTCGGCGGCACGCTCGCACACCGCGGCAGCGGACGCGAGGTCGAAGCCGGTGACGAGATGCGTTCCGTGCTGCTCGGTGGACCCGATCGCCCACAGCGCGGGCGCGCCACCGTCGGCCAACGCGCGGACTTCGGGGGCGGCGAGCGTGGCGAGGTGATGGGCGGTCATGGCAATACGATAGAGCGGCTCCGCCGCCGGTCAACAGGCGCGTACCGTCCCACGGTCCGCTCATCGCACCGCGGGTGGCCGACAGTGCTGATCCCCGGGGGAGCAGCCGTGAACCGCCTCGCAGCGAGTGCGCCAGCGTCCCGGGCATTCTCCGCCGGCAGCCCGCCCGTGATGACGCGGAGGTTGACCAGCACCCATCGCGCATGGTTGGATTGCGCTCAGTCAAATGCCGGATCGGGAGGCAGAGTGAGCAGCATCCAGCGTGAGCAGTTCGACCACATCGGGGTGATCACCGAGGAGAAGCAGGACGCTGAGACGTGGGTAGAGGCGACGCGCGTCTGGGTGACCAGCCCGCGGGCCCACAGCCATCACGTGGAGTTTCTCCGCTTCGAATCGGACACGCCCGTGACCGGCCCGTT
>JBILWG010000023.1:0-16348 GCA_044369995.1 Gaiellales bacterium | reverse complement strand
AGACCTTCGTCAGCGTCTCCCGCGTGGTGCCCGTCATCTCCGCCAGCGCGCCGTGCGTCAGCCGGACATCGATCCGGACGCCCTCCGGCGTGACCTTGCCGAAGTGGTCGGCGAGCTCGATCACCACGCCGGCCAGGCGCGCGGGCACGGGCTGGAACGCGAGCGCTGCCAGACGCGCCTCGGCGCCGCGCAGCCGCTGGGCGTTGGAGCGGGCGAGGTTGCGCGCCACGATCGGATCGACGCTGGCGAGCGCCTCGATGTCCGAGGTGCTGGCCCGCAGCACGTCGCAGTCCACGAGCGCCTCGACCTGCTCGGTGCGGGCATCCTCGGCGAACGGCAGGTTGCCGAACACCATGCCCGACTCGATCAGACCGCTCGTCAGGCAGCGGCCGTCGGTGTTGACGCGAACAGAGCGTGCGACGCCGTCCACCATGATGTACGCACGCGGATCACTATCGGCGGCGCCGGAGATGGTCTCACCACGGTCGTAGTTGCGCACGCAGAAGGCGCCGGCGGCACGCGCCAGGCGATCCTGCGAGAGCCCCTCGAAGAGCGGCGTCGCGCCGATGGCGTTGAGCAGATGCGGGTTCATATGGTCGACCTCCTGTGGTCTGGCTTCCGGCGGTGATCCGGAACCCATGACCATGATCGGAGGGCGACATTGATCTGCCCTTCGCGCTCTGTAGCGCCTCTGTTGCCCTTTGTTGAGGGCAGGTTGAGAGTGTTAAGAAGCCGCGCCGGCGCTGCCGCCGAGAATCTTCTCGAGCTCGCCCTGCGCGTGGAGCTCCTCCACGATGTCGCAGCCACCGATCAGCTCGCCATCGACGAACAGCTGCGGCGTGGTCGGCCAGCTCGAGTACGCGGTCAGCTGCTGCCGGATACGCGGATCCGGCAGGATGTCGACCGCGATGAACTCCGTGCCGCTCTCCAGCACGCGCTCGGCGACGCGGGCCGAGAAGCCGCAGCGCGGCTCCTCCGGGGTGCCCTTCATGAAGAGGGCGACGCGGTTGCCGGTGACGATGGCAACGATCTCGTCGTAAATCTGCTCGTCGCTCATGACGCTCATGCGGGTGCTCCAGGCTCGAGGGTGACGGTCGTGATGGAGAGTGCGTGGATGGCGCCGGAGTCCATGTGCTCCTGCACCGCGGCGTAGATCAGCTTGTGCTGCTCGATCAGGCTCTTGCCGGCGAACTGCTCGGCTTCGACGCGCACAGCGAGGTGATCCCCGCCCGCGCCCATGAAGTCGGTCACCGTCGCCCGGCTGCCGGGCAGGTGTGCTTCGATCAGCTCTTGGACGACGTCGAGATCCACGTTCGGAGCGTAGCGGAGGATCGCGGCAGGTTCGGCACCTCCGGGCGGGTGCGATCGCCGATCGACGGACGCACCCACGCGCTGGTGGTCGGCAGGAAGGGCGCGGCCGCGGGATTCGCCGTGCCGGGGTCGAGGACGAGCCGCCAACGGGCCGTGCCCCAGGCGCCGCGTGTTCGGCAGCCGCCGTGCAGCCGCCCCTGCACTCCGCTCGTCACGCGCTCCTCGGTGCGGCACACCGCAGTGCCCGTCGGTTCGCCGGGCAGTCGACCCTCCCAGGTCAGACGCAGTCCCGCGACGTGCGGCGCGATCAGACTGCCCGTCAGGATGCGGAGGTCCCGCACCAAGGCGCGCCCACTCGCGTCTCGACCGTCCCGCTGCGCGCCGAGCACCAGTTGAATGCGCGGCCGCACGCCGACCAGTCCGAGCCGGATCCGCTGTGTGGGCGCCAGCGTGGGCGTCACCTCCAGCCACGCGACGGCGTTGACGATCGGCTCGATCGCGCCGACCACGCCACCGTCGTCCGCGATGGTGACGGGTGCCTCCACCGTGTCGTAGGTGGCGACCGTCGGCTCGAGCACGAGCCGCGCCTCGGCGCCGATCAGCCCCGCACCGAGCCGACCCGCGAGCGTCACGGTGGTGCCAGAGGTGACGCGCCACCGACTGAGCCGCGCCGGCGCGCCGGGATCCGCACCCGTCCGCGTGAGGGCCGCACCTGCCGCCGTGCGATAGCTGATGGCCGCCGTCGGCTCGGACCACTCCTCATCGATCCCCGCTGCCGTCTCCACGACGGTGCGCACACGCAGGCGGTGGCCGAGATCTGCGGCTCCGGGTGCGTACGTGCGCTCGTGGGCGCCGCGGATGTCGACATACCCCTGCTCCATGGAGCGTTGCCAGCTGTACGTCACGTCGTCGGGCGTGGCGTCCTCGAGCTCCGGCTGCTCGGCGACCAGCAGACCGCCGAGGTGCGGATCGCCGACCACGAGCGGCGGCGTCACGATGCCTGGCGCCGCCTGCGCGTTACCGGCCACGGCAAGCACCAGCAGGCTCGCCAGCAGCATGCTGCGGATCAGCGACACGACAGTGCCGCCGATCCCAGGCCGCAGCTGGCTGCCGCTGGCGTCGACGGAACGTCCGCGCGCCGGCCGGGGTCGCCTGCGGCGCCACCGACGGCGACTGCCTCCGGTACTCGCCGCACGCCATTCTCGACACGGGCCGACGCAGGCACTCTGCTTCCTGCCCCTAGCAGCTGTGCAGCCGCCTCCAAGGCGAGCAGTCGGCCCGCGGGACCAAGCGGCCCCTCGCCCGCAGGTGTGGAGGCCTCGACCGCTGCGTCGACCGGAGGGCGCGCGGTGGGCGTGCCGCCCGCCAGCCAGCTGGCGGCCATTGCCGCGCCAAGCGTCCCGGCGAGCAGCAGAGCCGCAGTGGTCCCGCCGATCAGCCGCCAGCGGATCGCCCGCCGCACGGCCACGTCGGCGCGGTCGGTGACGCGCACGAGGATGCCGCCGCCGAGGCCCGCGTCGCGCCCGCGTGCGGCCAGCCCCTGCCACTCCGGACGGAGTCGCGCAATCGCCATCCAGACGCTGTTGGCCGTACGCCCGCTGCGCCGCCCCGCCTCGACGTAGGAGAGCTCGCTGACCAGCAGCCCGTACGCCACCTCCTCACTGAGCCCCGTCCGCCTCGCCGTGGAGTGCACAGCCCGCTCCACGTCGAGCCGGAAGCGCGCCAGATCGACCGGATCCCGCTCCGCGTCGACGGGCGCCTGCTCGGGCAGCGGCGCGGTTCGCTCGCCGCGTCGTCGCTGGGTGTCCGCCCGCCATGCCTCGCGGCGCGTGGCGCCATCGACGACGAGGAACGCGAACAGACCGTCGGGCCCCGTCTGCCGCAGGAGCTGGGTGCGCTCACGGGACAGCGGCTCCCACAGGCGCCGCTCGGCCTCCTCGAGCAGGAGCAGATCCAGCCGGCCGGGTGCGTCGCCGCGTTGCAGCGCGAGCGCCAGCGCGAGCGCACGGGAGACACCGTCGGTGACCGCCTGTCGCCGGTCCGCGTTCGAACCGACGGCACCGTCCGGAATCGCCTCGCCGAGCGCCACCAGCGCGGCTGGACGCGCGCACACATCGCGGATCGCATCGGCCGAGAGCAGGCGGGCAGGAGCGGTAGGTGCAGAGGACAGGAGCCGCACAGCGCGGAACCTAGTGCGTCATGCCACAGGCTGCCCGGCGCCGGTGAGGCGGCTCACACAGCCGGAATCTCGATCGGCCCGAGCGTCTGCACCTCGTGGTGGAGCTCGATGTCGAACTGCTCCTTGACCCGGCGACGCGCCTCGGTCATCAGCGCCACGACGTCCGCCGACGTCGCGCCGTCGACGTTCTCGATGAAGTTGGCGTGCTTCTCGGAGATCTGCGCGCCACCAACGCGATAGCCCTTGAGCCCGCAGGCCTCGAGGAGCTGCCCGCTGGTGCGCTCGCCGTCGGGATTCTTGAAGACGCTGCCGAACGTGCGCGCCTTGCGCGGCTGCGCGGCCGAGCGGCGCCCCTGGTACTCACGCACGCGCGCCCGGATGGCGGCCGGCTCGTCTGGCGTCAGCGCGATCGCCGCCGCCGTCACGATCTCGCCGGGGGCGAGCTCGGAATGCCGGTAGGCGAGGCCGAGTTGCGCGGCCGGCACGGTCCGAACCCCCGTCGCGCTGCAGATCGTGGCAGTCACGAGCACATCGCTGAGCTCGCGCCCGTAGGCGCCGGCGTTCATCCGCACGGCGCCCCCCAGCGTGCCCGGGATGGCACAGGCGAACTCGAAGCCGGCCAGCCCGGCATCGCCGACCTTGCGCACCGCTGCGGCCAGGGACGCGCCACCGCCGAGGACCGCTCCGTCCGCTCCCACCTCGATCCGCGCCAGCCCGCCGGCGAGCCTGAGCACCAAGCCGTCGACGCCGGCATCGGCAGGCAGCAGGTTCGAGCCCAGGCCGATCACGGCGATCGGCTGCGCCGTTGCGCTCGCCCACGCCAGCATCTCGACGAGCTGCTGCTCATCCGTCGGCTCGCCGAGGAAGGCCGCTGGCCCGCCCGTGCCGATCGTCGTGAAGCGGCTGAGCGGCACGTCACGGGCGATGCCGGCGGGCAGTGCGCTCATCCGTAGAGCACCTCCCGCGCGATGGCGTCGACCGGGCCGGCACCGCAGCAGAGGATCAGGTCGCCGCTGCGCCCGAGACCGCGCAGCTCCTTGACGGCGCGGGGCGCATCCACCACGAAGCTCGCGTGCGGACCGCGAACCTGCTCCACGATGCGCATGGCGCTCGCCTCGGGATCCGGCGCGCCGCGCGCCACGTACGTCTCGAGGACGACCACGTAGTCAGCGGCGCTGAGCGCCTCGGCGAACTCGGCGCTGAAGGCCTTGGTGCGCCACGGCTGGTGCGGCTGAAACAGCACGACGAGGCGCTTCGGCTCGCGCCCGCGGGCCGCGGCGATCGCGGCGGCCAGCTCCGTCGGGTGGTGTGCGTAGTCATCGACGACGGTGTAGCCGAAGGCGGAGCCGATCACCTCGAAGCGCCGTCCGGCGCCCTCGAAGCGCTCGAGCGCGGCGAACGCCTCCTCGAGGGACACGCCGAGGCGCTCCAGGACGAGCGCGGCCGCACAGGCGTTGCCGGCGTTGTGCACGCCGGGTACGGCGAGCTGCACGCGCTCGGGGCCGCGCGAGGGGCGGAACGACACGCCCCGGGCATCGGTGATCGCGTCGAGCGCCCGCAGCCCCTCGCCGGGGCCAACACCGAACCGCCCGACCGTGGCAGCGGGCGTGATGGCCACCCCGTCACCGACGACCACGTAGCCGTCCGCGGGAATGCTCTGCGCCCACGCATCCAGTAGGGCCACCACGTCCTCCACCGAGTCGTAGTGATCGAGGTGATCGAAGTCGACGTTGAGGACCACCCCGATCGTCGCCGGCAGCTGCCGGACCGAGCGATCCGACTCATCCCCCTCCACGATCGCGAGCTCGCCGCCCCCACCACGGGCATTGGTGCCGAGCTGGCGCACATCCCCACCGACCACGAAGGTCGGGTCGAGGCCGAGCTCGACGGCCGCGGCGGCGAGCATCGAGGACGTCGTGGTCTTGCCGTGCGCACCCGTCACGACCACCTGACGCGCGTGGCTGCGCAGGATGCCGGCGAGGGCCTCCGCCCGATGCTGGATCGGGACACCGGCTTCACGCGCACGCTCGAGCTCGGGCGCGTCGGCGGGAATCGCGCCGGATACGACGAGCAGGTCGCAGCCCTCCACGTGCGCGGGATCGTGCCCCACGTGACAGGTGATGCCGTCCTGCGCGAGCTGCTTGAGGAGCGGCGTGAGCGCGCGATCGCAGCCCGTCACGTGCTCGCCGCGCTGCACGAGCACGCGCGCGATGCCACTCATGCCCGCCCCACCGACGCCGACGAAGTGGATGTTCACCGGCGCCTCTCCGCCAACTCGAGCAGAACCGATGCCATCTCCCGTGCGGCGTCCGGCCGAGCGAGGGTACGCATCGCCGACGCCATCTGATCACGTCGGGTGGCGTCACCGAGGATCCGGTCGATCGAGGCACGCAGCTCCGTCGCCGTCAGCGATGCATCCGGAATCACCACAGCCGCACCCGCCTCGGCGAACGGCGTGGCGTTGAGCGTCTGATGATCATCGGCAGCACCCGCCCAGGGCACGAGGATCGCAGCCCGACCGGCAGCCGCGACCTCGTAGACCGAGCCGCCGGAACGTGCGATGACGAGATCGGCGGCGGCCAGCAATTGGGGCATGTCGCTGGTGAACTCGAGCTCGTCGAAGCGCTCGGGTGCCGCACCCGCTCTCGTCTTGCCGCGACCGGTCACGAGCAGCACGCGCTGCCCCGGTGGCACGCCGTCGTCGTAGGCGGTGCGGAGCGCGTCGTTGATCGGCCCGGCCCCCAGCGAACCGCCGAAGGCGACGACGAGCTGCTCGCTCTCGGCGATGCCAAGCGCCGCGCGCCCGGCAGACCGGGTGGTGTCCAGGAAGGCCCGATCGACTGGACGCCCCGTGACGAGGAACTTCGGCGGCATCTTCCCGGCCACGGGAAACGCCAGGAAGACGCGGTCGACCAGCGGGGCGGCGAGACGATTGGCGAGACCGATGCGCGCATCGGCCTCGCTCAACGCGCAGGGCAGCCGATGCCGCCGTGCGGCAACCAGCATCGGCCCGGCGACGTAGCCCCCGGCACCGAACACGGCGTCGGGGCGCACCTGCTTGATGATCGCGGAGCAGCGGTGCGGCGCGACGACGGCCTTGCCGACCGCCTGCACGAGTTGGACGCTGGCCGACCGGGGAAAGCCGGAGACGTCGAACGGCAGAAACGGATAGCCACGGGCCGGTACGACCTCCGCCTCGATGCGGTTGGGCGTGCCAGCGAACGTCACCTCCGCCCCACGCGCGCGCAGCTCGTCGGCGACGGCCAGAGCGGGCGCCACGTGGCCCACCGTTCCACCAGCGGCAATCAGGATCCGCACCGGCATGCCCCCAAGGCTAGCCCACCGCTCGGAGCCGCTACGCGCCGACCGGCTGCCGCCGGCGCTGGGCGCGCGGCTTCGTCGGCGTCGGATCGTCGGGGTCCGCGCGCGGGGCGCGCGGCGCGCGCCGAACGACCTGCGGCTCCCGACTGATTGCAATCAGCATGCCGACCAGTGCGAGAATCACGACACGGGACGATGAGCCGTAGGAGAGCAGCGGCAGCGGAATGCCCGTCAGGGGCAGGATGCCCATCACCGCGCCGAGGTTCACGATCGCCTGCCCCGTGATCAGCGCCGTGGCGCCGGCGGCGAGCAGCCGCTGGAACGGGTCGCGCGTGCGCATGGCGATCGTGTAGCCGGCCCAGGCGAAGGCGACGAAGAGCCCGACGACGATGAGTGCGCCGATCAGCCCCAGCTCCTCGCCGATCACCGCGAAGATCATGTCGGTGTGCGCCTCCGGCAGGAAGTTGACCTTCTGGACGCTGCCGCCGAGACCGACGCCGAAGATCCCGCCCGAGCCGATCGCGATCATCGACTGGACCACCTGATACGCCCCGTCCGCGCTCTGTCCCCACGGGTCGAGGAAGGCGAAGATGCGGTCACGACGATAGGGCGCCGCGTAGATCAGGACCGCGCCCACGGCCAGGCCGATCGCCACGACTTTGCCGAGCAGCCGGGTGCTGGTGCCGGCCACGACGAGCAGCGCGAAGACCATGATCATCACGGCGAGCGTGGTCCCGAGGTCCGGCTGGATCATGATCAGCAGGCAGACGAGCCCGACCAGCAGACCGAGTGGCATCATCAGCTCGCGCAGCGTCTCGGGCGGCCGCTTGCGGTTGGCGAGGATGACGGCCACCACGAGCAGGGTGCCGAGCTTCGCGAACTCGGAGGGCTGCACGGTGATGGGACCGAGCGCCAGCCAACGCGCCGCGCCGTTGGCGGTGATGCCGATCCCGGGTAGGCGGACGGCGGCGAGCGCGACCAGCGCCCCGATGAAGACGATCGGCGCCAGCTTCCGCAGCCACCCGGCGGGGACGAAGATCATCCCGATCATCAGGGCGACGCCGGCGACGGAGTAGAGCAGGCCCGTCTTGACGAAGTAGAGCGAGTCGAAGTTGAAGTCCGCGCGCGTCATCGCATAGGCGCTGGAGGCCGAGTAGACCATCAGCTGGCCGAACACGACCAGGCAGATCGTGATGATCAGCAGCACCTGCGCCTCGAGCGGGAGCTCGCGGCGCGCAGGCGCCGGGGCACGCTCATCCGGGCGCACCAGTCGCAGGGGGTTGACGCGTCGCATCACCGGAGGGTTCGCCGCCTGCGCGGCATCCCCTCCGCCGTTCAGACGGCGCCGCGCGCCCGGACGAGCTCGCGAAAATGCGTCCCGCGCGCCGCGTAATCGCTGAATTCATCGAAGCTCGCGCAGGCCGGAGCGAGCAGCACATGATCGCCGGGCGCGCTGTCGTCGGTAGCCCGGCGCACCGCGTCGTCGAACCCCTCGCAGACGGTCGCCTCCACCCCGTGCGCCGCCAGCGGACCCGCCATCCGCAGCCCTGCCGGGCCCGTCAGGTACACGCGGACCGTCGTGCCGGCCAGGGCCGCAGCCAGGGGTTCGAAGTCGGCGCCCTTGTCGCTGCCACCGAGGAGCAGCCGCACGGGCTCGTCCGTAAACGCGGTCAGCGCCTTCAGCGTGGCGTCGACATTCGTCGCCTTCGAGTCGTTCCAGAAGCGCACGCCGTCGACAGCGCCACAGTCCTCGAGTCGATGCGGGACGGGCTGAAACGCGCGCACCGCACTGGCGATCGCCGCGTCATCCACCCCGACGGCGCGGGCCAGCGCCGCGGCGACCGCGACGTTCTCGCGATTGTGATCACCACGCAATCGGCTGTCGGCGAAGCCCACGGCGTCGGCGTCGAGCCCGCGCACGCGCACGATGTCCGCCGCTCCGGGCAGCCGACGCAGGTCGTCGCAGAATGCGTCGTCGGTGTCGAGCACCGCCGTGTCCTGCTCGTCCTGCGTCTCGAAGATGCGGAGCTTGATGCGCGCGTACTCCTCCAGCGAGCCGTGCCGATCGAGATGGTCGGGCGTGAGGTTGAGCAGCGCCGCCGCATCGCAGTGGAAGCTGCTGATGTCCTCGAGTTGGAAGCTCGAGAGCTCGCAGACCACGATCGTGCCCTCCGGCAGGTGCGGGGCGACCTCGCAGAGCGCGATGCCGACGTTGCCGCAGACCTGGTAGGGCAGACCCGCCGCGTGGAGCATCGCCCCCACCAGCTCGGTGGTGGTCGTCTTGCCGTTCGTGCCCGTCACGCCGACGATGCGCGCGCCGGGCGGCAGCAGGCGATAGCCGAGCTCGACCTCGGACCAGATCGGGATGCCGTGCTCGCGGGCGGCCTGCAGCACGGGATGCCCGTTGGCGACGCCGGGGCTGCGGATGATCGCCTCGCAGCCGGCGTAGTCGACGGCGTCGGGCGTGACGACGGGAACGGGAGCGCCTGAGACGCCGGCCGGATCGTCATCGACGAGCGTGACCTCGCGCCCGGCCTCGAGCAGCGCCGTCGCGGCCGCGAGTCCAGAGCGGCCGGCACCCAGCACGATCGGCAGCCGCGGCAGGTCGAGCGCACCGGTCATGCGTACTGGTTGAAGCGCACGTAGTAGAGGACGAAGGCCACCGAGGCGAAGATCGACGCGATGATGAGGAACCGGAACATGATCTTGGTCTCGCTCCACGCCTTCATCTCGAAGTGGTGGTGGATCGGCGCCATCAGGAAGACGCGTTTGCCGAAGCGCCGGAAGCTGATCACCTGGATGATCACGCTGGCGGCCTCGATCACGAAGATGCCGCCGATCAGAGGCAGCAGCAGCTCGGTCTTCGTGAAGATCGCGAACCCGGCCAGCGCGCCACCGAGCGCAAGCGAGCCGGTATCGCCCATGAAGACCTCGGCGGGATAGCTGTTGAACCACAGGAAGCCCACGCAGGCGCCGAGCAGCGCGGCGGCGAGGATCGCGAGATCCAGCGTCTCCGAGGTCTGCCGCTGCAGGTCGAAGATGCCGGGGCCGCCGAGACGATCGTCGATGCCGGGCATGGCGAGCGCGCGCTGTCCAACCTGGAACCCGATCACGCACATGGAGGTGAAGGCCAGCATGGCGATCGTCGAGGTGCCGGCCGCCAGTCCATCGAGCCCGTCGGTCAGGTTGACCGCGTTGGAGGCGCCGACGATGATCAGGAAGACCAGCACGTACCAGGCGAAGCCGAGATCCACGTGGATGTCGACGAGCGGCAGGAAGATCCGCGTCGAGATGCCCTCATGGGTTGCGACGAGGCACACCACGAGCGCGATGCCCGCCTGCGCGAGCATCTTGTAGCGCCCCTTGAGACCGAGCGAGCGCTTGCGGATGACGCTGAGGTAGTCGTCGACGAAGCCGATCGCGCCGCAGCCCAGCATGACGCCGAGCACGGCGAGGCTGCGCGCGCCGTACGACGAGAAGATCAGGTACGGGACGACCGTGGCGATGATGATCAGGAGACCACCCATCGTCGGCGTGCCGGACTTCGTCTGGTGCCCCTCCGGCCCCTCCGTGCGGATGCGCTGCCCCACGTTGTAGCGACGCAGCAGGTTGACGAAGCGGGGCCCGGCGAGGACGGAGATCAGGATCGCGATGACGCCGGAGGCGAGGACGCTGGTCATGCGCCGCCTGCGAGGCGTTCGGCGAGGAGCTCGGGGACGCCTTCGAGCCCGGCCGAGCGGGAGCCCTTCACGAGCACGCGATCACCGGCGCGGACCATGCCGACGAGTCGCTCGACGGCGTCGTCGCTGGACGCGACCCAGTGCCCGTCCACGCCGCTGCCGGCCCCATCCAGATACGCGCGTGCGAGATCACCCACGGCGATCACGATATCGGTACCGCTCCGGGCCGCGAGCGCGCCGACGTCGCGGTGGTAGCGCTCCGCCTCTGGTCCGAGCTCGGCCATCAGCCCGAGCACGGCGATGCGTCGCCCCTCGGCCGGCAGCTCTCCGAGCAGGCGCAGAGCCGCCTCCATCGAGGCGGGGTTGGCGTTGTAGGCGTCGTTGATGACCTCCACCCCACCGGGCAGGACGACCGTCTCGCCGCGCCAGCGCTGCAGCGGGATGTCGGCGGCGCGCGCCGCCACGTCGCCGAGCTCGAGGCCCAGCACCGTGCAGACCGCAAGCGCGGCCGCGAGATTGCGTGCGTGGTGGCGGCCGACGAGATTCGTCCGCAGGCGGAGCAGCTCGCCGTGCACGAGGTAGGTGAGATCCTGGCCGCTGTCGTCGAGCCGTCGATCGACGAGCTGGACGTCGGCGCCTGCCTCTTCGCCGAACGTGACCACGGCCACGTCCGTCGGGAGAAACGGGTCGAGCAGCGGCTCCGCGAACGGGATGATGAGCGTGCCGCCCTGCCGTAGTCCATGCCCGATCTCGGCCTTGGCCTCGGCGATGGCCTCGGGCGAGCCGAGCAGCTCGATGTGCGCGACGCCGACGTTGGTGATGACGCCGATGTCGGGCGAGGCCAGTGCGCACAGCTCGGCGATCTGCCCCTTGCCGCGCATGGCGAGCTCGCACACGATCACCTCGGTGTCGGGCTCGAGGCGCGTCAGCGTGAGCGGGTAGCCAAGCTCGTTGTTGTGGCCCTCGAGGGCGGCGACGGTTCGCCGCTGGCCTCCGACGAGGTGCGCGATCGCGTCCTTGGTGGAGGTCTTGCCGGTGCTGCCCGTGACCCCCACGCGCGTCGCCGCGGAGGCCGTCGCGGTGACGTCGCCGAGGAACTGCAGGCAGCGCAGGCTGGAGAACGTCATCAGGATGTTCGGGATGCCCGTGGCCATCGCCCGATCGATGTGCTCCTCCTCCACGACGACGGCAAGCGCGCCGTGTGCGCTCGCGTCCTCGATGAAGTCGATGCCTCCGCGGATCGCCACGAAGAGGTCGCCCGCCCGCGCGGCACGCGAGTCGATGGTCACGCCGGTGATCCGCGCCTCGGGATCGCCGCGCATCACCACCGAGGCCGGTACGGCCGACAGCGTGAGCGGAATCACGCGAGCACCTCGCGGGCCACGTCGCGGTCGTCGAACGGGGTGATGATGCCCGCGACGTCCTGCCCCTGCTCGTGGCCCTTGCCGGCGATCAGCACGACATCGCCGGCCTCGGCGAGCGAAATCGCCCGCGCGATGGCCCGCTGCCGATCCGGCTCCAGCTCGTGCCGCCCATCGGCACCGACGGCGATCTCGTCGATGATCGCCTGCGGATCCTCGCTGCGCGGGTTGTCGCTGGTGATGATCACGTGATCAGCGAGCGCGCAGGCGACCCGCGCCATGGCGGGGCGCTTGCCGCGGTCGCGATCGCCACCGCAGCCGAACACGCAGATCACGCGGCCGCGGGCCAGCGGCCGGACGGCTCGCAGGACGTTCTCGAGGGCGTCCGCGGTGTGCGCGTAGTCGACGATCACCGCGAATGGCTCGTCGGTGGTGACCACCTCGAGCCGCCCCGACACGCCACCCACACCTTCCAGGCCGGCGACGATCGCGTCGAGGGGAACCCCCGCCAGGCCCGCGGTGCTCGCCGCGGCCAGCGCGTTCTCGACGTTGAAGCGCCCGACCAGGCGCAGCGCGACGTCGGCATCGCCCCACGGGGTGCACAGGCGCAGCGCTGTGCCCGTGGCGCCGTAGGCGACATCCTCGGCGCGGACGTCGACGTCGGTCGACGCGATGCCGAAGCGGAGGTCGGCGGGTAGACGCCGACCGTACCCATCGTCGGCGTTGGCCGCCGTGGGGCAGCGTCCGTCGAACAGGAGCGCCTTGGCGGCGAAGTAGCTCTCGAGGTCGTGGTGGTAGTCGAGGTGGTCCTGCGTCAGGTTGGTGAAGGCCGCGGCGGCGAAGCGGACGCCGCCGACGCGCTGCTGGTCGAGCGCGTGCGACGAGACCTCCATGGCACAGGCCGTGTCGCCGGCGTCGAGCATGCGGCGGAAGTCGTGATGCAGATCGATCGCCTCGGCCGTCGTGCGCTGCGCCGGCAGCGCCGCACCGCCGATCCGGCGCTCGATCGTGCCGAGCAGTCCCGTGGCGTGGCCCGCGGCCGTCAGGATGGCGTGCTGGAGCGCAGCCGTGGTCGTCTTGCCGTTGGTGCCCGTGACGCCCAGCACGAGCAGCTGCGCGGTGGGCCGGCCGTAGAACAGGTCCGCGACCGGACCCATCGCCGCACGACACGAGTCGACGACGATCTGCGGCACCGCGACGGGCAGGACGCGCTCCACGACGAGCGCGCAGGCGCCGGCCCGCACCGCATCGTCCGCATGGTCGTGCCCGTCCGTGGTGGCACCCGGCACGCAGAAGAAGAGCGTCCCGTCCCCCACCCGACGCGAGTCGTAGGCGAGGTCGCGAACATCCACTCCGTCGATCGGGAGCGTCGTTGCCCGCGCGTGAACGGGACCGAGGAGGTCCGAGAGCAGCACAGACCGGAGTCTAGTCCGCGCCACCGCGGCCGTCACCGCGCACTAGCCGGCGGCAGCGGTCTCGGGACGGTCCATCGTCGCGCCGAGCGTGGTCAGGGCGCGGGCCGTCAGCTTGGCGAAGGCCGGTCCGGCTACCTCGCCGCCGTAGTACTGCCCGCCGCGCGGCTCGTCGACCATGATCAGCGTCAGCACCTTGGGGTTCTTGACGGGCGCGAAGCCGACGAACCAGGACAGGTAGCGCGAGTCGGAGTAGGTGCCGTCCCGATCCAGCTTCTTCGTGGTGCCCGTCTTGCCCGCCACGGAGTAGCCGGGGATCGCCGCGGCCGAGCCGCTGCCCTGATCGGACACGACGCCCTCGAGCATGCGGGCGAGCGTGCGGGCGGAGCGCACCGACATGATCCGCGTGCGCTCGGGCTCCACCGGCCCTTCGCCGTCGATCCGGGTCACCACATGCGGCTGCAGCTGCAGGCCGTCATTGGCGATCGTGGCGTACAGCTGGGCGATCTGGATCGGCGTCGCGGCCACGCCGTGGCCGATCGGGATGTTGAGCGGCGAGGTGCCCGACCACTGGCCGTACTCCGGGACGATGCCCGGGACCTCGCCGGGCAGATCGATGCCGGTCGGTGCGCCGAACCCGAACCGGTCGATCCACTGCGAGAGCAGGCTGTCCGGGTTGCCCGGCGACGAGAGGTGCTCGTAGGCGAGCTTCGCGATGCCGATGTTCGACGAGATCCGCAGCGCCTCCGTGGCGGTCTTCACGCCGGGATCGGGGTGCGAGTCGCGCAGCGTCCCGTCGTACAGCTGCCAGCTGTCGCCGACCTCGACGCGCGTGGACGGACTGATCCGCCCGGTCGCGAGGCCCGCGCCGATCGTGACGGCCTTGAAGGTCGAGCCGGGCTCGTACACGTCGGTGATGCCGCGCAGCCGCAGTTGGTCGGCAGTGCCCTCGCGGAAGTCGCCGTTCTTCGGTCCGGGTGCTGAGGCCATGGCGAGGATCTCGCCCGTGCTCGGCTGCAGCACGATGGCCGTCACGGACCGTGCGCGGAAGGCGGCGCGGGTGTTCGCGACCACGGCCTCGGTCTCGCCCTGGACCTGACGATCGATGCTGGTGGTGATCGTGCGCCCGGGGCGCATCTCCCGCGTCCGCACGATGCTGATCGCGTTGCCGGCGGGATCCTGCGTCCGCACCTCGAGCCCGCTGGTGCCCTGCAGGAGCTTGTCGTACTGCAGCTCGAGGCCCGCGAGCCCCGTGCCCGCCACGTCGGTCACGCCGATCAGCGGGGCCGCGATCGCGCTCGGATACACGCGGCGCTGCTCGGACGCGAAGTCGACGCCCTTGAGGTTGAGGGCCGCGATCTGCTTGGCCTTGGCCTCCGGCACCTGGCGGGCGAGATCGACGTGCAGGACATCCGGCGCATTGAGTCGCGCGAGGATCGTGTCGGGCGACTCGCCGCTGGCCTCGGCGACGGCGGCGACCACGCGTGCCTTGTCGGTCACGAGCGATGGGGTCGCGCCGATCGTGCTGGCCTCCTCCGTCAGCGCCAGCCGGTAGCCGTCACGGTCCAGAATGGCGCCGCGCTGGGCGGGGATCACAACCTCGTCGCGATGCTGGCCGCTGGCGCGCTCCTCGTAGAAGCCGCCGTTGACGACCTGCATCTGCACGGCGCGGCCGAGGCAGATCACCAGCAGGAGGACGGCCGCGATCAGCAGGAAGCGGATGCGTCGATCGGGTGGCGGCGTCTGCGTCCGGCTCCGCCGACGCGGCGTGCGAGGGGGAGCGGTGCGCGTCGCCACGTCAGCCGGTCTGCGCGTCCTTGGGGATCTTCACCTTCAGCGTCTGCATCGCCTCGGACGGCACGAGCACCATCCCGTAGGCGGCGGCGGCACGCTCGACGCGGCCGTCGGCGAGCCGCTGCTCGGTCTGCGCCTGCACGTTGGAGGCGTCGTTGCGGGTCTGCTCGACCTGGGCGCGTAGCTCGCCTGCCTGCATCGTGGCGCGCAGCGACGAGACGTGCAGGTAGACGATCACGGACAGGATCACGCCGATCAGGGCGATGATCGCGGCGATGCGGAACGGCGCGAGGCGCCCACCGACCGACGCGCGTGCGGCGCTGCGATGGATCGTCGCCTTGCCGTTGAGCGTCGACTGGCGCTTCGCGGTCGCGCGCGAGCGCCCACCCTTGACCGGACGCGGCTTCGGTGCGGCGGGGCGACGACGCGGCGTCGTGGGCGCCTGGCGGGGAATGGCAACGGCCATCAGGCGGCGTCCTTCGGCAGGGAGGCGGCTGTGCGCTCGGCGACGCGGAGGCGCGACGAGGCGGCGCGGGGATTGCGGTCGAGCTCGGCGGTGCCCGGGCGGATCACGCGGGGCGTGAGCACGCGCAGCGTGGCCTGTCGCCCACAGCCGCACATCGGCAGGTCGGGCGGGCAGATGCACGGGGCAGCGGCGGCGCGGAAGAAGTCCTTGACGATGCGATCCTCGAGCGAGTGGAACGAGATGACCGCGATGCGCCCGCCGGGCTTGAGGATCTGCATGGCCGCCTCGAGACCCTCCTCCACCATCGTCAACTCGTCGTTGACGGCGATGCGGAGCGCCTGGAAGACGCGCTTGGCCGGATGTCCGGAGCCGAACTGGGCGGGCGTCGGGATCGCGTGGCGGATCGTGTCGACGAGGTCGGCGCTGCGCTCGTACGGCTGCGAGGTGCGGCGCCGGCAGATGGCGCGGCTGATCTGGCGGCTGTAGCGCTCCTCGCCGTAGCGGCTGAAGAGGTCGCTGAGGTCGCGCTCGGACAGCTCGGCGAGCAGGTCGGCGGCGGTCTGTCCCCCACGCGGATCCATGCGCATGTCGAGCGGCGCGTCGACGGCGTAGGAGAAGCCGCGCTCGGGCTGGTCGATCTGCATCGAGGAGACACCAAGGTCGAGCAGGATCGCGTCGGCCTGCACGCCTTCGACGGCGAGCGAGCGGAAGCCATCGACGAAGTCGCGCTTGAGCAGGCGCACGGCCATGTCGGGGTGCGAGGCGCGGAACGAACGGGCGCGGTTCTCGACGGACGGGTCGCGGTCGATCGCGACGTACGCGCC
>JBILWG010000123.1:0-5894 GCA_044369995.1 Gaiellales bacterium | reverse complement strand
CGAGTCCTGCCGGCCCTGTATCCGCGAGATACCGCAGGTGATCGAAGGCGCGTGGGCTTCACGTGCTCTCGATCATGTCCATTGCTCTGAAGGGCTAATGTGACAGCGGCTCCCGTATTTGATTGCGGCGCGAAGGGTCGTCGGCTAGCATTGCCAAAAATTGGAACGATATAAAGTTGAGGTGTGCAGGCGTGGTCAAAATCACCGAGTATCTCGATCCGTACTACAACCCGTACTGGTCGGTCCTGCAGCAGATCGGCGTCGAAGGCGCGATCTCGAAACTGGATCGTCGGTTTGACGGGGAGTGGAACAACTCCGGTGACACACCGTGGTCCTACGCGGTTCTCCACGACATGAAGCGCCGGTTCGAGAGCCGCGGCTTCGAACTGATGGGCATCGAGGACTACCCGCCGATGGACAAGTTGCGGATGGGCATGCCGGGCCGTGAGGAAGAGCTCGAATGGACGCTCGAGCTGATCCGGAATATGGGCCGACTCGAGATCCCGATGCTCTGTTACAACTGGATGGGCGTCATCAACTGGGTGCGCACGGACATCGATCGTCCCGGGCGCGCCGGTGCTCTGGTTACGGCGTTCCGCCGGAGCGATATGGCGGATGAGCCGACCTGGGCGGGGACGGTCGAGGCTGAGCAAATGTGGTCGGCTTGGGAGTGGTTCATGGACCGGGCGGTGCCGGTTGCGGAGCAGGCTGGCGTTCGGCTAGCACTGCACCCAGACGACCCGCCGATCAACGAGGTCCGCGGAGTTGCACGGATCTTCAACAGCATCGACAACTACCAGCGCGCGATGGACTACATCGAGAGCGAGGCGAACGCGATCTGTCTCTGCCAAGGGAATTTCGCGCTATTTCACGACGACATCGCCGGCGCGATCCGCCACTTCGGTGCGCAGGGACGGCTTGCGTTCGGGCACTTCCGGGATGTCGATGGCACCGCAGATGACTTCGTCGAGACGTTCCACGATGAGGGGAAGACCGACAAGGTCGCGGCGATGCAGGCCTGGGTCGATATCGGCTTCGACGGCCCGATCCGACCGGATCACGTCCCGACGCTGCACGGCGAGTCGAACGACGATCCCGCTTACGCGTGGTTGGGGCGCCTGCATGCAGTTGGCTACCTGCAGGGTCTGCGCGCAGCAGCTGCGCAGCGCAGTACCTGATTCGGGAGGTGCGCCAGCGATAGACTGTTGCCGATGGCGCATCAGCGAACCACGTCACGTCCGACAATTCGGGACGTCGCCGATCGCGCGAACGTCTCGCCGCAGACGGTCTCGAACTACCTGAGTGGCAGGCATGCGACGCGGTCAGGGCCGCGCGAGCGTATTGAGGTTGCGATTCGGGAGCTCGACTACCGACCGAACGCCGCCGCCCGGGCGTTGCGGTCGCGCAAGGCGGATACCGTTGCCCTCGTGCTCGAGGATCCCAATGCGCTGGGCCTCCATGAGTACTTCCATATGGAGTTCCTGAACGGCGCAGCCGCAGCGGCGCATGAGGCTGGCAGGAATTTGATGGTGACGCTCACTCGTCCTGATGAGACTCTTCGGCGTGCCATTCGCATTGCACAGGAGGGGCGTGCAGACGGCCTCGCTCTGAGTCTTGGCGATACCAGTGCAGTGGCATCGGAGATGCGCGAGCTCGCTTCGCTCGGTGTTCCCGTCGTGCTCCTGCAGCAGGCGTCGCCCGTTCGCGGCATCGCGTCGCTCGTCGCCCAGGATGAGGTGGGTGCCGTCGCTGCAGTGGATCACCTTGTCGAGCACGGGCATAGGCATGTTGCCTGGCTATGTGGTCGCGAGCTCTGGCCCGGGCCGGAGCGCCGTCATGCGGGCGTCCGCGCTGCAGCCGTCGCGGCAGGGCTGACGCTGATCGAGTGGACCTGTGAGGACTACACCGTCCGGTCGGCACGGGACGCGATTGCAGCCGCTCTCGCTGAGGGCGGCGCGTTCCCAACTGCCGTGATCGCTGCCAACGACATGATCGCCCTCGGTGTGGTCCAGCAGCTTCAGGAGGAGGGGCTGCTCGTGCCGCAGGACGTGTCGGTGGTCGGCTTCAATGACTTCGACTTCTCCTCATGGGTCCGTCCGAGTCTGACGACTGTCCGCGTCCCGGCCGCGGCGATGGGGCAGCGCGCCGTCGAGCTGCTGTTGGACGACGATCGAGCCAAATCGCAGAAGGCGTTCGCGTTCCCCGCTGAGCTCGTGATCCGCGAGAGCAGCGGTCCAGCGTTTCGCGGTTAGATGTCGATCTCGCCGTACGGGTAACAGCGCGCAGTTGTCGCGCCGTCGACCGTTATCCCGGCGCCGCTGACGTACGAAGCCTCATCGGACAGAAGGAACGCAATCACGGACGCAACCTCATCGGGCTGGGCCACTCGCCCCATGGGCGAGATCTCGCCTTCGCGCTCGATCGCCTCCTCCCGCGTTAGGTCCGAGGGCAGTACCACGTCGAGCATCGGCGTATCGATAGTTCCCGGCAGCACGGCGTTGCAGCGGATGCCGTGCGCCCCGTAGTCCACGGCGATGCTGCGCGTCGCTTGGAGGAGCGCGGCCTTCGCCGCGCCGTAGACGAAATACCCCGGAAATGTCGCCACGGCTTGGATGGAGGACACCGTGACGATGCTGCCCCCGCTGCTGATCATCCGGCGCGTCGCCACCGCCATGCCGGCCATCGGCCCGCGCAGGAGCACCGCCAGGCCGTCGTTGATATGCCGCTCATCGACAGCGTGGGCAGCCCCTTGGAGGTCGATCGCTGCGTTGTTGACCCAGCCGCGCAGAGGAGCGAGGGCTTCCGCGGCGTTCGCGGCCTGCTCGTGTGTCGCCCAGTCTGCGATCGATCCGACGATCGGGGTGAAGCCGATGGTTTCCGCCGCATTGTCAAGAGCGGGGCGGTCCAGGTCCACTCCGACTACAGCCCAATCCCGCTCGACGAGTAGCGCGGCTGTGGCGCGCCCGAGCCCCTTGGCTGCTCCCGTCACCACACACGAATGCTTCATGCTTGCGCTCCCTTGCTTGGCTGGAGGTGTTCCAACGGGCTTCCCGCGACGGTGCTCTCGAATGCTGCGAGTGCCCAGCCGCCGAGGCATGCCACGAGTACTGTCGTGAGCGTCGGGCCGCCGAAGCAGATGCCCGTCGGCATTGGCAGATCCCAACCGAGGACATCGTTGGCCACGATTGCGCTGGCGCCTGCGTCGTCTACCCGGTAGATGTGGTTCGGCTGGTAACAGGAGACCCAGAGGCCTCCTTCGGCATCGCGTGCGAGCCCATCCGGCACCGTTCCGGGGAGTTCGACCACGCACTCGAGATCGCCGCCGTCTCGTGCGACTCGGCTGACGCGCTGGCCGTCGGACTCTGCGACCACGAGGTGGTCGCCCTCTACCAACAGCGCGTTGCCGAAGGCGAGGGGGCGACTCAACCGGACCGGTGTTGGCGACCCGCTGGCGTCGAGTGCGACAATGCCGCCGTCGTGGTGCCCGTGCGTACCCTCTTGGCTCACGTAGAGCGTACCGTCGGCGGCGAACGCCGGGAAGTTGGCGCGAGGAATGTGGGGGCCGAACGCCTCGGTCGATCCGTCGGGCGTGATGCGGTACACGCGTCCACCGCGCACATCGCAGGCGTAGATCGCGCCGAATCGATCGACGGCCAACCCGAGCAGAAAGGCGCCACTGATCCGCGTGATCTCGTCGACGGCGCCGTTGAGAGAGATGCGATACACCTGTCCCGCTTCGCCGCCGGCGACCGCAGTATCCGTGAACGGATCCCAAGCGACGTTCTCGCAGTGGTCAAGGAGGTCTCCGCCAAGATGTCGCAGCCCGGGGGGTAGACATTGCTCAGGCGCGTGCATTCATCTCCTTTCCGTGGTGGACGGCATGGCTGCAGCGAGTAGCTGTCGCGTGTAGGTCTGCTCGGGGTGTCGGAGCACCGTGTCGGTCGGTCCTGCCTCGATGATGCGTCCTTTTGACAAGACGAGCGTGCGATCCGCGAGGGCGTTCACGACGCCGAGATCGTGGGTGATGAACAGCATCGCGATTCCCAGCTCGCTTCGCACATCCGCGAGCAGATCGAGCACGGCCGCCTGCACGGAGACGTCGAGCGCCGAGGTGACTTCGTCGCATACGAGTACCTGCGGTCGCGCTGCGAGAGCCGCAGCGATGGCGACGCGCTGGCGCTCGCCACCTGAGAGCTCGTGTGGCAAGCGCTCGGCCATGGCGCGCGGAAGACGCACCTGGTCAAGCCGTTCGGCTACCTCCTGCCGCTGGCGCTCCGCGTCGGCGTCGAACAGGAGGGCGACCGGTCGTGCGATCGTCTCCGCGACGGTGTAGCGGGGGTTGAGCGCGCTGCTCGGATTCTGGAACACGATCTGAATGGCGCTGCGCTGCATGCGCGTGCGTTCGCGCGCCCGCGCAGCCACAGGCTCGCCATCGAGCACGATCGAACCGGAGCGAGGTCGGTGGAGGCCGAGCACGCAGCGCGCAATCGTCGTCTTCCCGCTGCCCGACTCCCCCACGAGTGCGACACATTCGCCGGGGTGCACCTCGAACGACACGTTGTCAACGACGGTCAGACCGCCATGGTCGGCCTGAAGCGCGTCGACGCGGAGCACCGGCGCCTGCGGTGCATCTGACTGCCGCACAACGAGAGGTCCAATGGTGCGGTTGCTCACCGTCAGTGGATGAAGGCAGCGCACCGCGCGATCACCGGTGATGATCGGCTGAGGTGGCGTCACGCGACAATCGTCTGCCGCGTGAGGGCAGCGCGACGCGTACGCACAGCCATTGGTTGATGGCGTGCCCGACTCGCGCATAGCGGCGACGGGTCGGTGGTCGGAGCGCGGATCTGGTACCGCGGCGAGCAGCGCATCGGTATACGGGTGGGACGGCGCGCCGAGAACCTCCTCCATCGGGCCCTGCTCCACGAGGAGACCGTCGTACATCACGGCGACGTCATCGGCGATACCGCGCATCGCGGCGAGGTCGTGGCTGACGCAGATAGCGGCGATGCCGTCGTCGGCGAGGTTCCGCAGTTCCGCCAGGAGCGCTGACTTGGTCACGGCGTCGAGACCTGTTGTGGGTTCGTCGAGGATGATGAGCTGCGCGCCACCCGCGAGTGCCATCGCTATTGCGACGCGCTGCTGCTGCCCTCCGGAAAGCTGATGCGTGTATCGGCGCAGGAAGTCCGGATCATCGGGAAGGCGTACGCGGCGAAGCAGTTCCGTCGGCGATTCGCCGTCGCCCGATCCGCGCTGAGCGATTCGCAGATGGTCTTCCACGCGGAAAGCAGGGTTGAGCGATGCGGCCGGATCCTGCGGCACATAGGCGACGAGGCGTCCACGGAGTTCGCGGACGGCGCGCTCACCGAGCGAGGCGAGGTCGTACTCCCCGACGCGCACGGTGCCGCCGGTGATGCGCAGACCCGGGCGCGCGTAGCCGAGGCAGGCGAGCGCCGTCGTCGTCTTGCCACTACCGGACTCGCCGATCAGTCCCAGGATGCTGCCTGCCCGTACGTCGAACGAGACGCCGCGGACGATGTCTCGTCCGTTGGCGTCGGCGACACACAGGTCGCGGACATCGAGCAGCTGGGTAGCGGTATCCGTGATTCGCGGCGAGGAGGAAGGGGCGGACATTAGATGATGGGTGGGGTTGACGTGCCCGGAGACGACAGCATAGACTCTCAATACTGTAACGATCCAAAATACGGATCGGTAGTCCCGAAGTAGGAGGAAGAGCGGTGACTGATCGGAATGAGGACTTCAACATCAGGCTGAGTCGGCGACGCCTCCTCGAGCGCGGTGCGTTGGCTGGCGCTGGATTGATTCTGGTCCCCTCGGTGCTCGCCGCCTGCGGATCCACAAACTCGGGCGGCGGATCCGGCGCCGCGTCGACG
>JBILWG010000122.1:0-5914 GCA_044369995.1 Gaiellales bacterium | reverse complement strand
CGGACGCGTAGGAGGAATCGCCGGGCAGGACGAGCGTGCCAGACAGCGCACCTGCCAGCTCGCCCCAGTCGCCGGCCGTCGGCTGCGCAGCGTCGGCGACAGCGCCGAACACGGGCAGGCGCGCGGTGGTGATCGCAGCTGCAGCCGCACCGGCACCGAGCAGCAGCGAGCGCCGCGTCAGACCATGACGCCCCATGGACGCTACTCGACGATCGAGATCGCGCCCGTCGGGCACGAATCGCACAGGTTGCGAGCAACGTCGATGTCGACGGCTACGCCGGTGACGTGCGAGACGCCGTCATCACCCAGCTCGACGGCCTCCTCGGAGATCTCCTCGCACTTGCCGATCCCGACGCAGGTCTCCGGGTCGATCACGATATGCACCTTCATCACACGACTCCTTCTGCTTGCCGGATCACGGTATCAGGACGAGCCGGCCGTCGACATCGCCGCTCTTGATGCGACGGTGGGCCTCGGCGGCCGCCTCGAGCGGCAGGCGCTCGACGCTGTACTGCAGATCGCCGCGTTGGGCGATCTTGATCACCTCGGCGATGTCCTCGCGCGAGCCCCACATCGACTGCGTCCACCACGTCTCGTGCGGCACCAGCGAGAAGCCGAACGGCACGCTGCCGCCGTAGGCGCCCACGTTCACGACGAGACCGCCGCGACGGATGATGCGGTTGGCGACGGCGAGCGTGGCGTCGGCGCCGACGTAGTCGTACACCACGTCGATCGGCCCCTCGAGGTCGTCGGTATCGCACACCTCGTGCGCACCGAGCTCGAGCGCGCGAGCGCGCTTGGCCTCGCTGGTGTCGGCGACGATCAGGTGCGCGTCGGTCATGGCGCGGAGGTACTGGATGCCGAACTGGCCGAGGCCGCCGGCGCCGATCAGCACCACCTTCGCGCCCGCGGGCATCCAGTCGAGGGCCTTGCGCGTGGCGCGATACGGCGTCAGCGAGCTGCAGCCGAACGTCGCAGCGAAGGCCGGGTCGAGGTCGCCGATCGGGAAGAGGTACTTGGGGTGCGGCACCTGCACGTACTCGGCGTACCCTCCGTCGTGCACGAGGCCGGCCTCCTTGACGTGATCGCAGAGCTGCTCCTCGGTCGCATCGCAGTAGCGGCACGCACCGCAGCCCCACGGCGGATAGACGACGGCGAGTCCATCGGGCGTCTCGACCGTGATCTCGTGGCCCATCACGAGCGGCGTGGGCAGAGCGGGCCAGCGGCCCTCCACGACGTGGAGGTCGGAGTGGCAGACACCGGCGGCGACGACCTTGAGCCACTGGGCGTCGGGCCCCATCAGCTCGGTCGGGACGGCACGCTCCTCGAGCACCAGCTCGGCGTTGAACGCGGGCAGGACGACGGCGCGGTAGGTGTCGCTCATCAGGACCTCTCGTCAGCAATGCGTCCGAGACCGGCCTGCAGGCGCGCCGTGCCGCGCACGTGCCCCTCCATCAGCGTGCGGGCGCGCGCCGGCTTGCCGGCGGCGATCGCCTTGACGAGCTCGACGTGCTCACGGTCGGCGATCGCCAGCACTTCGGCGGTCGTGGGCAGGAAGCGGGAGATGCGGTACGCCTCGGCCCGCAACTCGGCGATGCGCGACACGAGTCGCGGCGAGCCCGAGGCGTCGCCGATCACCAGATGCAGCAGCGCGTCGCGCTCGGACCAGGCGTCGAACGGCTGCATGCCGATCATGCCCTCGACGATCGACTCGAGCAGCGCGCGCTGCTCAGCCGTCGCGCGCTCGGCGGCGAGGGCGGCAGCGCCGCCCTCGACGACCGCGCGCTCGGTGGCGAGATCCTCGAGTGCCTGCGCGTCCGGTGCCTCGGCCTCGGGGAGCAGCGCCTGCGCTGCGCCCTCGGTGATGAACGTACCGCCACCGCGGCCGCGACGCGTCTCGATCAGGCCGGCACTGCGCAGCACGACGAGTGCGCTGCGCAGCGACACCGCGGAGATCCCGAGAGCAGAGGCCAACTGCATCTCGGAGGGGAGTCGATCGCCGGGCTTGAGCAGGCCGAGACCGATCGCCTCGCCGAGGCGGGCGACGGTCTCGGCGACCGCACCCGCCCCGCGAACCGGCGTGAAGACGGTCCGCTGGACGAGGCGGTCGACGGTTTCCCGCTCGGTCTCAGGGGCGACGCGGCTCACGCGTCGTCATCGACCTCGACGGAGGCGTCCTCGATCATCTCCTCGAGCTCGTAACTGTCGTGCTTGTCCGCCATGTGGGCGTTGACCAGTTCGACGAGCTCTTCCATCGAATCGGCACGGATCTCCGTGTTGCACTCGTGCTCGTTGCACGACCACTTGCGCGCCATGATCAGCCCGCCTCGACGCCGATGACGAAGTCGAGGTTCGGATCCAGGATGTCGTCGATCAGCGTCTGGTCGGGCGTGATGTTGAGCTCGCGGCAGCGGTTCTTGTAGTGGCGGACCTTCTGCAGCTGGTACTTCTGCAGGTCGAGCTCCGGCACGAAGCGCTGGTACTCGAGCATGCCGACGGCGTTGCCGCGGTAGAGGTTGATCGCGTCGTGCACGACCTGCTCCAGCTCGGGGCGCTTCTCGATCAGCTCGCGGCAGGCCGCGGTGCCGAACGTGATGTGGCGTCCCTCGTCGGCGACGATCTGCTTGAAGCCGTGGCGCAGGGTGCCGAGCTTGCCCCAGATGTCGCAGGTGTCGATGACGATCTCGTACGACGGCATCGTCAGGACGCCCTCGACCCAGATGTTGTAGAGCGTCGAGAAGCGGACGAAGCCCTCCTCGACCGCAGCCAAATCACCCGCGTGGCAGGCGTCGATCAGCTGGTGCCCGAAGAACGGCAGACCCTCGTAGACGGGCTCGCCCGTCGAGTAGCGCCCGGTCGGGTCGACCGTCTTCTCGCGATCGATCCAGTACTCGCGCAGCTCGTCGGGATCGACGGCACCGACGACCTTCTCGTGCCACATGGCGAAGAACTGCGAGTGGCGCGCCTCCTCCATCATGAAGCTGGAGAGGAACATCGTCCAGTCGAACTTGCCGAGGGCGTGGGACGCGTAGATCATCGGCAGCGTCTCGTCGGTGACCTCCTGCTCGCCGCCGAGGAAGCGCACGGTGATCATCACGATGCCGCGCTGCTGCTCGGGGGTGAGCGCCTGAAAGTCGCGCGCGTCGGCCTCGTAGTCGAACTCGCCCGGATCCCAGAACTTCCGCATCGCCTTCTCGTACTTGCGGTAGATGGGTCCGGCCATCATCTCGCGGCTGAAGCGCAGTCGTGATTCGAGCGTGCGCTCGGGCTGGTCCTCGATGGTCGCCATGTGTCTCTCCTGCAATCTAGAACGTTGAAACTAGAGGTTATGGTAATTCGCGGCCGGCGAAAGTCAAGCTGCCGCGCGTGTCGGCGATACGATCCGCGCCATGCAGCGCCTCTGCCTCCTCGCCGTCGCTGCCGGCATCGCCATCGCGATCCTCGCCCCCACCGCCTCCGCCAGCACCGCACCGCTCCAGAGCCTCGCCGGCCGCTGGACGGGCACCCTGGATGGCGTGAAACCCAAGATCGTCGTCACGATCGATCTAGCTGGGCAATGGAACGGCTCGCGCACCACGCTGAGCGGCAACATCAACTGCAGCGGCCCGCTCACGTTTGTCGGCAAGGGCAACGCCTCGTACCGCTTCAGCGAGCACATCACGAAAAGCACCTCGCCGAGCTGCGAGCTCGCGCGCGGCCGCGTCGTCTTCACGCCGCTCGCCGACGGCCGCCTCGACTACGCCTGGAAGCTCCTCGGCGGGGGCCAGAGCTCCACGGCGACGCTGAGTCGCAGCCTGACCTAGCGCCGACTGAACGTCGTCTACTGTCGGGGTATGCAGCCCGGACACCTGATCCACCACGAGCCCGTCGCGACCTCGATCATGGGAGCCCGCGCTTGGCGTGTCCGCTACCTCTCGCGCGATATCGCCGAGCGCGACCAGGAGACAACTGGCCTTGTGATCGCACCGGAGTGCGCGGGAGCGGACCGACCGGTCGCGACGTGGTGCCACGGCACGACCGGCCTCGGCGATGCCGCCTGCCCGTCGGCACAGCCCGATCCCGCGCGTGAACTGACCGGGTACTTCACCCCGCAGTCCACACAGCAGATCGATTACGGCGTGCCGGGCCTGCAGGCCATGATTGACGCCGGCTGGGTGGTGTGCGCAACCGACTATCAGGGCCTCGGCTCACCGGGCGTGCACCAGTACACCGTTGGCGCGACGAATGCCCGCGATGGCGTGTTCATCGCCCGCGCTGCGCGGCATCTCGATGTCGGCGCGGGCACCAAGCTTGGTGTGATCGGCTGGTCGCAGGGTGGCAACGCCGCAGCGGCAGTGGCGGAGCTTGACGCGGCCGACTTCGGCGAGCTCGACCTCGTCGGCTCCGTGCTCTACTCGCCCGGCGTGCCCATCATGGCGCTCGCCCATCCGGTCGGCGACTCGGCGGGACTCTCCGACCCCACCGCCACGCCGACCGCACACCTGCTGATGATCCTCAAGGGCCTCTCTGCAGCCTTCGACGGCCTCGACGTCGCCGACATCCTCACGCCACTCGGCGTCGAGCTGATCGAGACTGCCTGGAACAACCAGCCCGTCCACCACCTCGACGACGTGATCAAGCGCCAGTTCCGCCTCAAGGGCGCGATGGTGCGCTCCGACCCGCAGCACTTCGACGCGTGGAAGACCGCGATCGCCCGCAGCTCGGCTGGCCAGACGAAACCTCGCTGCCCGCTGCTGTTGTGCGTCGACGCCTTCGGCGGTGGCCTCGTCGTCCCCGTGCCGTGGCAAGAGGGCTACCAGCAGGCCGTCGAGGCCCACGGCGGGCAGCTCGAGCGCATCGAGTTCCCGAACGACGACCACTTCAGCCTGCCGCAGGCCGCTGCCCCGCAGGCGCAGGCGTGGCTCGCTTGGCGCTTCGCGCAGTAGCGGGGCGCAGGCGTCAGTCGCTCAGTTCGACAGCTCGGAGTAGTTGCTACCACGCAGCTGGAGTAATTGCTTGTTCTGCTGGAGTAGAGCGAAATCGAACACGCCTGCCTGCGGTTTTGTCTCGGGAGCCTTCTCCCATGCGCGCAGGAAATCCATTTCGAGCTCATCGCTATTGCGCACGACACTCTTGGCGCGGTTGTATTCGCCGACGTAGTTGCTGGGCTGCTGGTACGTCGGCTGGATCTTCTGGATCGCTTTGTTCTGGATTTCCCGGATCTCGCCGGAGTACTGCACGGTGATGCGCGCGCTTGCGACTTCGGCGGAGGCGTTGTTGCCGGAGAGGAAGCGGATCGAGGAGCTGTCGGGGGGGAGGTTCGCGAAGATGTCATCCATGGCGGCTTTCTGTTCCCCTGCGACCTGCTTCGTCGATGTTCCGTTGAGCTGCTTCCGGAAGTTACGGTTCCAGTAGCCCTTGGTCGTGAACATGTCCTTGAAGAACTGCTGTTGCGGGCACGGTTGGTTCGGGAACTTGCCGGTCGCAGCGAAGAGATTCAGATTCTTCGATTCCTGGGCATTGCGCACCGTCGACCGCACGGTCGCGAGGCTGACCTTCAGCGTTTTCGCCTCTGCGGGCGTGGCTGCCACGAGTGTCCGCACGGTGCCCTTGACGGCGAGGAACTTCGTGGCGACGCCCGCCCCGCCGGAGAAGATCGCTCCCGAGGCTGCACCGATGCCGGCTGCTATGCCGACAGAGCTCCAGTCGATGACCCTACCGTTGTCGACCGCTTGGGTGACGACTTCGCCCACGGCTCCCGCGATCGCGCCACCAACTGCGCCGATGGCGACTTGGGCGGCGATCGCGGCGAGTCCGTAGGAGGCGCTTAGCATCGGGCCGATGCCGAAGGTGAACGATCCGACGACGGCGCCGACGACGACGGCGGCGATCGCTCCCCACAGCCAGCCGTAGGAGGCATTGCCGGACGCATCAG
>JBILWG010000121.1:0-5923 GCA_044369995.1 Gaiellales bacterium | reverse complement strand
TCAGTGCAGGCGGGAGCGGTGACGACTACGGTTGGGACGTCGGCACGCTGCCGGACGGTTCAGCCCTCGCGGTTGGCCCTTTCAATGGTGCGGCCGTCTTCGGTTCGACCACGCTCTCGAGCGTTAAAAAGGATAGCTACGTGGCGAAGGTCATCTCACCCTCCGCCGCACCGGGCTCCGTCACCGCGGCGGCCGGCAGTGGGCAGGCGACCGTCTCTTGGGCGGTGCCCGTCTACAGCGGTGGCGCCGCAATCACCTCCTATACCGCGACCGCGTCGCCCAGTGGTACCACCTGCACCGTCACGGCACCCGCCACGAGTTGCACGATCACGGGTCTCGTGAACGGCACGAGTTACACCTTCACCGTCACCGCCACCAACGCGACCGGCACCTCGCCGGCATCCGCAGCGTCAGCTCCGGTGACACCGACCACCACCACCACGGCCGCCACCACCGTCGCCAACAGCACGAACATCCGACTCACGGTGCTGCCCAGTAGCACTCGTCTGCGGAGCGGTCAGACGATGCGTGTTGGCATTCGCGCGACCAACATCGGCAAGTCCACTGCGACAGCGGTGACGACCTGCCTGACGCTCCCGGCGAATCTGGTGGTGACACGCACCGGTGGTGCACAGCGTGCCGGACGCTCCCTGTGCTTCTCCCTTGGCAACCTCGCCGCAGGCGCCACGCGCACCCGAGCCGTCCACGTGCGCGCAGTCACCCTACGCACCGTCACGCGCCAGGTGATCGGCACGGCACGATCCTCGGCGAACGGTGCCTCGCTGACCACGGCTCGCTCCAAGGCGATTCGGATCACCCCGCGCATCGTGCCGGCTGAGGCAGTCACCGGATAGGTCTCGCACGGAGGTGGGCGGGCCCCGACGGAGCGAGCACCATCGACAGCCAAACCGGCCCGCACCCATCGGGAAGGCCGCCCGCGACGACGAGCGCGGGCAGCACGCGCGGCGTCTCTGCAACGACGCCGTGGCTCGTCTCCGTTGCCGCCGGCCCGGCGGCAGGTGGGACTAACGCGCTAGGCGCTCTCGTAGATCTCGAGGCGGCGGTCGGACAGCAGCGGGAAGATCTGGCCCGCCACCGTGGCGACGAAGTGGGGGGAGTCGCAGTGCGCTTGGAAGGCCGCCTCGTCGTCGTACTGCTCGTAGAGGAAGAGCGCGGAGGGGTCGGCGGGGTCGGTGTGCAGGATGTAGGCCTGGCAGCCGGGCTCGGCGTTGGAGGGGGCGAGCATGGAGTCGGCGAGCTCGCGCACGCGCTGCTCCTCACCCGGGTTGATCGTCCAGCGGACGGCGATGCAATAGGCCATCGAGAGCTCCTCGTCGTTGATGCCGGGCATCGTCGCACGCCCGGTACAGTGCGCGCATGACCGACAGCGCCCGCCTCTTCTTCCTGCCCGGTGCCGGCTCCTTCGCGCCGCACGTCCTGCTCGAGGAGACCGGGGTGCCGCACGAGCTCATCCGCGTGGTCCGCGACGAGCACTCGGTACCGGTTGAACCCGCGGACTACCTGCACCTCAATCCGAGTGGGCGCGTCCCCACGCTGGTCTGGGCCGATGGCACGGTGCAGACGGAGTCCGCAGCGATCTGCCTCGTGCTGGCAGAGGCGGCCGGGCGCGACAGCCTGATCCCGGCCGTCGGCACGCCTGCACGACGGGAGGTGCTCTCGCGCCTCACCTTCCTGACCAACACGGTGCAGATCGCCATCCTGCGCGCGCGCTATCCGGACCGCTTCGCCGACGACGACGCCGGCCGGGCGTCCGTCGCGGCCAGCGGCAACCGCGACCTCAGGGAGTTGCGCGATCGCTGCGCCGCCTGGTACGCCGACGGGACGCCGTTCCTACGCGGTGAGGAACCCGGCGTCGAAGACCTGTTCCTCGGCATGCTGATCCGCTGGACCCGGCTCTCCGCTGTGCCGTGGTGGGACGACGCGACGCTGAGCGGGTTCTACGACCGCTTCCACGCCGTGCCGTCGGTGGCCCGAGCCCGCGAGCAGGAACAGTTCGCGGCGCACCCGCCCGCGGGCACCTGACTCAGTGGTCGTGGTCCGTCTCGGGCAACGAGACGAGCGCCACCGCGCAGCGCACCCAATTGACGCCGCCCGTGACGGTGAGCTCGGCCGCGTTCGGCGACAGCACGGTCAAGACAAAGGTCTTCGGCAAATCGTCGTGCACGATGAAGGTCAGCGTGTCGCCCTGCTCCGCGACGAGTTCTACCGGCGCCGCAACCGGCGACTCCCCGCTGCCGACAACGTCGACCCGCGTGAGGCCATCAGCGCCGAACGTCCGGTGATGCCCTTCGTTGAGTAGCTCGGACCACCCAGGAGAGGTGGCCACGGCATAGGCGATGTACTCGAGACCGGCGAGTTGGCTCATGCGCTTACCGGAACGCCTGGATGCCGGTAATGGCTCCGCCGACGACCAGCGTATGGACCTCGTGCGTGCCCTCGTACGTGACGACGCTCTCGAGGTTGTTCATGTGGCGGATCACCGGGTACTCGAGCGTGATGCCATTGCCGCCGAGGATCGAGCGGGCGGAGCGGGCGATCTCGAGGGCGCCACGGGCGTTCCCCATCTTGCCCAGCGAGACGTGCTCGGGACGCAGACGGCCCTCATCCTTCATGCGGCCGAGGTGCAGCGCCATCAGCATGCCGCGATTGATCTCGAGGACCATCTCGGCGAGCTTCTGCTGCGTCAGCTGATACGAGGTGAGGGGCTTCTCGAACACGATGCGCTCCGTGGCGTACGACAGCGCCTCGTCGTAGCAGGCCTTGGCAGCGCCGACGACGCCCCAGACGATGCCGTAGCGCGCCTCGTTGAGACACGACAGCGGTCCGCGCAGGCTGGTGGCCTCGGGCAGACGGTTGGCGTCGGGCACGCGGACGTCCTGGAACACGAGCTCGGAGGTGACGGAGGCGCGTAGCGACAGCTTCTTGTGGATCGGGGGAGCGGTGAAGCCCGGCATGTCCTTCTCCACGAGAAACCCGCGAATACCCTCATCGGTCGCCGCCCAGACGATCGCGACATCCGCGATCGAGCCGTTCGTGATCCACATCTTGGAGCCGTTGATGACCCAGTCGTCGCCGTCGCGGCGCGCGAACGTGCGCATGGAGCCCGGATCCGAGCCGGCATCGGCCTCGGTCAGCCCGAAGCAGCCGATCAGCTCGCCCGTGGCCATGCCGGGGAGCCAGCGCTGCTTCTGCTCGTCGGAGCCCCAGCGGTGGATGGCGAACATCGCCAGCGAGCCCTGCACGGAGACCGCGCTGCGCAGACCGGAGTCGCCGTACTCGAGCTCGTGGTTGATCAGCCCGTACGCCACCGCGTTGACGCCGGAGCAGCCATAGCCCTCGAGGTGCGCGCCCATGAAGCCCAACTGACCGAGCTCCGTGAAGACCTCGCGCGGCAGAATGCCCTGGTCGAACCAGTCGCCGACCTCCGGGAGAATGCGCTCGCGCACGACCTCGCGCACGGCGTCGCGGATGTCCTTCTCGTCGTCGGAGAGCAGGTGATCGATGCCGACGAAGTCGTGCGGATCGATCGCCTTGTCGCTGGTCGTGGCCACGGGGAGAAACCTCCAAGTCGAGTGCGGGAAGCGTAACGCAACGGTCGCACCCGTCAGTTCGCGCTCGGCGGCCGCGTAGCCGATCGTCACCCGGTCAGCACGGTGGGGACGGGTGTAGCATCCGCGCATGAAGCTGATTCCGCTCGCCGCCACCGCCCTACTGGCGGTGCTCGTCGCCGCCGCCTCCGCCTCGGCCGCCACGTTGAGCGGCACCATTCCCGGCGGCAAGGGACTCCAGATCGTCGTCGTGCAGTCGAGCGGCAAGGGCAAGAAGGCGACGATCACCAAGGGCAATGGCTCCTTCAAGCTCGCCGGCGTGAAGCTCGCCGGCTCGAGCGTCCAACTCGTCGATGACGACGGCACCTACCTCGGACCGATCGTGCTCGGCGGTGCCAAGACGAAGGTCTACGCGACCATCAAGGGCGCCGCTAGCCTCTCGCTGGGCACCGTCAAGCTGAAGAACGGCTACGGCGTGACGACCGGTGTCGCCAGCACGCGCATGATGACGACGGCGCCGTACACGGTCACAGCCAAGGGCGGCCGCCCGATTGGCGCGGGCAAGGTCGGGCGCGTCAAGGTCGGCAACGGTCGCAGCGCGTTGAAGGGCTACGACGGCCCCGGCTACGACACGGACCTCGATGGACTCCCCGGCGTCTTCGACGTGGACGACAACGGCAACCTGATCCTCGACAACGTCGACCGCACCACGCGCACCGGACTGCTGCTGCGCGGCGCGTTCGCCCGGCAGGCGATCTGCCCGGCCCCGCCGGCAGCACCGACTCCGGGCTGCATCACGCCAGCACCGGATGGTGGCGGTGCAGTTCCCGCCGCGACGGAGTTCCGCCTGTTCTCCAACTTCAAGCTGACCGGGAACGCGAGCATCAACCTGTATCTCGGCGGCACGACCGCCGCGGTGCAGCCGCTGATCAACGCCGCCTTCCCGTCCACGCTCACGCTCGCCACGCAGATCGTGGGTGCGTCCAGTGCCACGCTGGACTGCCTCGGCAACGTCTACTGCGCGTCGCACGTGACCGCGGGCGTCACCTACCCGCTTGTCAACGGCGCTCCCGCCACGTTCGCCGGCACCGCGCTCGGGATCAGCACCGGGCCGACCGGGGACGCGCAGATCACCCCTGGCGCAGCCACGTCCGAGATCGGCTCGGGCAACGCCTTCATCGAGAACGCGGGCGGCGCTGCCTATCCCGGCCTGCTCAACTTCACCTTCACCACCGCACCCGCGGTCTACTCCTACCAGACCAGCGCGAGTGCCACGGAGCAGGTGATCGCCTACGACCCGGTCACCGGCTGGGCGACCGGGTCCATCGGCATGACCCCGAGCACCCCGATCATCGTCGGCGCCGATGGCGCGATCACGTTGAAATGGTGGCGCCCCCAGCGGCCGATCATGGCCGGCGAGGCCAGCCCGTCGGGGTGGATCGACATCGGGGGACTCCAGTACACCGCCGACGCTCCCAACGCGCCGCGGTCGGCGACAGGCGTCGCCATCGGGACACCGCCCGGGAACTGCCCGGTGACCACGTACACCAATGCCGTCTCGAACGGCGTGGCCTTCACGAACACCGGCGCCAGTGGCGTGCAGGATCCCGCCCTCGACGCGGCCACCAATCCCGCCGCCGCGGCGGCGAACCTCCTGCAGTTCACCGTCGACGCCCGGACGTGCTTCGGTACCGCGACCTGGGACACGCTCACCACCGGCGCGACCTTCGACTTCGACATCCAGGCGCGGAGCCTGTACGGCGACAACGCCGCGCGCAAGCTGTACTTCAAGCGCGGGTAGCGGGGGACAGGCGGTCATGGCCGGCGCTGGTAGCGTCTGCGCATGACCGCCGATCCCCTCGCGCTCTGCGCCGACCTCGTCGAGCAGGGCATCGTCGACGCGCTGCAGATCGCGTATCGGCGGGACGGTGTGGTGACGTCCGCCGCCTTCGGTGCGTGCGACGAGAGCAGCCGCTTCGCACTGGCGTCGCTGACCAAGCCGCTGGTGGCCGTCGCCTGTCTGGTGGCCTGTGAGGAGGGTGTGCTCGCCCTGGATCAGCCGGTACGAGACGTGATCCCCGCAGCGCCGTGCGCCGGTACGCTCCGTGACCTGCTCTGCCACGCCAGCGGTCTTCCCGCCGACAGCGCCGTGGCGCGTCGACTCCAGCTGGACCCCGGCAGCACCTGGGAGACGGTCGGAGCGATGTACGCCGAGCTTCCGCCGGAATGCCCGCCCCAGATCCGCCGCACGTACTCCAACGCAGGCTACGCAGTTGCCGCGCGCATGCTCGAACGTGCGGCGGAGATGCCGATGGCCGAGTACCTCGGCGCAGCCGTGTTGGCGCCCCTCGCGA
>JBILWG010000120.1:0-5954 GCA_044369995.1 Gaiellales bacterium | reverse complement strand
CGTGGAGCCGACCCATCGTGCGTCCCACGCGCGCCAGCTCGGGACCGAGATCGGCGAGCTCTCCCTCATCGTCGATCAGGGCCTCGAGCGGTGCGATCAGCGACTCCCAGCCGTCCGGTGCGCCCTCGATCAGGTCCTGGACGACGGCGAGATCCACGCTCGATCCGTCCGGCAGCGTCCGCCGGGACGATCCGCGCACCGTTGGGATGCCGTCGAAGTCGCGCGCCGCAAGTGCCTCGAGGATCTCGACCTCCGGATGCGCGCCGGGCTCGAGCCGGCGATACACCTTGACGATGCGGTTGCCGACGATCACCGACGTGTTGGTCTGGTCCATGCCGAGCGCGCGCTCCTCGCCGTCGGCGCCCGCGAGCGCCGCGTACACGCCGTCGCCGGGACCCGCCTCGCGCAGCCCGTCGTCGTCGATCGCGGGCAGCAGGTAGAGGTCGCTGCCGCCGTCGGCGTAGTCGACGGCGAAGACGATCAGCGCGCCGGGACCGACAGGCCACTCGTCGACCACGCGGCGGCCGGTCTCCTCGCGTGCCTTGCCCGCGTACCAGCGCGCCGCGTCGAGATCGAAGCCGGCGACGAGCGCCGCGGCGTCGGTCATCCGCGGGCCGCGCGCTCGATCAGGTCGGCCGCCCGCACTCGTCCGGGGTTCGCCTGCACCCGCTTCGAGATCGCGGCCAGCCGTGCGTGCGCGTCGGCGTCGCTCAGCATCACCTCGATCGCGTTGTGGAGATCGGCAGGCGTCCAGTCGTACGTCGGCAGGCGCCGCCCGAGGCCGACGTCATGCATGCGCTGCGCGTTGTCGTACTGGTCCCAGAACAGCGGCAGCAGGATCATCGGCTTGCCGTGGTGCAGACACTCGGTCGTCGTGTTGTTGCCGCCGTGGGTGATGACGAGGTCGCACAGCGGCATCAGGATCGGCTGCGGCAGGTACTCGGCACCCCACTGGTTATGGCGCAGCTCGATCTCGTCGTGCTGCGGGCCCTTCGAGACGATGTAGCGATGCGGCGTGTCGGCAAGCGCATCGCAGAGGCGCTGCATCAGCGCGGTATCGGCCGAGCCGAGGGAACCCAGGCTCAGGTAGATCAGCTTGCCGTCACCCGACAGGATCTCGGTCGGGACGTCCACTTCGCCGCGCTCCTCGCGCACGCAGGTGTCGATGCGGTGCCACGTCGCCGCGAGCGGCTGCTCGCGCGCGTAATCGACCTCTTCCGGGTAGATGTAGAGGTTGAGGTCGGGGGACGTGTGGATGAACTGTCCCCTCGGCAGCGGCCCGGCGCCACGCGCCTCGCAGAACTCGTTGGCCTCCTCCCACAGTGGACCGAGCAGGCGATCGGCCTCGACGAGGAAGTCGCCCCACTGCGACTGGTCGTGGCTCGAGTAGCCGGAGAACACGGGCGGCACGAGCGGGTCGGGCAGCTCGGCCGGATTGCACGACACGATGCGCGCCCACTTGCGCGCGTGGCTGATCAGTGCGGGGAAGGTGCAGACGTTGTCCTCGACGACGAGGTCGGGATCGAGCTCCTCGATGATCTCGCGCAGGCGATCGTCGACGTACATGGCGCCCTCGACGAGCGCGCGCATCGTTGGCTCGATGAACGTCGCGAGCTGCTCGATCGTCGGCTTGCGGAACTCGGGCGACGTGGCCGCGATGAAGTCCTTCCAGAACTGCCCCGGGGCCTCCTCGACCTCGGGTGCGGGGCCGAGGCGCATGAGGCGCTCTTCGAAGCCGCGGGCCTCGAGTGTGCCGGCGAATGACTCCTCGAGGATGAACACGACGCGCACGCCACGCTCCTGCAGCACCTGGCCGATGCCGATGCAGTTGTTGGTCGGGCCGTAGGCCCCCTCGGGAAAGAACACCACCGTCGGCTGGTCGCTCATCTCGTCTCCTCGTCGCACTCCTGCGACGGTACGGGCGGCGCGCCGGATCGTCAAGCCGCATCGCTGATCCCCTCGCCGGGGAGAGGAGTTCGCATGGGATCGCACCCGCCGTTCGAGCCATCGCCGGAGCAGCGCGCGCACTGGCCCGAGGGCGTGTCCGGGAACGTCCGCAACGGCGTTGGCGAGGCCGAGGTCCGTCGGCCGCTGCCGATCCTCTGGCACCCGCCCGGGATGAGCCCGTTCGACGACCTCCAGGCCTGGTTCTGGCAGCAGGGCAGCCGAGTGCCGGCGGTCGAGGGGCGACGTGCGCACCGCGCCGAGGTGCTGGCGCGCGAGCCGGCACCGATTGCCGACACGCGCGTCGAGCGCACGCCGGAGGAGAACGCCGCCGACGTGCGCGACATCGCGCTGGCGTGCGGGGCGGATCTCGTCGGCATCGTCGCGCCGCAGCCGGAGTGGGTCTTCGAGGGCTACGAGTTCGACTATCCGTGGATCATCATGCTCGGCGTCGCGATGGACTACGAGGTGCTGCGCAAGGCACCCGAGCCCGAGGCGTCGCTCACCGTCATCGACGGGTACACGCGTGGCTGGGAGGTCGGCCAGCCGCTCGCCGATCACATCCGCGGCCTGGGCTGGCAGGCCGAGCCGCGCGGCGGCCCGCCTGCCGGTCCGATCACGCTGGTGCCGGCGGCGCTGGCGGCGGGCTTCGGCGAGCTCGGCAAGCACGGCTCGATCATCAACCGCGAACTCGGCTCGAACTTCCGCCTCGCGGCCGTCTTCACGGATCTGCCGCTCGTGTCGGATGCCCCGGTCGACATCGCCTCCGAGGACTTCTGCTCCGCGTGCCGGATCTGCGTCGACGCCTGCCCGCCCGGCGCGATCTCGCACGAGAAGCAGCTCGTGCGCGGCGTGGAGAAGTGGTACGTCGACTTCGACCTCTGCGCCCCGTTCTTCATGGAGACGTACGGCTGCGGCGTCTGCATCGCCTCCTGCCCGTGGTCCACGCCGGGCCGTGGCCCGCACATCTCCGACAAGATGATGGCGCGTCGCGAGCGCGACGCTCTGCGCAACGCCTGAGCCGCTCAGGCGGACGTCACACCCGTACAGGTGTGGTGTCCGCGTTGTCGGGCGGGGGTGCGCGGCGGAACCGCCCCGGAAATGGCGAAGGGACCCTTGCGGGTCCCTTCGCGTGACGGGAACGACGGGACTTGAACCCGCGGCCTCCGGCGTGACAGGCCGGCGTTCTAACCAACTGAACTACGTCCCCAGTCAGGGCGGGAGCATAGCCCAGATTCGGTGAACGGAGTGGCACAACCGGCGTCGGTCGCGGTAGGGTTCCGGTCGGGACGCACGGGGACATTTCCAGGGTGAGTGCGACCACTGTGGTCGCAGATGCGAAAGGCGATGCAGATGACTGCGAAGAAGCCCTCTACGACCGCTGCCGGTCGGCCGACGCTGCTCGAGCTCGAGCACGCGATGCCGTTCTCCACACGGCACATCGGACCGCGCGAGGCGGACCAGGCCGCGATGCTGCAGGAGCTCGGGTACGACTCCCTCGATGCGCTCGAGGCCGCGGCCGTGCCGCAGGCGATCCTGATGCGCGAGGCGCTGGACGTCCCGCCAGCCGCGACCGAGATCGAGGTGCTCGACGAGCTGCGCGAGATCGGCGAGCGCAACCGGGTGATGACGCAGATGATCGGGCTCGGCTACCACGGCACGCACACCCCGCAGGTCGTATTGCGCAAGGTCTTCGAGAATCCGGCCTGGTACACGGCGTACACGCCGTACCAGCCCGAGATCTCGCAGGGTCGCCTCGAGGCGCTGCTCAACTACCAGACCGTCGTGGCCGACCTCACGGGCCTGCCGCGCGCCAACGCGTCGCTGCTCGATGAGGCGACCGCCGCGGCCGAGGCGATGACGCTGTGCTTCCGCCACGCCAAGCAGGACACGGGCGCGTTCCTGATCGACGCCGATGCACTGCCACAGACGATCGCGGTGATCGAGACGCGGGCCGAGCCGCTCGGCATCGAGATCGTCGTCGCCGATCTGGAGGAGGGTCTCCCGGACGGTGACTTCGTCGGTGCGCTGCTCCAGCACCCTGGTGCGGATGGTCGCGTGCGCGACTGGCGCGGCACGATCGAGGAGCTCCACCGCCGCGACGCGCTCGCCGTCGTGGCCGCCGATCCGCTGGCGCTCGTCCTGCTCGACTCGCCGGCCGCGCTTGGCGCCGACATCGCGATCGGCTCGATGCAGCGCTTCGGCGTGCCGATCGGCTTCGGTGGTCCGCACGCCGCGTACATGGCGGTACGCGAGGGGCTCGAGCGCCAGATGCCCGGCCGCATCGTCGGCGTCTCGATCGATGCCGACGGCGCGCCCGCGCTGCGCCTCGCGCTCCAGACGCGCGAGCAGCACATCCGCCGCGACAAGGCCACGTCGAACATCTGCACCGCGCAGGTGCTGCTGGCGGTGATCGCGAGCATGTACGCCGTCTACCACGGACCCGATGGTCTGCGCTCGATCGCGCAGCGCGTGCACCGCTTCGCCGCGATCTTCGCGGAGGGCCTGCGCCGCGGTGGCCTGCACGTCCTCAACGACACGTTCTTCGACACGGTCCAGGTGAGCGTCCCGCATCACGCCGACATCGTGATCGCGCAGGCGCGCCAGTTCGGGATCAACCTCCGCCGCGTCGACGGCGACGTCGTCGGCATCTCGTTCGACGAGGTCACGGGCCGCGAGCACCTCGAGGCGCTGTGGGAGATCTTCCGTGTCGATGCCGACACCGACGAGCTCGACGCCGAGACGCCCGACTGCCTGCCCGAGGAGCTCCTCCGCACGGCACCGATCCTCCAGCACCCCGTCTTCCACGAGCATCGCTCGGAGACGCAGATGCTGCGCTACCTGCGTCGCCTGTCGGGCAAGGACATCGCCCTCAACCGCTCGATGATCCCGCTCGGCTCCTGCACGATGAAACTGAACGCGACGACGGAGATGCAGGCCGTCACGTGGCCCGAGTTCGCGTCGATCCATCCGTTCGCGCCGCTCGACCAGACCGATGGCTACCTGCTCCTGATCAACGAGCTGGAGCGCTGGCTCGTCGCGATCACGGGCTACGACGCGGTCTCGCTGCAGCCGAACGCCGGCTCCCAAGGCGAGTTCGCCGGACTGCTGGCGATCCGCTCCTACCACCGCAGCCGTGGTGACGATCACCGCGACGTCTGCCTGATCCCGATCTCGGCGCACGGCACGAATGCCGCCAGTGCGGTGATGGCCGGCATGCGCGTGGTCGTGGTGGCCTGCGACGAGCGCGGCGACGTCGATCTCGACGATCTGAAGGCCAAGATCGCGGAGCACGGCGACGCGCTCGCAGCGCTGATGATCACGTACCCCTCGACGCACGGCGTGTACGAGGAGGCCGTCGGCGAGATCTGCGCGCTCGTGCACGACGCGGGTGGCCAGGTCTACGTCGATGGCGCCAACATGAACGCGCTGGTCGGCGTGGCGCAGCCCGGCAAGTTCGGTGCCGACGTCTCGCATCTCAACCTGCACAAGACCTTCTGCATCCCGCACGGTGGTGGCGGTCCGGGCGTCGGTCCGGTGGCGGTGCGTGCGCACCTGCGTCCGTTCCTCCCGAACCATCCGCTGCAGCCGGCCGCCGGCCCGTCGACGGGCCCGGGCCCGATCTCCGCGGCGCCGTGGGGTTCGGCCAGCATTCTGCCGATCTCGTGGGCGTACATCCGCCTGATGGGTCCCGATGGGCTCAAGCAGGCCACGCAGGTCGCGGTGCTCAACGCCAACTACATGGCCAAGCAGCTGGCGCCGTACTACCCCGTGCTCTACACCGGGCAGAACGATCTGGTCGCGCACGAGTGCATCATCGACCTGCGTGATATCACCAAGGACACGGGCGTCACCGTCGAGGACGTGGCCAAGCGCCTGATCGACTACGGCTTCCACGCGCCGACGATGTCGTTCCCCGTGGCGGGCACGCTGATGATCGAGCCGACCGAGTCCGAGGACCGTGGCGAGCTCGATCGGTTCTGCGTCGCGATGATCGCGATCAAGGGCGA
>JBILWG010000119.1:0-5959 GCA_044369995.1 Gaiellales bacterium | reverse complement strand
CAAGCTGGGTGGGTTCTGGATCGCGGCCGCGTGGCTCTGCCTCTCGGTGAACATCATCGGCACGATCTTCGGTGTCCTGTACATGCAGTACACGGGCTACCTGGTCAAGGGTGACGACGTGACCGGATATCGCGGTCTGGCGATCGCGATCTTCGTCGGTCTCCTGATCGTCGCTGTGGTCGGATTCATCATCGGCCAGGCGCAGGCCGGCAAGAAGTTCTCGCTGCAGGACAAGAGCGAGGAAGAGCCGACCCCGCACGTGTACGAACTGATGGGCCAGTCCGCTCCTTCGGGCGACTAGTCCAGCTCTCCGTGACGGGCCCTCGGGGTCGGCTTCGGCCGGCGCCGGGGGCCCGTTCGCGTTTCTACGGGGGTGCGCAGGGAGTTGCAGGATTCCTTTGCCGAGTGAAGGTTCTCCACTAGGCTCTCCCCATCACGATCTCCGGGGAGGGGATGGACATGGCGACGTATCCGGGCGCATTCATCAATGGCGCATGGCAGGACGGCAAGGGCGCGGAGTTCGAGGTCCGCAACCCGTACGACGACAGCCTCGTCGGCACCGTCAACGCTGCGACGAGCGACCAGCTCGAGGCGGCCGTTCAGGCCGCGGCCGACGCCTTCCCGGCGTGGCGCAAGACGCCGCTGATGAAGCGCGTCGAGATCTGTCGCAACGCCCTCGAGGTCTGTCTCGAGCGTGCGCCGGCGATCGCCGAGATGATCACCCGCGAGACGGGCAAGACGATCCGCGAGGCCGAGGAGGAGATGGTGGAGTTCACCGTCGACCACTTCCGCCGCGCGTCGGAAGACGTCATTCGCTATCGCGGCCAGGTGCTGCCCTCGACGCAGGAGCTCAACGGCAGCAAGCGCATCATGGTGGTGCAGGAACCGATCGGTGTCGTCGCTGCGGTCTCGCCGTGGAACTTCCCGGTCGACATCGCCGGCATCCCGATCGTCTACGGCCTCGCGCTCGGCTGCACGCTGGTCTGGAAGGCGTCGGAGATCGCGCCGATCTGCGCCAACATGTTCGTCGACGTCCTGCACGATGCGGGCTTCCCGCCCGGCACGATCAACCTCGTGCACGGCTACGGCGATATCGGCGCGGAGCTGGTCTCGCACGACACGGTCGGGTCGGTCGTGTTCACCGGCTCGGTCACGACGGGCGAGAAGGTCGCGAGCGCCGCCGGTCTGAAGAACCGCGTGCTGGAGCTGGGTGGCAACGGCCCGCAGATCGTGCGCGCCGACGCCGATCTCGAGCACGCTGCCGACGCCGCGATCACGGGCTGCTTCTACCTGGCGGGGCAGTGCTGCACGGCTGCGGAGCGCATCCTCGTGCACCGCGACGTGCAGGACAAGTTCGTCGAGCTGCTGACGGAGCGCACGAAGGCCCTCAAGGTCGGCGATCCGCTCAGCCACGACACCGACATGGGTCCGGTCGCCACCGACGCGAACCTCAATCGCACGAAGGAGCACGTCGCCGACGCGGTCGCCAAGGGCGCGACGGTCGTCTATGGCGGTGGCGCCGAGGGTCGTCTGCACGAGCCGACGATCATCACGGGCGTCACGAGCGAGATGCGCATTGCGAAGGAAGAGACCTTCGGCCCGGTCGCTCCGATCATCACGTTCGACACGGACGACGAGGCGATCCGCATCGCCAACGAGACGGAGTTCGGCCTCACCGCCGCGGTCTTCACCGAGGACCTCCGTACCGCGTGGCGGTACGCAGAGGAGCTCTGCCACGGCACGGTCCACATCAACGAGACGACGAATTACTGGGACCAGATGGCTCCGTTCGGCGGCGCGAAGAAGTCGGGTGCCGGGCGCGAGCTGTCCACCTACATCCTCGACGCCATGAGCGAGACCAAGCAGATCACGTGGGATATCGCCTGATGGCGATATCCCACGCGATCTGCTTGGAAGGCACCATCAACCAGAGACGGGCTGCCCGTAGGGCAGCCTGTTTCGTCTGTGCACTGGCACGCGTTGCAGGCGCCAGCCGTATGCAGGGGACGGGCGCCGCACAGGCGGCGCACTGCGTCTCCTCCGGCGTTGCCGTGCTTTCCCGTGCGGGCGCTCCCTCCTCGGGGGTTGCGCGTCGGAAATGACTCGCGCGCGACCGTCGTGTCCAGCTCGTCCACAAGCGCGGAGATGCCGCGGTGGTTCGTCGCGCTTTCCCGATCGACCGGTCGCTGCTCCGGGGTAGTGTCCGTGTCACGCAGGAGGTCGGCATGTATTGCCGCGACGGCAATGGCTTCTCCCACATGGGTGATGGCTGGCAATGGCTCCTGATGGGCGTGTTCTGGATCGTCTTGATCCTGCTGGCCGTGTTGGCGGTGGTTGTCCTCATTCGCGCGCTGCAGCCGCGGCATTCGGTGCCCGGTGTGCCGGTGCCAGACGCCTTGGCGCTGCTCGACGTGCGGCTCGCGCGGGGGGGGGAGATCGACGTCGAGACCTACGACGTCCTCCGCGCACGACTGGTCGCGGCGCGCTCAGGTCTGTGAGCGCAGTTGCTAGGAGGACATGACACCCGCGCGGGTGTCATGTCCTCCTAACCCCCGACGTTCCGCAGCTCCTTCGGCGCGTGCGCCCAGTGCAGCTTCCCGCGTCCGGGCTCCACGGTCCCGCGAAATCGCACGCACAGCGCGCCGCCCTTCTTGAACCACGGCACCTCCCCGGCGTCTTTCGCTCGCAGCAGCGCCTGTGCGAGCAGCGTCAGGTTCGGTTCGTGGCCGACGCAGACGGCGGTGCCGGCGTTGGGCATTGCGACCAGTACGGCCAGCGCCTCGCCGACCGTGGCGTGCGCCGCGAGCTCGGGACACGAGACAGGTGCCGGCCAGTCGGCTTGGTCGGACAGGATCCGCGCGGTGTCCCACGCGCGCACGTACGGGCTGGCAAGCACCGTCTCGACCCGTCCCACGATCGTGCCGAGCCCACGCGCGGCGGGTTCGAAACGCTCGCGGCCAAAGGCCGTCAGTGGCCGCAGCGCATCGTGCGACCAGCGCATCGGATCCCGCTCTTCGGCGATCGCATGGCGGACGAGGACGATGTCCACGATGGAGGACTACCCCTCGAGTCCGAGCGAGGCCAGTGCGGCCAGGCACATCGCCTGGTCCTCCTCGCTGAGCGCGCCGGAGATGCCCATCGCGCCGATCTGTACGCCGTTCTGCCGCACGGAGACACCGCCGGCGAACACGATCATGCGACCGCCGATCGTCTTGGCGAAGCCCCAGTCGCCGTTGCCCGGCATGCTCAGCTCTGCCATCTCGCCGGTGCGGCAGTTCCAGAGCGCGGAGGAGTAGGCCTTGTCGACGGCGATGTAGTACGCGCCGAGCGGCGAGCCGTCCATGCGGGCGGTGGCGACGGGGTTGCCGGCGCGGTCGGCGACGACGATCGACACGAGATGGCCGTGGCGTTCCGCCTCGGCGCGAGCTGCAGCGATGATCAGCTGCGCCAAGTCGATGCCGATGTCTCGGCCTGCGATGGGCTCGCTCATCTCGGCTCCTCCGCCTGACCCGGCCGGCGTACCGCCGACGGGGGAGTGGACCCGGGCGGGATCGAACCGCCGACCTCCTGGGTGCGATCCAGGCGCGCTCCCAACTGCGCTACGGGCCCGTGGGATCGGGAGTGTACCCAATCAGCGCGGGCGGGCGCTGAAGGGCACCCGCTCGCTCCGTGCCGGCTCACCATGGCCACCTTCTGCGGACGCCGACTAGCCGAGCTGCGTCGTCAGTCCAGCTAGCTGGAGAAGTCGACCTTGACGGGCTCGCGCTCCGCCGGGGTGTCCAGCTCGAAGAACGCGCGCGGCGAGAAGCCGAACGGACCGGCGAAGAGCGCGCCCGGGAACTGCTGGCACTTCGTCATGTAGGTCTGCACGTTGCCGTTGTAGACGCGGCGCGCGGCGCTGATCTGGTCCTCGGTGTTCGCCAGCTCGGCCTGCAGCTGGGTGAACGACTCGACGGCGCGCAGCTGCGGGTAGGCCTCGGCGATCGCGAAGAGCTGGCCGAGCGCCTGTGTGAGGAAGCTCTCGGTCTTGGCGGCCTCGGCCGGCGTGCGGGCGCCGATGGCGGCGGCTCGCGCATTCGAGACGTTCTCGAACGCCTCGGTCTCGTGCGTGGCGTAGCCCTTCACGGTCTCGACGAGGTTGGGGATCAGGTCGTGACGGCGCTTCAGCTGCACGTCGATCGTGCTCCAGGCCTCGTCGCACATGTTGCGCGCCTTGACGAGGCCGTTGTACGTCACCAGGGCGATCAGCGCGAGGATGACGATCAGGACGATGACGACGATGACGATGATCATGCGCTCATTCTAGTGCGGGAAATCGGTGCTGTCAGGTTGTTCGGCGAATCAGTCCCAGCAGCGCACCGATGCCGAGTCCAATGGGGTCGGTGGCGATCCACTCGTCGGGGCGATGCGCGTGGTCGCCGCGGCTGATCCCGACGCCGATGCTGGGGATGCCACGCGCGTGTCCGGCGTTGGCGTCGGTGGAGGCGAGGTGCTCTTCGCCGTTGCCGAGCCCGACCGCGGCTCGTGCTGCGCGGGCGTGCGTGAGCAGCGGTTCGCCGGGGTCGTTGAGGCCGCCGGGGCGGTTGCCGACGAGCTCGAGTTCGACCGTGATGCCCGCGGGCACGTCGCTGGCGACGGCACGCTCGATGCGAGCGGTCGCCGCATCGACCACGCGCTGGTCGTCGTGCCGGAGGTCGACGAGGAGTTCTGCGTGGTCGGCGATCGCGTTCACGGCCGTGCCGCCCGCGATCGTGCCGATGTTGATCGCGGCGGGTGAGGCGGCGGCCAGCATGCGCTCGCCCATGGCGATCGCCTCGTGGACGGCGCTTGGCCGCCCGCGGTCGGTCCAGGAGTGTCCACCGGGTCCGCTGATGGTCACCCGATAGCGCCGGGAGGCGATGCCGCCGATGGCGAGGCTGTCGACGCCGTGGCCTTCGATCGCGATCAGCGCATGGATCGCTTCCTGGTCGAGCAGGGCGCTGACGCCCCGGAGGTCGCCGAGTCCCTCCTCGCCGACGGTGAAGCCGAGCAGGATGGGCGACGCCGGCGGAGCGAGGGCGAGCTCGCGCGCGACGTGCAGCAGCGCGGCGATGCCGAGCGCGTTGTCGCCGATGCCCGGACCGATCAGGCGACCGGGTGCACGCGTCACGCGCAGATCCGTGTCTGCCGGGAAGACGGTGTCGAGGTGGGCGCAGAGCGCGAGCGCGGGGCCGTCCTCACCGATGCGCGCCACGACGTTGCCGATGGCGTCGAAGGCCGCATCGAGGCGCAGGGCGTGCAGGCGCGCCAGCACGAACTCGCCCCGCTCGCGCTCGGCGAATGTCGGTGCGGGAATCGCGCAGAGCGCGGCGGCGTCATCGACGATCCGCCGCACGGCCTCCGCATCGGGGATCAGCGTCTCTGCCACGCCGAGAGGGTACTGGTAAATCCCGTTACACACGTGTGCGGACTTTTCCGCAGGTCGTAGGTACACTTCGGCTTCACCGATCGGCCCTCGGGCCCCGACCGGGAGAGCATATGGCTGAAGACCAGACCCTTTTCGCGTCCGTCATCGAGCAGCACCTGGCGCTCAAGCGCCGCAATGCCGAGCTCGAGCAGGATATGCCGTTGGAGGAGTTCATCCCCGCGGATCCGTTCGACAATCACGCCCTCTTCAAGACCGAGGCCGACGCCCAGTCCGAGGAGGAGGAGACCGGCGAGCATCCGGCTGTCCGCCTCGAATGGGATGAGGACCCGCTGGTCGATCCCACGCAGGAGGTCGGCTGGTCCGAGACCACGGCCTCGGGCGAGTTCGACTGGGAGAGCTAGTCCCGCCGCGGCGCTGCGCCGTGGTGGATCAGCTGGGGTGGGCGAGGACGGCGCAGGCGGCTGCGCCGACGAGGTCGGCAGCCGCGAGAGCGCCTTCGATGTGCCCGGCATGATCGGGACCGGTTTCGGTCGAGGCGAGCCAGACGCGCTG
>JBILWG010000117.1:0-6008 GCA_044369995.1 Gaiellales bacterium | reverse complement strand
ACATCGACTGGATCATCGGACGGGACACGACCAGGCACTTCGTGTACTGGAGCGGCGGCGAGTACTTCGGTGTCAGCCCGCGAGCGGAGACCCTCTTCGTCTCCAGCCGCTGCACCTGGTTCATGGAGCGGTGGCACCGCAACGGCCCCTGCTGGTGAGGAGGCAGCTGAGCGGAGCGGGGACACCGTGGAGTGTCGGCGTGCTCGTCGCGGGCCTGATCGCGGTCATCGTGCTCCTGGCTGGCGCACGGTCGGCGCAGGCGGTGGCGGATCAGGGAACGGGGTTCTCGAAGACGGGCCCGTCGGTGGACTTCTTGTTCGATGTGCAGGCGGAGTCGGCGTCGTTCACACCGATCCCGGGCGAGCCGGGGAGCTATACGCTGGTGCTGGATGTCCGTGGCAACAAGGTCGGGCTGTTCGAACTGACCAAGGCCGAGCGGTCGGCGTCGCTGTCGACGAAGCATCTGATGCTCTACTGGACGGGGTATGGCGACGAGACGGGCCAGTTCGAGGCGAACGCCCCTCGCGCGGTGCTGCGTCCTGCTGACGGCTCAGGGGACGAGGTGGTGGTGCGGCTGCGTGACGGGTCGCGAAAGGGCTCGACGCTGCGGTTCGAGGCGGAGGTCGTGGCGAGTCCGCGGGTCTGGAGCGTGCTGGAGAAGAAGATCGATCAGGTGGATGAGACGGAGGTCGACCTGCCGGAGAGCGCTGTCGTGCCGGAGGAGATGGGGGCCGTTGAGGTGTTCATCGACATGCCCAAGCGGATCGCGCAGCCCGATGCGTCTACCGACGTGGCCTCCGGCGGGGCCGCGAAGTCGATGCTGCAGACGCGGACGCCAGCGACACGCTCCATGACCTGCAATGGCAACCGCTCGAGCCAGCTGGTCCGGTGCTGGCAGGACCTCGGGTATCTCTGCGAGGTGGTGCGATCCCCGGGCAATGGGTTACAGCAGCGTGGGCGGGTCAACTTCCCCGCCATCAGTGACAACTGGTCGATGTACGCCAGGGACCATGGGTGGTGGACGTATCGGTACGCGTTCATCTACTCCGACATCGGCATGGTGGACCTCACGGAGAAGTACTTCTGGAATCCGTACGGGAACTCCGCCGTCGCGTTCTCCCCGAACATCTGCGCGAACTACTTCTACCACGGCCTCTATTACGGCGTGAATCCAAACGGGGTCACGTACTACGCCACGGATAACTGCAGTTACTTCCTAGCGGCCTGGTCGCCGTGGGGTCGCTGCTACTGAGGTTCGTGCGCCCCGTGGGCATGAACGGTGCACGCGCGGGCGAGCGGAGTGCGTTGACGCGCAGTCTGCCCGTTCCGCACCGCCAGCCCTACAGCTGGCTGATGGGCCGACAGGGAATCGAACCCTGACCGAGAGATTAAAAGTCTCCTGCTCGACCTTCGAGCTACCGGCCCGACGGGAGTCTACGACGCGTGCGGCCCGTCAGTCGTCGTAGACGCCGATCTGCGGCTCGCGGAGCCGGACGATCGGGATCAGGGCGAGCAGGAGCAGAAGCGTCAGCGCGATGCCGACGGCGGGGAACCCGAATCGGTCCAGCACGATGCCGGCGGAGATCACGGCCGTGGCACCGCAGAGTGACACGATCTGATCGTTCGACGCCGTCAGCCGGCCGCGCTCCTGTGGCGTCGTGATGTCGGCGAGGATCGTCGTCCCCGCCACCCACGAGGCGCACCAGCCGAGCCCGAGCAGGAAGAAGAACGGCAGGATCAGCCATGACTCGCCCAGCAGCGACGTGCCGGTCGCGCCGATGCCGGTGACGATCACTCCCCCGATGATCGTCCGCCGCCGCCCGAAGCGGTCGGTCAGGCGGCCAAGGGGAGCGGCCAGCCCGAACATGCCGAGGAAGTGCGCGGAGATGAACAGCCCGACGATCGCCGGTCCCATCCCGTTCTCGTCGAGCACCACGGCGGTGACGCCCATCACGCCGACCATGGCGGCCTGGATCAGCGCAGCCGCCGTGATCGCCGCGCGGGCCGGGCGGAGCGCGAGGAGCTCACGGCGCGTCCGCGGCGCACCGTGCTCGGGCTCGGGAGCGGCGCCGGGGAAGTAGGTGTTGAGGTTGCGTGCGACGTCACGCGGGTCGACCGCGATGCCACGAACCAGGATCAGCGCGACGAGCGCCGTCAGCGGCACGAGCAGCCACGGTGCAGCCGCCTCCTTGATGCTCAACGCCGCTGCGATCAGCACCAAGCCCGATCCGAGCAGCGGGCCGATGATGCTGCCGATCGCGCCCGCCGACACGACGAGGCCGACGCCGTGCGCGCGCTGCTCGGTCGGATAGAGGTCGGCCGCCGCCGCGCGGTGCATCATCGCCGGGCCCTGGCCGAAGCCGAAGACGATCGTGCCCAGGACCAGCAGCGGGTACGACGACCACACGATCGCCACGGCGCAGATGAGCGCGCCGAGCGTCAACAGGGCGAGCCCGGCGGTCAGCACGGGCAGGCGACCATGGCGATCGCTCACGCGTCCCGCGACGAAGAGCGCGGACACGCTCGCCAGCATCGCCACGCCGACGCTCGTGCCGGCCATGCTCGCATGGTGCGAGAGCTCGGCCGTGGCGACCGCGCCGACGCTCGCGTTCAGCGGGATCGCGGCACTCGTCGCCGCCTGGCCGCAGGCCAGCCGCAGCGTCCAGTTGGAGATACGGCGCGGAATCCGCGGCGCCGCAGTGGCCTCGGCGGCGCTCAATTCAGCGACGGATCATCCGGCTGAAGCGCGAAGACGGCAAGCTGGCCGCCGTGGCGACGCAGCGCCTGCCGCCACAGCTCCTCGGGGCGCTCCGTGAAGCAGTCATCGATCTGCGCCGGCACGACCACCCATGCCTCCTCGTCGAGCTCGCCCTCGAGCTGACCGGCGCCCCAGCCGGCGTAGCCGGCGAAGACGCGCGCACGGATGACGGTCGCCGGGTCGAGCGTCTCATCGGCGTCGGCCGGCAGGAAGCCGACGCTGCCGAAGGCGATCGCGGCGGACCGATTGCCGTCCACGAAGTCGCCCAGCGCCAGCACGGCCTCCGGCTGGACAGGACCGCCCTGGTGCACGGGCTCGTTGTGGGCGACGAACCCGCTCAGGATCGGCACGGCGTCCGCGACGGTGACGTCCAGCGGGCGATTGAGGACGAGGCCCATCGCGCCCTGCGCATCGTGCTCGGCGATCAGCACGACCGCGCCGGCGAAGTTGGGATCGCCGAGCGTCGGCGTGGCGATCAGCAACCGTCCCTGCAGCGAGCCCTCCATGTGGGGCAGCATACGCCGTCGCTCAGAGCGTGCCCGCGGCAATGCCCGCCGCGACCGTGGCCGCGCGCTCGCGGATGCGCTGCTGCTCGTCCGCGTCGAAGCGCAGCCAACCGCGCGCAGCCTGCGCCGTCCGGGCGTTGCCGGCGAGGCGAGCATGGTGGCGCGCGGTGAAGTCCCAGTAGAGCGTCGTGAACGGGCAGGCGCTGTCGCCGGTGCGCTGCTTCGGGTCGAACCGGCAGCCGGCGCAGTGGCCGGTCATGCGCTTCAGATACGCGCCGCCGGCCGCGTAGGGCTTCGTGGCCATCAGGCCGCCGTCGGCGTGCAGGCTCATGCCCGTCACGTTCGCCTGCATCACCCAGTCGTAGCCGTCGGCGAAGCGTTCGCGGAACCACGCGTTCGCAGCCTGGGGCTCGGTGCCGAGCAGCAGCATCAGGTTGCCGGCGATCATCAGGCGATCAATGTGATGGGTCCACGCGTAGCGCTCGACGACGTCGGCGACGTGCTGCACACACGCGAGCTCTGTCGTCGCCGCTCCCGTCAGCGCTGGTGGCACGGGAGCGTGCGCGTCCAACTCGTTGAGGGACGCGTAGCCGGGCATCTCGCGCCAGTAGACGCCGTTGACGTACTCGCGCCAGCCGAGGACCTGGCGGATGAAGCCCTCCACCGAGGCCAGCGGCGCTGCGCCCGCGCGGTAGGCGGCCTCCGCCGCCGTGATGCACTCGCGCGGCTCGAGCAGGCCGATGTTGAGGAGGGGCGAGAGCGTGGCGTGTCGCAGCCAGGGATCATCGGGATCGCTGACGTCCTCGAACGGGCCGAAGCCGGCGAGGCGCTGCTCGACGAAGTCGTCCAGCCATTGCAGGCTCTCGGCGCGGGTGGTGGGGAGCCAGAAGTCCTCCGCACGGCCCGGCAGGCCCGAGGCGTGGCGATCGATGTCGGCCTGCACCGCCACCAGCGTCGCGTCCTCGCGGTCGATCAGCGGGGGCGAAGTCGGCCGGGCGCGCTCCGTGCTGCGCCGCCACGCCGCGAAGGTCTCGCGGTTGTCCGGGTCGAAGGACCACTGGCCGCCGCACGGTTCGCCATCGTCGAGCAGCACGTCGTGCTCCCGGCGCATCCACGCGTAGAACTCCTGCATCCGCAGCCGTCGGCGTGTTCCAGCCCACGCGGCGAAGGCATCGCGGCTGCAGAGGAAGTGCGAGTCCGGGGTGGTGCGGATCGGACAGCCGATCGACGCGGCGAGCCGCGGCAGGTTCGCCTGCGCCTGCCAGCCGGGAGGCTCCATCACCAGCACCTCGTCCGCGCCATGCTCGTCGACCGCGTGGCGCAGCGCCTCGGCGAATCCGCGCCCACCGGCGATGCGGAACTCGTCCACCTGCCAGCCATCGCTCCGCAACTGCGCGGCAAACCGGCGCATCGCGGTCAGAACCAGCGCGACCTTGTGCCGATGCAGGTGCCCGCGCTGCACGTGCGGCAGCGACTCGATCAGCACGACGCGATCTCGAGCGCGATCCGCGGCGGCGAGCGCGCTGTTGCCTGGCGACAACTGCGTGCCCTGGATCCAGACGAGGCGGCTCACGGGGCCTGCGTGACGACCTGCTCGTCGGGACACCAGTAGGTCGTGCGACCGCCCACGGTGGCGCGTTCCAGCTCGCAGCCGCAACGGGGGCACTGGCCGCCGCGGCGCGCGCGTGCGAAGCGCCCCCGGCCAGATCCGCCCTGCGCCTTCAGCGCCTCACGCAACGCGAACCGGAGCGAAGATCGCAGCTGGTCGAGGTCGTCCATCGGCAGCGTGCCAGCCGGCTGGCGGGGATCGATCAGGGCATCGAAGAGCGCCTCGTCCGCCAGTAGGTTGCCGACGCCCGCCAACACGGACTGGTCGAGCAGCCGGGCCTTGATCGGGGCGCGGCCGGAGCCGACCCGCTCGCGGAAGGCCTTCGGGGTGATCGTCAGCGCGTCCGGTCCGAGGTGATCGATGCCGGCGCCGAGATGGGCACGCGAGAGACGCCGCTTGTCACGCAGCGCGACGCGGGACTCGTCGTCGAAGACGATCGCGATGCGGTCCCAGCCGCGCGGCGCGGGCTCCGGCGCGCTCCGGATCGAGCCGCCCATGCCGAGATGCAGGCCGAGCTCGTGGCCATTGTCGGTCTCGAGCCAGAGGAACTTGCCGTGGCGTCCCGCCGCGGTCACGATCGAGCCGCGCAGGGCACGATCGAGCTCGCCGGGCTCGTGGGGACGGCACACCCACTCGTCCCCGTCCTCGACCTGCGCGATGCGCAGGCCAACGCAGAGTCGCTCGAGCGTGCGACGCGCCTTCTCGGCTTCGGGCAGTTCCGGCATATACGCCCTTTCGCGCTGCGTCCCGTCACGGCGCGAGGCATGGCACCCTTTCGGCATGGCTGACGTGATCGTGATCGGTGCGGGACTGGCGGGACTCAACTGCGCTGTGCTGCTGCGCGAGCAGGGCCTCGAGGTCGAGATCGTCGAGGCATCCGATGGCGTTGGTGGGCGCGTGCGCACCGATGTCGTCGAGGGCTTCCTGCTCGATCGCGGTTTTCAGGTGCTGTTCGATGGCTATCCGGAGGCGCGCCGCGCGCTCGATCTCGAGGCGCTCGACCTGCGGCCCTTCCTGCCCGGCGCCGATATCTGGTGGGACGGACGCATGCGGACGATCGGCCATCCGCTGCGCGACCCGCGCTCGATTCCGCAGGCGGTGCGGGCCGGCATCGGCGGTCCGTCCGACATCAAGG
>JBILWG010000118.1:0-6008 GCA_044369995.1 Gaiellales bacterium | reverse complement strand
AGGGCGACGACGCGCCGGCCGAGCGCGAGCGTCGTGCCGCCCTGCGTGACAACCTCGAGCAGCGGCTCGCGCTGCCCGTGGCGGGAGGTGCGGCGCGGCGCCTGCCCGGCCACGCACTGCTGCTCACTGCCTTCCGCGGTGACACCGTGGTGCGCCTGCTCGACGAGCGCGGCATCGCCGTCTCGGCTGGTTCCGCCTGCGCCAGCGGCGATCCACAGCCCGATCCGGTGCTCGGCGCGATGGGCATCGACCAGACCTTCGCCCGCGGCGCCGTGCGTGTGACGCTCGGCCCGACCACGACCGCGGAGGAGATCGACGCACTCGTCGCCGCCTGGGCGGAGATCGAGGGCGGGCTCAGCGCCGCCCGCGAGGCCTCGGCATGATCGATCTCTCGCGTGCCGGCACGATCGACCAGCCCGACGGCACGGGCAGCGCCGGTGGCGGACGCTGCGACGACCGCGTGCGCTTCACCCTGCGTCTCGACGGCGAACGCCTCGCCGAGGTGCGCTTCGGCGTCGACGCCTGCGCCTCGACGACTGCGGCGGCGGCGTGGCTGGCCGAGGCGGCGGAGGGGAGGGGGCTGCTCGATGCCGCACGCCTCGGCCTCATCGACGTGCTGGCGGGCACGACGATCGACTCGCCCGAGTGCGCTCTCACCGCAGTCGACGCGCTGCACGCGGCGCTGGGCGACGCCGTCGTGCGCGGCGCGTCGATCGCCGCCGACCCGAACCGTGTGGGTGTCGCCATGAGTGGCGGCGTCGACTCCGCGATGGTGCTCACCAGCGCCGTCGAGGAGGGACACGAGGCGGTGGGGCTGACGCTGCGCCTGTGGATCGACCCGGATGCCCCGAATCCCGAGCGCGCCTGCTGCGCCCCGAGTGCCGTGCGTGCCGCGCGTGACCTGTGCCACGCCAAGGGGATGCCGCACGTCATGCTCGACCTCCGGGACGACTTCCGCGCCGCTGTCGTCCAGCCGTTCGTGGCGGGCTACGCCGCGGGCGAGACGCCCAACCCGTGCGCCACGTGCAACGGCGCCTTCCGCTTCGACGCCATCGATCGCATCGCCACGCAGCTGGGCTGCGGCGAGTGGCGCACCGGCCACTACGCGCGGCTCGTCGAGCGCGACGGTGCGCTGCTGGTGGCGCGTGGCGCTGACCCCGATAAGGACCAGTCGGCCATGCTGGCGCTGGTCGACCCGGCGATTCTCGCCCGCGTGCGGCTGCCGCTGGGCGAGCGCATCAAGCGCGACGTGGTCGCCGAGGCCGACGCGAAGGGGCTCGCGGCGGCGAAGGCACCGGAGAGCCAGGAGGTGTGCTTCCTCGGCGGCGGCGAGCTGGCGCCGTTCCTCGAACGGCAGGGCGTCGAGTTGGTGCCCGGCCCGATCGTCGACGAAGAGGGCGTGGAGCTCGGCACGCACCATGGTGCCGTGGCGTTTACGCCCGGCCAGCGCCGCGGCCTCGGCGTGTCGCGCGGCACCGACGCGCTGCACGTGCTGAAGGTCGATGCACCGTCCAACACCGTCGTGGTTGCCACGCTCGAGCGCCTTGGTCGACGTGAGGTCGAGCTGCGCGACGTGCGGCTGCGCGTGCCCTGTGACCGCGTTGGCGCGAGCTTCCGGGTGCGCGCCGAGCCGATCCCCGCCGCGCTCGCTGCGCACCCCGACGGCACGGCGACGCTGCTGCTCGACCGCGACGCCTTCCAGGTCGCACCCGGCCAGGTAGCAGCGCTCTACGACGGCGACTGCATCGTGGCCGCCGGCGTCGTCGCCGGCTGACGGCTCGACGCCCGCAATCGCGTACCCTGCCGGGGCAATGCTGGCTCACGAGATCCGCGCCGCCTATCGGAACCACTTCGAGCAGAACGGGCATCTCGTCATGCCCTCGGCGAGCCTCGTGCCCGCCTCGCTCGATCCGTCGGTGCTGCTCACGACCGCAGGCATGCAGCCGTTCAAGCCGTTCTTCCTCGGCCTCGACACGCCGCCGGCCACGCGACTGACGAGCGTGCAGAAGTGCTTCCGCACGACCGACATCGACGAGGTCGGCAAGACCGCGCGGCATCTCACCTTCTTCGAGATGATGGGCAACTTCTCGTTCGGCGATTACTTCAAGGCCGGCGCGATCGAGTTCGCGTGGACGCTCGTCAGCGGCGCGTGGCAGATGGACACCGACAAGGTGTGGATCACGGTCTTCGCCGGCGACGACCAGGTGCCCGGCGACGATGAGGCGCGCGAGCTCTGGCTCGGCCAGGGCGTACCCGCCGAGCGCATCGTCGGCCTCGGCCGCAAGGACAACTTCTGGCAGGCCGGCCCGACCGGCCCGTGCGGCCCGTGCAGCGAGCTCTACTACGACCGCGGGCCCGAGCATGGCTGCGGCCGCGCCACCGGCCCCGACGGCTGCCAGCCGGGCTGCGACTGCGACCGCTTCCTCGAGTTCTGGAACCTCGTGTTCATGCAGTACGACCAGGCCGAGGATGGCTCGCTCGCGCCGCTGCCCAAGACGGGCGTCGATACCGGTGCGGGCGTGGAGCGCGTCGCCGCGCTTCAGCAGGGGGTGCACTCCGTCTACGAGACCGATGGCTTCAAGGCGATCATCGCCGCCGTCGAGGAGTGGACCGGCACGTCGTACGAGGCCGGCGGCATCCAGACGAAGGCGCTGCGCGTGCTCGCCGATCATGGTCGCGCCATGACGTTCCTCGCCGCCGACGGCGTGCTGCCCGCCAACGAGTCGCGCGGCTACATCCTGCGCCGCGTGATCCGCCGCGCCGTCTCGCACGGCCATCGCCTCGGCATCCAGGGCGTGTTCCTCCAGCGCCTCGCCGACCTCGTGATCGCACAGCTCGGCGACGTCTACCCCGAGCTCGTGCAGAACCGCGACGACGTGATCCGCATCCTGAGCGGGGAGGAGGAGCGCTTCCTCCGCACCCTCGAGACCGGCACGACCCAGCTGGAGGAGCGCATTGCGCGCGTCCGTGCCGAAGGCGGTACCGCACTGCCCGCCGCCGACGCCTTCCTGCTGCACGACACCTACGGCTTCCCGTTCGAGCTCACGCAAGAACTCGTCGCCGAGCAGGACCTCTCGGTCGACGAGGCCGGCTTTGCCGAGCTGATGGAGGCGCAGCGCCAGCGCGCCCGCAGCGCCGCCGGCAAGGGCGGTGGCGTCGACATGGACAAGGTCGCGGCGTTCGCACGCGAGGCCGGGTTCGCGACCGAGTTCGTGGGCTACGCCACGGTCGATATCCGCACGCGTATCGGCGCGCTCACCGACGTCGGCGATGGCCGCATCGCGGTGAAGCTGCGCGAGTCGCCGTTCTACCCCGAGGGTGGCGGCCAGGTCTCCGACGCCGGCCACATCGAGTCCGACACGGGCCGCGCCGCGATCGTCGACGTGATCCGTTTCGACAAGGACCAGACGCTGATCGTCGTCATGGAGCACGGCGACCTGATCGACAACCAGGAGGTGCGCGCGATCGTCGATACGACGCGCCGCCGCCCGACGCAGGCCAACCACACCGGCACGCACGTGCTGCACCGCGCGCTGCAGGAGGTTCTCGGCGATCACGTCCGTCAGAAGGGCTCCTCCGTGCGCCCCGACAAGCTGCGGTTCGACTTCTCGCACGAGACCCCGATGACGCCGGAGGAGCTGGCGCGCGTCGAGGACATCGTCAACCGCGTCGTCATCGAGGGGCATCGCGTCTTCACGTTCGAGACCTCGCAGGACGAGGCGCGCGAGCTCGGCGCGATGATGCTGTTCGGCGAGAAGTACGGCGATGTCGTCCGCGTGGTCGAGATCGAAGGCTTCTCGCGCGAGCTCTGCGGAGGCACCCACGTCGCCACGACGGCCGAGATCGGCCCGCTGCGCATCGTGTCGGAGTCGAGCGTCGGCCAGGGTGTGCGCCGCATCGAGGCCGTCACCAGCGGCGTCGCGATCGATCTGCTGCGCCAGCGTGAGCGCGCGGCCGACGAGGCGTCGAAGGCCCTCAAGGTCGTTCCGGAGCGCCTGCCCGAGGCCGTCCGCGATTTGCAGGCCAAGGTGCGCGAGCTCGAGAAGCAGCTGAAGGCCGGTGGCGGCTCCGCCGGCGGTGCGGCAGTCGACGATCTGGCCGCGCAGGCGCAGGAGCGTGGAGGCGTGAAGCTCGTCGCGGCCGGGGTGGGGGAGATCTCCCCTGACGCCCTGCTCGAGCTGGCGGATCATCTGCGTGGTGCGCTCGGGGCCAGCGTCGTGCTGCTGATCGGCGAGAGCGCCGGCAAGGTGGCGCTGATCTGCGCGGCCACGCCCGAAGCCGTGACAGCCGGGGCCGATGCCGGCGCCGTGCTGAAGGTGGCGGCGCCGCTGGTCGGTGGCGGCGGCGGCGGCAAGCCGAATCTGGCGCGCGCCGGCGGCAAGGATGCCGCGGGCATTCCCGCTGCGCTCGAGGCGGGTCGTGCCGTGCTCGAGCAGCAGCTGCCGGTCTGACTCCGTCACGAACCTGCGCGGTTTCGCGCATCGCGCGGACGTCCCCAGCGGCTAGGGTGCGGGCTGTGAAGGTGATGGCTGTGGACTACGGATCGGCGCGCACGGGTGTTGCCGTCTGCGACCCGTCGGGACTTCTGGCGCGCCCGCTCGAGACGATCGAGCGGATCGGCGCGAAGGAGGGGACGGCGCGGCTCCTGACACTGCTCGATGAGCACCAGGCCGAGCTGCTGCTCGTCGGCCTGCCGCTCCTGCCGGACGGCACGCGCGGTGAGCAGGCCAACGCGACGCTCGCCTTCGTCGGGCGGCTTCGACCCCAGACGGCGGTGCCGATCGAGCTCGAGGATGAGCGATTCACGAGCGCCGTCGCGGAGACCAAGGGTGGTGCGGCCGGGCTCGATGCACGGGCCGCGGCCGAGCTTCTGCAGGGCTGGCTGGATCGGCAGGGTGCGGCATGACGCGACGGCACGCGCTGCGGCGGGCGTTGGCGCTGATCGCCGCGCTGATGGTCGTCGGGCTGCTCGCCGCGTGCGGTGGCAGCGACCCGGAGCCCGGCGCGAAGGTACCGGTTGTGGTGCCCCCGGGGGCAACGGCGGCGCAGATCGCGGACGTTCTCGCCGAGGCGGGCGTCATCACGAGCGCCGACGCGTTCGTCGAGCGCGTCGTTGCGGACGGGGTTGGCGAGGGCTTCCAGCCGGGCACGTACAGCATGCGCACGAACGAGCTCTACGATCGCATCGTCTTCCAGTTGACGAGCGGTCCCTCGGCGGCGGATGCGGGGCGGCTGACGATTCCCGAGGGCTACGCCATCTGGGATATCAAGGCGCTCGTGGGCGAGGTCGGCATCGAGCCGCAGCAGTATCAGCGCGCGCTCGATGCGCACGAACCGCCGGCGGGCTTCCTCGCGGCAGGCGAGGAGGCCGCATCGCTCGAGGGCTTCCTGTTTCCCGCCACCTACGACGTCGCCGTGCCGGCCAATGCCGATGCGCTGGTCACGGAGCAGCTCGGCGCCTTCGAGGACAATTGGGCGGGCATCGATCTCGCGTACGCGCGCTCGCGCAACCTGACGGCGTACGACGTCCTCAAGATCGCCTCGCTGATCGAGCGCGAGGCGCAGGCGCAGGACGACCGCGCCAAGATCGCCTCCGTCATCTACAACCGACTCAAGGCCGGCATGACGCTCGGCATCGACGCTTCGGTCCAATACGCCAACGGCTCGTGGGACGAGCTGACCGGCAGCGACCTGAAGATCGACTCGCCGTACAACCTGCGCGTCGAGCCCGGGCTCCCGCCGACGCCCATCTGCAACCCCGGTGTGGCCTCGATGCGGGCCGCTGCCAACCCCGCGCAGACGGATTACCTGTACTACTACGCCATCAAGGACGACCCGGAAGGGCGTCACTGGTTCACGAACAGCTACGACGAATTCCTCACGTACCAGCAGGAGAACCCCTACTCGTGATCAGCGGCACCACACGACTGCTCGGCGTGATCGGCGATCCGGTCGCGCACTCGCGCTCACCGCGCATGCAGAATGCGGCGCTGCAGCAGATGGGCCTG
>JBILWG010000116.1:0-6046 GCA_044369995.1 Gaiellales bacterium | reverse complement strand
GTCGGATTCGCTCAGGCCGGGGGCAGCAGCAGGATGATCCCGGCCTGGATCGTGGAGCCCTGCAGATGGTTGAGCTCCTTGATCCGCCCCACTCGATCGCGCGGATCGCCGGTTCCGGTTGCCTCGGCGATCGTCCACAGCGAATCGCCCGGCTGGACGACGTACGTCTGCGGCTCCTGACCGCCTTGGCTCTCCGGGGCGGCGCGCAGGCCGATCACGAGGACGAGGGACAGGATGGCGAGCAGCAGGCCCACCGAACGGAGTATGCGGATGTCGAACATATGTTCGGAACGGTAGTCCGAACAGGTGTTCGCGTCAAGCCGGGATCCGTAACGATTGCGTCACAGTGCGTCGACGGCATCGAGGACGGCGTCGAGCACCCGGTTGGGTCCGTTGCGCACGACATCGTCGGCCACGAGCCCGGTCTCGGCCTCGGCGTCGGCGATCGCCTGCTGCGCCGCGGCGTCATCGAGGTGCTTCGTGTTGAGCGCGATCGCCGCCACCTTGGCCGGGCGCACCGCGCTCGCGGAGAGCTCGTAGAGCGCGATGACGTCCTTGAGCGGCGGGATCGGACGCGACGGGTAGTCGTCGTTGTGGGTCTGGCCGGCGAGGTGCTGCAGCACGAGGACGTCCGGCTGCGAACCGTGGAGCAGCCCCTGCGTGACAGCGCTGTAGCCGGGGTGCAGCAGCGAGCCCTGCCCCTCGAGGAAGAGCAGGTCGCCGCGCTCCGCCCCCTGGTCGATCAGGGACTCCGCGGCGCCGTTGACGTAGTCGGAGATCACGTGATCGACGGCGATGCCCCAGCCGGTGATGGCGATGCCGGTCTGCCCGGTGGCGACGAAGACGCCCTTGCGGCCGCGAGCGCACGCACCCTCCGTCAGCTCGAGCGCCGTCGACATCTTGCCGATCGCGCAGTCGGTGCCCACGGTGTGGACGACGCGGATGCCCGCCGGGCGCGAAAGGTCGCGGCGCGGAATCGTGAGGCCCTTGGGCGAGGTGCGCAGATCGCGCAGCTGCACGCCGTGCGCCGTCGCCGCCTCGACCAGCGTGGCGTCGTCGTTGAGCAGCGTGTGCAGGCCGGCCTCGACGTCCATGCCGAGCTCCATGGCGCGGAGCAGCTGGGCCTTCCAGGCCTCCGTCAGCTTGCCGCCTGCCGGGGCGACGCCGATCAGGGCGCAGGTGGCGCCGAGCGCGTGGGCAGCATCGACGTCGGCCACGATCGGCACGTCGCGGCGCGCGAATGGCACGACCTCGGCGCTCGAGCGTCCGGCCTGGGTGCTGTCGACGACGCACACGATGGTGCGGTCGTTTCCGAAGCGCAGGACTCCGTGGCCCGTCTTGGCGTCGGACTCCGCCCACAGGCCCTCGGCCAGGATCGCCAGTTGCTCGCTCATACCGCCTCTACTCCAATTCCCGGTCCGTGCGAGACCGTCACGACGCCGTCGACGAAGCCGAGGCCGCGATACGGCCCGTCGTCGATCAGCAGATGCCCATCCAGATCCACGTGATCGCACAGCGATGCGATCTGCGCGCCCTGGCCGATGCCGAGCTCGGACTCGATCATGCAGCCGATCATCACGGCGAGCCCGTGCGCACGCGCGGCGCGCGCCAACGAGAAGCCGCCGCGAATGCCGCCGGTCTTCGACAGCTTGATGTTCACACCGTCGCCGAGCACGGCACAGCGCGGCACGTCACGGGCCTCCTGCGCGGATTCGTCGAGGATCACGGGCAGCCGCTGATCGAGCTCGCGGTACGCGCGGTACGCGTCGACGTCGTCGCGGTGGAACGGCTGCTCGACGAACTCGATGCCGAGACGCACCAAGTCGGGCGTGATCGCTCGCGCGATCTCGATGTCCCAGCCCTCGTTGCCGTCGATGCGGATGGGCCCGGCGAAGCCGGCACGCACGGCCTCGAGGCGCTCGAGGTCCGCGGCGCCACCGACTTTGACCTTGAGCACGCGGTAGCCCTGCGCACGTCGCACCTTGTCGGCGGTTCCCTCGACCGTGTCGATGCCGATCGTGAACGACGTCGGCGGGCTCGTCGGCTCGAGGCCGAGCACGCGCCACGTCGGCTGGTTGAGGCGCTTGCCGACCCAGTCATGCAGCGCGCCATCGATGGCCATGCGCGTGCCGCCCATCAGACCCTCGGAGTGCAGCCGCCGCATGATCGCCTCGAGTGCGAACGGATCGTCACCGAGCAGTGCCGCGCCAAGGCGGTTGACCTCGTCGAGCATGGCCGCGGTCGTCTCGCCGTGGTAGTCCACGGGTGCCCCCTCGCCCACGCCGACCAGGCCGTCGTGCTCCAGCTCGACGATCAGCACCGGCTCGTGCGTCGACACGCCGCGGGCGATCTCGAAGGGCTCGTGCAGGGTGAGGCTCTCGATGCGGGCGCGGATCTCCATGACGGAAATCTACGGCACAGTCGGGCTGCGGGCGTCCGCTATCCTCCTCCTCGCCGCCCCCGTAGCTCAGTGGATAGAGCACAGCCCTCCGAAGGCTGGGGTCAGACGTTCAAATCGTCTCGGGGGCATCGGGGACGCGTGCGCCGGGACACCGCCTAGCGCCGGGGGATGCGCGCCAGCGGATGCCCGAGGAGGTGGAGGCTCGCGAGTCCGCGCCACGGCGCATAGGGCTCGAGCAGCGCCGCCGTGTCGGCGACCGTCGCCTCACGCCCGAGGCGTGCGGAGGCGAGACGCACCAGACCGAGATCGCCGACGAGTCCGTAGTCGGCCCAGCCGTAGCCGTGCAGCCCGATCACCCCGATCGTCCACGGGCCGATCTGGCTCTCCCGGGCGAGGCGCGCCGCCACCCGCTCCGGCGGATGGTCACGCAGGCGCTCGAGATCGATCGTGCGGAGCAGGCGCATCAGCGCGTCCGCACGCCGCTGGGCGAGCCCACAGCTGACGATCCGCGCGGTGCCGAGCGCAAGCAGCTGCTCCGCCGTCGGTGACGGCGCGAGTGTGCCGGGTGCCGACGCCACGGCGAGGCGGAGCACCCGACGCTCGATCTGCTGCGCCTCGCGGAACGTGATCAGCTGGCCGGCGAACGCCTGCAGCGCGGCGTGGGCGATGGTGCCTGTCCGAAGCGCGCGCAGGCCCGGCGTCGCCCGGACGAGTGGCGCCAGGAGGGCGTCGGAGCGGGCCAGCTCGATGAATCCGTCGATCGACGCATCGCAGGCGAGACGCCGACGCACCTCGACCTCGGCCGCGGCGGCGTCCTCCACCTGCTCCAGGACCACTGCGAGGCTCCCGTCGGTCTGCTGGCGGACGCGGGCCGCGCCCCCGCCGGTCAGCGCCACCTCGACCGTGTCGCCCGTCGTCCGACGGGTGATGCCATCGGCCGCGCGCGCCGAGCGCAGCAGGTCGTACGGCGCCGCGGGAAGGAGCACGAGGTCCGGCATGCGGCCGACGCTATCAACCCCCCACGTCGAGCGGCAGCGCCGGGGCGTCGAGCGGCAGCGCCGGCACCCCGACCGCAGCGGCCTCCGGCAGCGCTGGGACGTCGCTCGCCACCACGGGAGTCTCCGCCGCGACCACCGGAGCCTCGATCGTCACGGTGACCACCGGTTCCGCCGGCGGTGGCGCGGGCGGTGCCACGTCGCCGCTCGCAGCTGGCGACGACGGCGCAGCACTGCCTGGCAGCGGCTGGACCGTCGCGGGCTCGACCAGCGGATCGACCTGCCCGATCAGGAGCGCCGCGCCGGGCTCGGTCGGTGCCGCGGGGGCCAGCTCCCCCGTGCTGGCCGATCCCACCGGCAGCACGAACAGCGCGGCCGCCGTGGCGGCAAGAAGGAGAATCGCCGCCGGCAGCAGCAGACGCCGATGTCGCGCACGACCACGTCCAGCACCGTGCCGCCGCAGGGGTGGCGGGGCGAGGTCGTCATCGTCGCCCCGCGCCGCCGTCGAGCCCGTCGGCGCGGGCGGCAGGAGGTCGGCCAGCCGACGCCCGGCCGCGCGCGGCGGAACGTCACCACCGAGCCAGACCGGGCCATCGATCAGCAGAGCACCGGCTGGGTCCACCGCCAGCATGCTCCGCGAGACGTCGGTGACGTCGAGGCCAGACCGGGCCAGCGCCTCGCCGAGGTCGAGCGCCTGCCCCCGCAGATCCCCGTCGAGTGGCGCGGCCGTGGCTTGGGACACCTCGAGCACAGCCCAGTGCGCACCATCGGCGTCGATGATCACCTCACGCAGCCGCGGCAGCCGGGCCGAGTCCTGCGCCGCCCGCCAGGCGTCCTCCCACGCGTCCACGCGCTCGGCATCGCCGGGTACGCCGACGATGCGGCAGGCCGCCTGGGCTCGGTCGGCCTCGAGGTCGACGGCGTCGATCAGACCCGTGCGCCGCAGTGCGCCAGCGACGCGGTAGCGATCACCCAGCACGATGCCGCGTGTTCCCGGTTCGCTGTCCATGCCCGCACCCTGGCAGCGCCGGGCGCACGGGCGACGCGCGGCGCCCTCCGGCTCTGTGCCGGACCCGCGCGGGCGGGTGACAGGGTCAGGCCGCGGGCCAGCCGATCGGCGCCAACGTCGCGACAATCGCGTCCTGGCGCACCAGCATCTCGCCGCCGTCGGTTTCGTGGTCGTAGCCGAGCAGGTGCAGCGTCCCGTGCACCAGCAGATCCACGAGCTCGTCGCCGACCGCCACCTCGTTGTCGGCCGCCTGCTGCACGAGCACCGGCACGCAGATCACGATGTCGCCGAGCATCCGCGTGACGCCCCCGAGGTCATCGTCCTCGTCATCGTCGATCGGGAACGACAGGACATCGGTCGGCTCGTCCTTGCCGCGATGCTCACGATTGATCTCCTGCATCTCGAAGGCATCGACGAGCACCACACCCACCTCGACCTCCCCCACCTGCTCTGCCGACAACACGGCCGCGATGACGGTCTCGACCTCGGCTGCGACCACCCCGCACTCGGCACGGTCATCGAACTCCAGCGTCACTGGATCGTGTCCTCATCGGAGATGCGATAGGCCTCGACGATGCGCTGCACGAGCTTGTGGCGCACGACATCGGTCCGATCGAACTCGATGATCCCGATGTCCGGCACGTTCTGCAGAATGCGCGACGCCTCGACCAGACCGGACAGCGAGTCACGGGGCAGATCGACCTGCGTCGGGTCGCCGGTCACGACGACCTTGGAGCCCATGCCGAGGCGCGTCAGGAACATGCGCATCTGCTCTTTCGTGGTGTTCTGCGCCTCGTCGAGGATGATGTACGCGTCGTTGAGCGTGCGGCCGCGCATGAAGGCGAGCGGCGCGACCTCGACCACGCCGCGCTCCAGCAGGGCCGTGACGCGCTCGCCGTCCATCATGTCGTAGAGCGCGTCGAACAGCGGACGCAGGTACGGATCGACCTTGGCCATCAGATCCCCGGGCAGGAAGCCCAGGCGCTCGCCCGCCTCGACCGCGGGGCGCGTGAGGATGATGCGCGAGACCTGACGACTGTCGAGCGCGGCCACGGCCAGCGCCATCGCCAGATACGTCTTGCCCGTGCCGGCGGGCCCGATGCCGAACGTCATCGTGTGCGTGCGGATGGTGTCGACGTAGAGCTTCTGGTTGGCGGTGCGCGGCTTGATCGTGGTCGTGCGATGACGCCAGACCACGTCGCCGAGCACGTCCTTGGCATGGCCGTTGCGCGCGAGCACGCCGGTCACGGCCTCGACCGTCTGGGACTCCAGCGGCGTGCCACTCTCGACCAGCTCGCTCAACTCGCCGAGCAGCGAGCGCGCGCTCTCGAGTTGGGTGTCATCGCCGTCGAGCATCACCTCGTCACCCCGCAGGTACACCTTGCACTCCGCAGACTGCGCAACCGCCTTCAGCACCTCATCCCCGCGCGACGACAGCTCGCGCGCGAAGGTGTCCGAGACGGTGAAGCTCGTCCGGGTCAATCGGCGCTCCGTCGCATCAGGCTCCGAGCGCCTCGCGGACCGCGGTCGAGACGGCCTTGCCGTCCGCCCGTCCGGCGGTCTTCGGCTGCAGGATCTTCATCACACTGCCGAGATCCTTCGGCTCCGTCGCGCCGGCCTCGGCGATGGCCGCGCCGATCA
>JBILWG010000115.1:0-6156 GCA_044369995.1 Gaiellales bacterium | reverse complement strand
CAGCAGATCGGACGCGGCTTCGTCGGGGCGTGTCGCTCGGCGCGCGCCGAGCGCTAGGCGATCGCGTCGATGTTGAGGCGCACGTAGTCGGCCTCGAACGGCTCGGGCAGACGCCCGAGGATCTCGGCCAGGAACGCCTCGTGCCGATCGGCGGGCAGACGTTCCATGGCACCGCCGAGGATCACCGTGCCGAGGAAGACGGGCGGCTCGGGCGGATTGACCGGCGCGTCCTGCAGCCAGCAGGTCGCCTCGGCAAACCCGGCGGCGCGCAGCAGCTCCTCCGTCTCCGGCGCGTCGGCAAAGCGATGCGGGTCGACGTAGTCCGCAAACGTCTCGGCCCAGGCGGGCTCTGCCATCACCGCGTAGGACGCGCGCAGCACATTGGCGATGTTGCCCTTGCCCCCGCACTGCGCGATCAGCTGGCCGCCCGGGCGGATCACGGCGTGCAGACGCGCGAACAGCCGGGCGTGGTCGGTGATCCAGTGGAACGTGGCGGTCGAGATGACGCCGTCGACCTGGCGCCCACCGAGGTCGAGCTCGAGCAGATCCATGACCGCGAACTCGACGTTGGCGTGGCCGCCGAGGCGCTCGCGCGCCGCGTCGATCATCGAGGCCGAGCCGTCGAGCGCGATCACCCGCCCCTCGGGCAGACGCTCGACCAGCAGCTCCGTGACGCGTCCCGAGCCACAGCCGGCATCGACGATCGTCTCGTCGCCACGCAGCTGCATGCGGTCGAGCACGACCTTGCCCCACTCCAGCTGGGGCGTCCCGATGCGGTCATACGTCTTGCCGTCCCAGGCGCGCTTGGTCATGCGGCGGCGCTCGCGCGCTCCCAGATCAGCCGCAGGCCCGTCAGCGTGAGCTGCGGGTCGATGCTGGTGACGGCCGTGCAGTGCTCCGCAATCAGCACCGACAGCCCTCCGGTCGCGACCACGGGGCACGTGGGCGCGCCAAGCTCCTCGCGCAGGCGACCGACGATGCCGTCGACGAGGCCGGCGAAGCCATAGACCGCGCCGGACTGGAGCGAATCGATCGTGGCCGTACCGATGGCGTTCGGTGGCGCGACGAGCTCGACCTTGCCGAGGCGCGCAGCGCGGGCGAAGAGCGCCTCCATCGAGACCTCGAGGCCCGGCGCGATCGAGCCGCCGATGAACGCGCCGTCGGGCGCCACGACATCGAAGTTGGTGGCAGTCCCGAAATCGACGACGATCGACGGCGTGCCGACGGTCGCGGCTGCAGCGGCGGCGTTGGCGATACGGTCGGGGCCGACCTCGCGCGGGTTCTGCACGCGCACGGCGACACCCGTCTTGACGCCCGGCCCAACGGTGATCGGCTCGACGCCGGCCACGCGCTGGAGCACCTCTTCCCACGCCTGCTGCACCGGCGGCACCGTGGTCGACAGGCACCCGGCGGTGATCAGCGACGCGTCGATGGAGCGCGAGGCAAGCAGGCCGCGCAGCGTCACATCGAGCTCGTCCGTGGTGCGATAGCGCGTGGCGATGCGCCACTCGGCAGCGAGCGTGTCGCCATCGAACAGACCGATCACGCTGGACGTATTGCCGACGTCGACGGCGAGCAGCACGAGCTAGTCCTCGCTGGGCGGCGTGAAGTCCGGCGGCAGCGTCGTGAAGATGTCGTCTTCGGGCTTCAGCTCCTCGACCGTCACATCCTGCGTGGTGTGCACCTCCGCGCGCGGGATGATGCGGCTCGGCCGATTCTTGTCCCACACCCACACGTCCTCCATCTTCAGATGGAAGAGCGGATACGACGGCTGATGCTCGATCGACATCTCCAGCTTGTTGCAGAGGTACGTGGCCTCCTGCGTGAGGATGCAGTACCGGAACAGGCCGAACACCGTGGCGTACTCGCGCTTCAGCGTGAGCTCGAGCTCGGCGTCGTACTCCTCGAGGTCCTCAAGATGCGACACGTTCGACTCCCTGGCTATGCCCGTCGGATCAGGACGGATCGTAGACGAGCGACGGATCGCCGACGACGGTGACGCCGGTGACGGGTAGCAGTGCCAGCAGGTCGGAGTACGGGACGCCCTCAGCATCCGCCGCGAAGGGCGCGACCTCGACCAGCGGCTGCAGGGCGAAACGACGCTCGTGCAGGCGCGGGTGCGGGACGATCAGACCCGGCGCCGCGACCACCACACGCTCGTACCAGAGGAGATCGAGGTCGAGCGTCCGCGGCCCCCAGTGCACCTCGCGCGTGCGACCATGGGCGGTCTCGATGTCGAGCAGGAGCCGCAGGAGCTCGCTCGGTCCGCGCGTGGTCTCCAGCAGCGCAGCCGCATTGAGGAAGTCGTCCTGCTCCACGCCCCCGATCGGCGCCGTCCGGTACAGCGAGGAGGCGACGACGACCCGCGTCGCCGCGTCACGGTCGAGCTCGGCGAGCGCCGCGCGCAACGTCTGCGCGACGTCGCCGACGTTGCCGCCGATGCCGATGACGGCCCGGTTCACGCCGTGCGGGAGACGGTCACGACGACATCGCCAAACGGAGCCGCAATCGGTGCGTGCGGCTTGTGCACTGCCACGGTGACCCGCTCGATCGGGAACGTCGCGAGCAGATCAACGGCGATCAGATCGGCGAGGTGCTCGAGCAGATCAACCGGCTCACCCGTCGCGATGGCGACGACGCGCTCGGTGACGGCGCCGTAATCCACGGCGTCGCCGAGCGCGTCCGTATCGCAGGCGCGATCCGAGGTCGGTACGAGCTCGACGTCGATGCGAAAATCCTGCCCTTGCGCACGTTCCTCCGGCAGCACGCCGTGGAACGCGAAGACCTCGATGCCGAGGACCTGAATGCCGAGCTGCCGCGTCACGGGCGCACCGTCGCAGATCCGCGCACGGGACGCAGCACCGCGAGCGCCTCGGCATGCGGCGCGACATCGTGCACGCGCAGCATCCACGCGCCCCGCTCGACCGCCGCCATGCCGGCCGCCACCGTCGCGATCGTGCGGTCGCACTCGAGATCATCGAGCAGCGCACCGAGGAAGCGCTTGCGCGACACACCGATCAGCACCGGACAGCCGGTCGCCTCCCCCAGCTCGCAGGTGGCGGCTAGGAGCGCGACGTTGTGCTCGACGGTCTTCCCGAAGCCGATCCCGGGGTCCACGGCGATGCGGCGCGGATCGATCCCCGCCGCCACGAGCGCCTCGACGCGCGCCCACAGGTAGTCGCCGACCTCGCGGACGACATCGTCGTACCGCGGATCATCCTGCATCGTGCGTGGCTCGCCCTGCATGTGCATCACGCACACATCCACCTGCGCATCGCGCACGACATCCACGATGCGGGGATCGAACGTGCAGGCGGTGATGTCGTTCACCATCGTCGCCCCGGCCGCGATCGCAGCCTCGGCGACCGCGCTCTTCATCGTGTCGATCGAGATCGGCGTCGCGCTGGCCGCGCGAATCCCCGCGACGACGTCGACGACGCGCTGCAGCTCGTCCTGCGCGGAGACCGCTGCCGCACCCGGCCGTGTCGACTCGCCGCCGACGTCGACGATCGCGGCGCCCTGTGCGACGAGCTCGAGTCCGTGACTGATCGCGGCGTCACGCTCGTCGAATCGCCCGCCATCCGAGAACGAGTCGGGCGTGACGTTGACGATCCCCATCAGCGCGGGGCCGGGGATGCGTGCGGCGAGTGCGTCCATCGCCGGGAAGCCTACGCCGACCGGGTCAGCGGCGCGGTGCGAGCGCGGCGGCGCCCGCGAGCAGCGCCACCTCGAGCAGCATCGGCAGGGCGGCGGCGGCCGACGAGCCCATGTGGAAGCCGGTGCGCAGCTCGGGCAGAAGTCCCGTCAGGGCGATCACGAGCAGCATCAGCACCGCGGGCCACGCGCGCATCCGCCACACGAGCGCGAGCGGGATCATCGTGATGAACGAGCCGATCGCGCTGATCGGGCCGTACTCGTTCTCGATGTCGACGAGCGAGACGGGATCGATCAGCTGCCAGATCCCGAACACCACGGCGAGCGCGGTGACGACGAGCAGGATCGGATAGGCGACACCGGGCAGGCGCCAGGCGAGCAGCGAGCCCACCAGCATCGGCACGAAGATCAGCAGCACGAGCCCGAACCCGGCGAGGCCGCCCGGATCGTCCATCGCGTAGCCGGCGGCGAACAGCCCGGCCAGCACGGAGAAGAGGATCGCCCACGACAGCGCGGCGATCCAGAGCGCCTTCGCGGCGCCTTCGAGACCGCGACCGGAGACTTCGACAGCGCCACCCATGGCGTCAGGATATTCCCCCGCGACACGCCCCGATCCCGCATCGTCCGCAGTCGTCTGCGGGTTCTCCGCTCAGTCGGCTGCGGCCGCGGCGAGGAGCACCGCGAGCTCGCGCGGCTTCGACCACATCGGCCAGTGACTCGTCGGCAGATCGACGTACGTCACGTCGTGCAACTCGGCGAGACCGGCGAGCCACGGATAGCCCTCGCCGATCGCCGCCTGCACCTGCTCGGCCTTGAAGCCGGTGCAGATCACCGTCGACGGGACGTCGAGGCGTGCGGCGTGGACGAGCACGGGCGCGTCGCGCAGCGTCGCACCGGGCTGGGGCACCGCTCGGTGGCGGAACTCCTGCAGCTGCTCCTTGCTGAGTCCTTCGAGGTTCTCCTGCCGCAGCTCGGCGTGCGTGCGAAACGGCAGCTCGTCGTCGAGGAAGTCGGGGTTGAGCGCACCGGTCCCCGGCGCCGAATCGACATAGACCACGCGCTTGATGCGCTCGGGCACGCGATCCGAGGCGGCGTAACCCGCTACCCCCGCACCGCTGTGGACAACCAGGACGACCGGCGCGCCGGCCGCCTCGATCGCCGCGCAGATCGCGTCGACGTGATCGACCAGCCGCACCGCACTGCGATCGACCTCGACCGACTCCAGCCCGGGCAGCGTGAGCGCTGTCACCGCGTGCCCGTCGTGAAGCAGCAGCCCGGCCACCTCATCCCACGCCCACGCGCCGAGCCAGAAGCCGGGAACCAGGACGATGGGAGCGGATGCCACGCGGTTCACGGCCGGCCGTTCGCCCTGCGCTGCGGCGCCCCGCCGCGCAGCGATGCTGTTCGGCTCTCCTTCTCCAGCACGGCCACCTGACGTTGCGGCGTCGCGAGCAGGCGGGTGAGACGACGATTGACCTTCTCGAGCGCGGCGATCCGCGCCACGGTGGCCGCAGTGGCCGAGGAGGCTGCAGCGCCCGTGTCGCCCTTCGCGCCCGTGTCGCCCTTGGCCCCAGGGGTGAGCGAGATCTCGCTGACGCGGGCGTCGAGCGCCTTCACGCTCGCCAGTGCGATCGCGGCAACATCCATGGGAGCGAGGTAGTCGTTCGACGCGCCGACCCCGAAGGCGTCACGGAAAGCGGCTCCAGGCGGTGCGGCATGGACCGCGCCGCCGGACGTGTAGCGGGAGACCTCAATCCCCCGCAAGGCGGCAAGGGCGTCCGCGCCGTTCAAGGCTCCGGTCACGCTCAGCGCCGCCACGTCCTGCTGCATGAGGCCTCGCATCGTCACGTCGCCGTTGGCACCAATGTCGATGCTGCTGGTGGGCGCGCCCGGCCGGATGCGAAATGGCAGTTGGACGGGATTGACGGTCGAGTCGCGAATGAAGAAGTTCGTCTCGTTGCCGCTCACATCCCAGGTCTGCGTGTTGTAGCCGCCGGCCGGTTGGAAGAGGCGCAGACCCGGCGTGTCGTTGGACTTGCTCATCAGTGTCGGCCCGCTGAACACTTCGCCGTTGACACACGGGATGCCGATGCATTGGAACCCCTGCACGATTTGATTGTTCGGTACCACCGTGTCGACGGCTCGAACTGCCGGCGCGCCGGCTGCGAGGACGATAGCGGCGAACCCAGCGGAGACGATGGTGCGGTAGCGAGTCATCCGCGCAGCGTACCCCGCCCGCGACCAGCGGAGCAGCTCGCCTCGGGACACCGCTCGGCGCCGGCGCCGGGCGACGCCCGGAGTAGCGGCGGTAGGACTCGAACCTACGACACGCGGATTATGATTCCGCTGCTCTAACCAACTGAGCTACGCCGCCGCACGCGAGGATGCTACCCGAACTCCGACGCGCCACGCTGCGGATTGGCCCGGGCGAGGGCGAGCGCGTCGCGTAACCACAGGCGTCCATGCGACCAGAGGCCCCGGCCGTGCTGCCAGACACCAACG
>JBILWG010000114.1:0-6158 GCA_044369995.1 Gaiellales bacterium | reverse complement strand
GGGCCGCACTTGGCGGCCATGCGCACGTCGTCGTAGACACGGCTGGCGCCGAGCTTGAGCTGAATCGGGATCTGGTAGTCCGTGGCCTCACGGACCTCCTGGATCTTGAGGCTCAGGTCGTCCGGGCCCATCCAGTCAGGATGGCGCGCCGGCGAGCGCTGGTCGATGCCGGCAGGCAGGGAGCGCATCTCAGCGACCTGCTCCGTCACCTTCTGGCCCATCAGGTGGCCGCCGAGGCCCACCTTGCAGCCCTGGCCGATGAAGAACTCGACCGCATCCGCGCACATCAGGTGATGCGGGTTGAAGCCGTAGCGGCTCTGGATGCACTGGTAGTACCACTTCGTCGACAGGTCGCGCTCCGGCGGAATCATGCCGCCCTCGCCCGAGCAGGTCGCCGTACCGGCCATCGAGGCACCCTTGGCCAGAGCCATCTTCGCCTCGAGGGACAGTGCGCCGAAGCTCATGCCCGTGATGTAGATCGGGATGTCGAGCTCGAGCGGCTTCTTGGCGAAGCGTGCACCGATGACGGTCTTGGTGACGCACTTCTCGCGGTAGCCCTCGATCACGAAGCGGGTCAGCGTGCCCGGCATGAACATGAGCTGATCCCAGTGCGGGATCGGCTTGAACATGGAGAAGCCGCGCATGCGGTAGCGACCCAGCTCGGCCTTCATGTGGATGTCGTTCATCACCTCAGGGGTGAAGATCGGGCTCCGACCAAGAACTGCGCGCTTGCGCTCGATTTCCTTTGCGTTATCGCTCATCAGTAATCCCCCTTTTCCTAGAGAACGAGCTTGCGCTCGGAAGGCTCAAGGCTGTCGTAGTTGTAGAGCTTCTTACCGCAGACGAACTTCTGAAAGGCCGGGGGCGTGCCCAGTTCGTAGATGCGGAACTTGCGGTCGATGAACTCGGTGTCCGCGTCGGTCCACTCGCCGGGGACGCAGTCGATCCCGAGGGAGCGAACCTTGCCACCGACGTAGATGATGCCGTCGTACATCGAGTCACCGAGACCATGACCGGCGTCGCCGCAGATGACCTGGCGGCCACGCTGCATCATGAAGCCGGTGTTGGCACCGACGGAGCCCATCGTGAGGATGGTCCCGCCCTTCTGATCGATGCCGGTGCGGGCGCCGAGGCGACCCTTGATGATGAGATCGCCACCGCGCATCGCGGCACCCGTCAGGGAGCCAGCGTTGCCTTCGACGACCACGGTGCCGCTCATCATGTTCTCGCACGCGGACCAGCCGACGCGACCCTTGATGTGCACCTCGGGACCGTCGATGACGCCGCAGCCGAAGTAGCCGAGGCTGCCTTCGAACGTGATCTTGCAGCGGGTCAGAATGCCGACACCGAGCGAGTGCTTGGCACCGGGATTCTTGACGGTGACGTCAGTGATCCCCTGCTCGTTGATCAGCCAGCGCAGCTCCAGATTGATCTGGCGCGTGGTCAGATCGTTCGCGTCGAACACGGCCGTCGTGCCGTCAATGCTGGAGACCTTGGGGACCTCGGCATTGGGCTCGACGAGACCGCGTGCGTCGTAGACGATCTGGCTCTCACCGGTCAGCGCGTCCATACCATCACCTCACCCTCATACGGATCGTACGTGTCGATTTCATGGTCGATAATCGCGCGGATCGCCATCTCCTCGGAAGCCATCGCGATCATGTTCTCGCCCTCGAAGAGGACCAGCGGCTTTGCCGCCATCTCGTCCTTCGCGACGCCGAGCGCGTCGGCCGTCACGCAGATGTACGTGAACACACCGTCGAGCTCGTCGAGGCTCAGTTCCATGGCCTCCTTGAGCCCCATGCCCTCGCTCATCTTCTCCGCCAGGTAGACGGCGATGATCTCCGAGTCGCACTCGGAGTTGAAGCGATGACCCGAGCGCTCCAGGCGGCGGCGCCACTGGAAGTAGTTCGTCAGCTGGCCGTTATGCACCACAGCGATGTCGCTGAACGGGTACGCCCAGTAGGGATGCGCGCCCGAGATGTCCACGTCGGACTCCGTCGCCATGCGGACGTGCCCGATGGCGTGCGTGCCCTGGAACTGCTCGAGGTGGTACTGCGCGCAGACCGTCTCGGCGTCGCCGAGGTCCTTGATGATCTCGAGCGAGTGCCCCAGCGAGAGGACCTCGCAGTCCGAGATGTCCTCGATCTGGTCGGCCAGCTGCTTCAGGTCGCCCGTGTACTCGAGCGTGAGGCGAAACGCGTAGTCCGTCTCCTGCTCGCAGGTGATGACCTTGGCGCCCAGGCTGGCCAGACGGCGCTCCGCCTCGGCGCGATTGCGCTTGAGGCGATCCTGGAACTCGAAGTCACGCGGCGTCGTGGTGTTCGCCGTCGTGTAGCGCATGACGACGTTCTCCGTCGGCTCGGCGTACAGCGCATACCCGGTCGAGTCCGGGCCGCGATGCTTCATGGACTGCAGCATGCGGGTCATGTCCTGACCCACGTTGTGGTGTCCATCCTTGTAGATGATTCCTGCGATTCCGCACACGGTGATCTCTGCCCTCGTTGCGTTGTGGTTTGCTGATTGCTCGGCGTCCGCCCTACGGGAGGATGTCGAGGTACTCCTGGACGTCCCATTCGGTGACGGTGGCGCAGTAGCGCTCCCACTCGTCCCGCTTGTAGTGGCTGAACACCCGGTACATGTCACCGGGCAGTGCGGCCTTGATGACCTCGTCGCTGTCGAGCGCGTCGAGTGCCTCGCCGAGCGTCATCGGAATCTTCTTGACTTCCTTGCCGGCGTTCATGGCGTCGTAGATGTTGCGCTCCTCCGGCTCGCCCGGATCGATCTTGTTGTCGATGCCATCGCGCATGGCGGCGATCAGGCACGTCAGCGAGAGGTACGGGTTGACGGCCGAGTCGACCGAGCGGTACTCGAAGCGCCCCGGAGCCGACACGCGCAGTGCCGTCGTGCGGTTCTGGAAGCCCCAGTCCGCGAAGACCGGTGCCCAGAAGCCCGTGTCCCAGAGGCGGCGGTACGAGTTGACCGTCGGCGACGAGATCGCGGTCAGGGCGCCGAGGTGCTTGAGGATGCCGCCGATCGCCCAGAGGCCGATGTCGCCGGGCATCATCGGGTTGGCCGGGTCGGGCGCGTCGAACATGTTCTGATCGCCCTTCCAGATCGAGATGTTGTGGTGGCAGCCGTTGGCCGACACGCCCATGAACGGCTTCGGCATGAAGCACGGGAACGCGTCCATCTCGCGACCGACCTGCTTGCAGATCTGGCGGTACGTCGTGAGGTTGTCCGCGGTGATCTCGGCGCGATCGAAGTTGAAGTTCAGCTCGAGCTGGCCCGGGGCGTCCTCGTGGTCGCCCTGGATCATGTCGAGGCCCAGACCCGCGGCGTACTCCATGACCTTGTGGATCAGCGGCTGGAACTCGGAGAACTGGTCGATGTGGTAGCAGAAGGGCTTCGAGAGGCCCTCGACCGACGGCGAGCCGTCCGGGTTGTTCTTGAGCCACATCATCTCCGGCTCGGTGCCGGCCTTGAGGTGCATGCCCGTCTCGGCCTCGAAGGCCGCCTGCGTGCGCTTGAGCAGACCGCGACAGTCGGAGCTGAGGTACGCGCCGGGATCGACTTCCTCCTCACGACCGCGGAACAGCGTGCAGAAGACGCGACCGACCTTCGGATCCCACGGGAGCTGCGCGAAGGTCTCGGGGTCGGGCAGACCGACCAGTTCGCGCGACTCGGGGCCGTAGCCGATGTACTCGCCGTGGCGATCGACGAACAGGTTCGCCGTGGCGCCGTAGACGAGCTGGAAGCCCTTGCGGGCCATGCTCTCCCAGTGCTTCGCCGGGACGCCCTTGCCCATGATCCGGCCGGTCACCGATGCGAACTGGTAGTAGATGTACTCGATGCCCTGGGCATCGATCTGACGACGCACCTCCTTGACCTGGTCGTCCCGACCCGGTGCTGCGAGGTAGTTCTCCATATCCGTCATCGCGGTACCACTCTCCTCTCCCCATTTCCCCCGAGCGTCCCCGGGGGTCCGAGCGTCCTCGGAATGCAATGAAACCTAAGCGGGAGCGGCCCGCACGGCAATGTCCCGGGTAGGCACTCCGCAGGACTCGAGCAGGAGGTTTCGCACATAGCGCTTTCCCACACTGGCCCGAACTGGCTCAGATGGTGGGACAAAAGCGCGGATAAATGGTGCTGTCGCCAGACCTTTACGGTGTGCAATGGCCTGCGGCCGGTGGTACGGTGTGCGACCTGAACACACGGACCCCACCTCTGGCTGCCGCCGACGCACCCGTCGACGAGCGCCGCGTGCTCTACGAGATCATCCGCACGGTCTCCTCCAGCGTCGATCTCGAGCAGGTGCTCGAGGCGATCGTGGCGCTCGTCACCGAGCAGACCCGCGCCCACGCCACGCTGATCTTCATCGCGGACGGACCGGACGACGAGCTCGTGCTCCAGTCGGTCTCCGACGACACCTACCGCGGACAGATCGGCGCCGTCCGGATGAAGCGCGGCGAGGGCCTCGCCGGCTGGGTCGCGAAGCACCGCGAGCCGGTCTTCATCGCCGAGAACGCGCTGCAGGATCCCCGCGTCAAGTACTTCCCCGAGTTCGAGGAGGAGAAGTACCAGTCGATCGTCTCCGTGCCGCTGATCGCCCCGGGCGGCGAGCTGATCGGCGTGATCGCCCTGCACGCGGAGGCGCCGCGCGTCTTCACCGAGGAGGACGCGGCCTTCGTCATCCACTCGGCCTCCCTCGTCGCCTCGGCGATCGCCAATGCGCGCCTCTACGAATCTGCGCGCCGCCGGGTGCACGAGCTTGAGGGCCTATCTGCGCTCTCCACCGCCGTCTCGACGGCGACCACGCTCGACGACCTGCTCCCCGTCGCCGTCGCCCGGTCCCTGCCGCTGCTTCAGGCGGAGAGCGCGCACATCTACCTGCTGGATCGCGGCGATCGCCTGCAGCGCCACGCCTCGGCTCCCGAGGTCGGCGACGCCCCGTCCGCCGTCACCGTCGGCGAGTTGGCCGAGTCGCGGCGGGTCGGCAGCACCAGCGCCGTCCAGGCCACGCTCGGTGCGGCTCTCTGGGGCGCTGCGGCCGAGCCTGGCGCCCTGCTCGTGCCGATGCTCGCCGACGGCGAGGTTCTCGGCGCGCTCGTCGTGCACACGGAACCGGGCCAGCGCTTCTCGCCGGACGCTCGCGACCTCGCAGCCTCGATCGCCGCCCAGGTCGCCGTCGGCATCAAGAAGATCCGGCTGATCGAGGGGCTGGAGGAGCGCAACCTGATCAAGGACTTCTTCGCCGACCTCGCCGCCGGGCGCTTCGCCGACGGCCTCAGCTCGCGCGCACGACGTCTCGGCTGCGATTTCGGACAGCCGAAGCTCGCACTCGTGGCGATCGGCTGGCGCGACGCGCCGGAGGAGGACCGGGCTCCCGCCTTGGAGCGCTTCCGCTCGAACCTCGTGCGCGCGCTTCCCGGCGTCCTGATCGACCAGCGTGACGAGGAGGCCATCGCGCTCGTGCCATCGCTCGGCAGCGACGAGAGCGACGCGATCCGCCGCCTCGAGAAGGCGCTGGGCGAGGGCCAGGGGCGCCTGCCGCTCGTCATCGGCGTGTCGAGTCCTTGCCTCGGCGCCGCCGCCCTGGCGACCGGCCTTCAGGAGGCTCGTCAGGCCGCGCTGGCCGCACCCGTCATCGTCGATTCCCCGGCCGTGGTGCCCTACGACGGGCTTGGCCCGTACAAGTACCTCCTGCGCGTGCCGCTCGACGGTGACGTGCGGGATCGCCAGCGCGATGCGTTGCGCAAGCTCGGCGAGTACGACCGTCAGCGCCAGGCCCAGTTGACGCGCACCCTCGAGGAGTTCCTGCGCCAGCGCGGCAATATCTCCGCCACCGCCCAGGCGCTCTACGTGCACCCGAACACGCTGCGTCAGCGGCTGCGCCGCATCGAGGAGCTGACCGGTATCAGCATCAAGGGCGACGACTGGCTGATGATCGAGATCGCGCTCAAGCTGCTGCGCCTCGAAGAGGCGCTCGGCCAGTCCTAGCGGTTCTGCCTCTGCGCCTGTGCGACGGTTGCCACCGTTTGTCGGTGAGAGGTCCAGGGGCAGACGCTGCTCGCGGGTGTGGTCGGTGCGGCGATCCGGTGTGGATGCGACAAAGGGGTCAGACCCTTTTGTCGCATGCGACACGCTGTCGGACTGCC
>JBILWG010000003.1:0-42729 GCA_044369995.1 Gaiellales bacterium | reverse complement strand
CCGCCGCGCCTCACCCGCAACCGGAAGATCGCGATCATCGGCGGGGCCGCGGCGGTGATCGGCCTCGGTGCGCTCACCGCGCCCGTGGTGGCCCAGACCATCAAGGACGACGATCGCGATCGCGGCGATCGCCACGAGCAGTTCGAGCGCGAGCTCGAGGAAAAGCTCGGCGTGCCTCAGGCGAGGGTCGATGCGGCACTGCAGGCGATGCAGGGCGATCGCCTGATCCAGCGGGTGGCGGAGCTGCAGGAGGACGGAGCACTCACCGCAGCGCAGGCCACGGCGATCACGGCGAAGGTCGAGAGCGGCGACCTCGACGGCGCGCTCAAGGAGCTCCGCGCGGCGCTGACCGCGCAGCAGCTGACGGCCCTCGTCAAGGCCGGCGCCATCACACAGGCTCAGGCCGACGAGGTGTCCGCGCTCGTCAAGGCGGGCGTGCCGATCGGCCTCAAGGGATCGCACCACGGCGATGGCGCGGAGCGTCAGCACCGCGAGAGTGCCGAGCACCAGCAGCAGCACGTCGAGAAGCTGCAGGAGCGCGGCGCCATCACGGCGCAGCAGGCCGCCGAGCTGAACGCGCTGATCGCGGCCGGCAAGACCGCGGAGGCCGAGACCGCCATCCACGCCGCGCGGGACGCGCACCGCCTCGACCAGCTGGTCGAGGACGGCACGATGACGCAGGGCCAGGCCGATCAGGTGACCGCGCTGATGGCAGCCGGCGTGCCGATCGGGCTCGGCGGCCCCGGTCTGGACGGTGGCCATCACGGCAAGGGCGGTGGCCACCACGGCCAGGACATGGACGGCGGTCACCACCGGAACGGGAGCGATCACCTGGGCGACGCAGAGCCCGGCAGCGACGCCTCGTCCCAGACCAGCCGGTTCGATTCGCAGACGCTCGGCGACGAGCGCGCCTGACCCCGCAGGTCGGCTCCGCGCGCCATACTCGTGCGGAGCCGATCGCTCCACCACCATGCGCATCCTCATCGTCGAAGACAACGAAGCCGTTCGCTCCGCGATCCGCCGCGCGCTGACCGCGCGCGGTCACGAGATCGTCGAGGCGACCACGGCCGCCGAAGGGCGCATGGCCGCGACCGACGCGATCGATGCGATCGTCCTGGACGTGAACCTGCCAGACGGCTCGGGCTTCGACGTCTGCCGGACGCTGCGCGAGACGGGTCTGCGGACGCCCATCCTGATGCTGACGGCCCGTGACGCCGTCGCGGATCGCGTCGAGGGGCTGGACGCCGGCGCCGATGACTACCTCGTGAAGCCCTTTGCCACGGTCGAGCTCGACGCCCGCCTCCGTGCCATCTCGCGTCGCTCGCTCGCCGACCCCGGCCTGCCCGACGAGATGCTCGACGTCGCGGGGATTCGCCTCGATCTCGCAGCGCACACCGTCAGCCGCGATGGCGAACCGCTCGACCTGACCCGCACCGAGCGTCTCCTGCTCGAGCTCTTCCTCCGCAACCCCGAACGGGTGCTGACGCGCGAGGTGATTCTCGATCGCGTCTGGGGCATGGACGCGCAGACCTCCTCGAACGGCGTGGAGGTCTACGTCGGCTACCTGCGCCGCAAGCTCGAGGACGGCGACCGGCCGCGCCTGATCGAGACGGTACGCGGCGTCGGCTACGTGCTGCGGGCGAAGGCGTGAGCCTGCGCGTCCGCATCGCGCTCGCCTCGGCGCTCGCGGTCATCATCGCCTTCGGCATCGGCGGCGTCGTCACGTACAAGGCCGTCGAGCGCTCGCTCTACAACGAGGTCGACGACCAGCTGCGGGCGGCCGCGCTGCGCGAGGCGCGTGTGGCGCTCCGCCCGGACGGGGATCGCCGTGATGGCGGCACCTTCGGCGGCAACAGCAACGGTCGCTTCGGCGGCCCCGGCATCTTCACGCAGCTGATCGACGCCCAGGGCGACATCGTGCGCCTCCCCCCGGGCGAGACCGGGCTGCCGACGTCGCATCATGCCGACCGCATCGCGAGAGACGGCGGCTCCGAGTTCGACACCGTCCGCGTCGACCGCATTCCCGTGCGGACGCTGACGGTGGGCCTCAATCCCGGTCTCGCGCTGCAGGTCGGGCGCTCGATCGACGACATCCGCAACTCGCTCGACGAGCTGCGCAGCATCCTGCTGCTGGCGGGTCTGGGCGGCATGCTGCTGGCGACCCTGCTGGGCGTCATCGTGGCCGATCGCGGCCTCGTGCCCTTCCGCCGTCTGGCGCATGACGTCGAGTCTGCCGCGCGCGACCACGATCTCTCCCACCGCGTGCCCGAGGAGGGCGGCGCCGAGTCGGCGGCCGTGGCCGGCGCCGTCAACCAGCTCCTGGCCGGCCTCGAGGAGTCGCGGGCCGCGCAGGATCAGCTCGTCGCGGATGCCGCCCACGAGCTGCGGACGCCGCTGACGGCACTCCGCGCCGACGTCGAGACGCTCGGCAATCCGGCCAGCAACCTGTCCGCGGACGATCGCGCCCAGATCGCGCAGGCGCTGGATCAGCAGATCGACGAGGTCTCGCACATGATCACGAGCATCGTCGATCTGGCACGGGGCGCACGACCCGTCGAGCAATCGGAGCCGCTGCGGCTCGACGATCTCGCTGCTGATGTCGTGGCGCGTGCGCGTTCCCGACGCCCGGCGGCGGTGATCGACCTCGACACGGAGGCAGCGCCGATGATCGGGGATCCGCTGCGGCTCGAGCGCGCGCTCGGCAACGTGATCGAAAACGCGTTGCTGCACGGCGCTGGGCCGGTGACCGTCCGCGTCCGCCCAGGCGAGGTGGTGGTCGACGATGCCGGCGGCGGCATTCCCCGCGAGCAGCGCGAGGCGATGTTCGAGCGCTTCCGGCGGGGCGTCGGCGTGCAGGATCGCCCGGGATCGGGTCTCGGGCTGGCGATCGTCCGGCAGGACATCGCCGCCCATGGGGGAACTGTGGAGATTGCGGACGCCCCGACGGGTGGGTGCCGCGTGATCATCCACCTGCCCCGCGCCTGAATCGCATTCCAAATGTCGCTGATAGGATTCGCTTATGGATTCCGCTGAGTTCCTCGGCCTTCCGGCCCGCGTCGCCAAGCCCCGCACGATCGGCATGACCCACGTGATGGACAAGGGCCTCGGGCTCGACGCCATCCGCTCGATGATCGAGATGAGCGGGGACTACATCGACATCGTGAAGCTCGGCTGGGGTACGTCGTACGTGACGGGCAAGCTGCGCGAGAAGCTCGACCTCTACCGGTCGCTCGACATTCCCGTGGTCTGCGGCGGCACGCTGCTCGAGGTGGCCGAGGCGCGCGGACGCATCGAGGGCTACCGCCAGTGGCTCAGCGACCAGGGCTTCACCAGCGTCGAGATCTCCGACGGCACCATCGACATGTCACGCGAGCGCAAGCTCGAGCTGATCGAGCTCTTCGCGAAGGACTTCCAGGTGCTCAGCGAGGTCGGCTCCAAGGATGCCGAGGAGATCTTCGCGCCGTACCAGTGGGTCGAGTGGATCAAGGAGGAGCTCGCCGCGGGCTCCTGGAAGGTCATCACCGAGGCACGTGAGTCCGGCACGGCCGGCATCTTCCGCACCTCTGGTGAGGTCCGCAGCGGCCTGATCGACGAGATCGCCCACGAGATCGATGTCTCCAACCTGCTCTTCGAGGCGCCGCAGAAGGCCCAGCAGGCGTGGTTCATCAAGCACCTCGGGCCCGACGTGAACCTCGGCAACATCCCGCCGGACGAGGTGATCCCGCTCGAGACGCTGCGGCGCGGCCTGAGAAGCGACACGCTGTCGCTGCTCCTCGGCCTCGACGGCTAGTCTGGGCGGCGATGGCCGACGTCCTCGTGATCGGCTCGGGCGGAGCCGGACTTGCTGCTGCGATCGCCGCGCATGACGCGGGCGCTGCGGTGACGATCGCGACGAAGCTCGGCGTCGCGTCGTGCAACACCGCCAAGGCGCAGGGCGGTATCCAGGCCGCCGTCGGCGATGACGACTCGGTCGAGACGCACTTCGCGGATCTCATGCGGTCCTCGCACGACACCGCGGATCCGGTGCTTGCCCGGGTGCTCGCGGAGGAGGGCCCTGCCACCGTCCACTGGCTGGCGGAGCTCGGCGTCGGCTTCACGCGCGAGGCCGACGGCGCGCTGCGCGTGGCGCGCTGCGGCGGGGCGACGCGCAGGCGCCTGCTGCAGGTCGGCGATCAGACCGGCCTTGCCATCGCCACCGCGCTTCGCGCGGCCGTCACCGAGCGCGGCATCACCGTGCTCGACCATGCGCCGCTGGTCGAGCTGGCACCGGGACACGCGGTGCTCGACCGCCGTGGCGAGCGCATCGTCGTCGAGCCAGCCGGCATCGTGCTGGCGGCTGGGGGGCGGTGCAAGCGCGTCGCCGCCGAGCTCGGCGAGCTGTCGACCAACGGCGACGGCGCCACGGGCGAGGTCGCAGCGCTGGCCGTCGCGGCCGGCTGCGCCGAGCGCGACCACGACTCGCTCCAGCGTCACCCGACCGGCGCCGCCTGGCCGGAGTCGCTCGCCGGCTACGCCGTGCCGGAGACCACGCGCGCCTACGGGGCCCGCCTGCTCAACGCCCACGGCGAGCAGTTCGTCGACGAGCTCGCGCCGCGTGACGTCGTCGCCGAGGCGATCATCCGCGAGTGCGAGGAAGGCCGTGGCCTCACCGTCGGTGACGGGCGCCCCGCCGTGCACCTCGACTGCACCGGCGTCGATCCGGCCGACGCCGAGACGTCGTTTCCGTACACCCTGCGCCGCTTCCGCAAGGCCGGCCTCGACCCGCTCACCGAGCTGCTCCCCGTCTATCCGGTGCTCCACTACCAGAACGGCGGCCTCGTGATCGACGCCGACGGCGCGACCACCGTACCCGGCATCTGGGCTGCGGGTGAGATCACCGGCGGTGTCCACGGACGCAACCGCATGATGGGCAATTCCCTGCTCGACGTCTGCGTATTCGGTCGCCGCGCCGGCGCGGCGGCAGCGCGTACCGTTGCGTAGATGACCGAGGTTCTGATTGTCGGCGGGTCCTTCGCGGGGCTGACCGCGGCGCGTGAGCTGCGCGGGCGTGACGTGCTGATCCTGGATCGCTCGCCGCTCGGCGCGCACCAGACGTCGGCCTGCGCTCTGCCCGTGCGCATTGCCGAGTGGCTCGGCATCGAGGACGCGATCCTCTTCGCCGACTCGCTGATGCACATCAGCGTCGGCCGTGAGCGCTGGGACGTGCGACTGCCCGAGGAGTTCGGCGTGATCGATTACGAGCGTGCCTGCCTGCTCCTCGCCGCCCAGAGCGATGCCCGCTTCGAACGCGTGCGCGTGATCGGCCGCGATGGTGACGTCGTGCTGGGAGCCGACGGCGAGCGACTGACGGCCGACTGGGTGATCGACGCCTCGGGCTGGCGTCGCGTCCTCGACGCGAGCGGCGCCACCGAGGGCCGCGATCCGCGCCTCGTGATCGGCACGGAGGACCACGTGCCGACGGCACTGGCGCCGCAGGCCGACGGCTTCGGGTTCTACCTCGAGAAGTCGCTCCTCCGCTCCGGGTACGGCTGGTCGTTCGCGGCGGGAGATCACGTGCGCGCCGGTGTCGGCTCCTTCATCAAGGAGCCGCTCCAGCCGGCGATGACGAAGCTGCGGGCGCGCGATGACCTCGGCCCCGGCCGCGAGCACCACGGCGGCGCGATCGCCTGCGTGCCACGCACTCCCGTCGACGGCAGCGTGCTCTTCGCCGGCGACAGTGCAGGGCACGCGCTCCCGGTCACGCTCGAGGGCATTCGTCCCGCCGTGTTCTTCGGGGCAGGTGCCGGACGTCTCGTCAATGCGGCGCTGGTCGGCACGCTGACGCCCGTCGAGGCACGCGCCCGCTACCGCGCCCTGCACGAGGAGCACCTCGGCGGCTACGCGAAGCTCAACCGCATCCAGCGCCTCTACCGGTACCTGCCCGAGCCGGTGCTCCGCCGGCTCGTGACGCGCGGCGTGGGCCAGCCGACGCGCGGCGACGCCGAGGTGGCGTTCCGCAGTTTGCGCTACCTGGATGTGCTGCGGCCCGAGCGCCTGCCCACCCTGCCGTAGGCAGTAGGCTGCGGGCTGTGGAGCACGACGCACCCCTGCTGGTCGAAGCGCTCGCCTCGCTCGATCCGATGCTCCTCGAGCACGAGTTCTCCCTGCTCGGGTACGGTCGCGGCTCGGCACCACCATCGCCCGAGGCCCTGCTCGCCGAGGGCTTCGGCGCGCGGATCGACGATCCCCTGGAGACGACGTTCATCCTGCGTACGTTGCTCGCCGGCGACCTGCCGCCGGCCGACACGCGCCAGGATGGGCTGCGCGTGATCCTGCTCGTCGCGGAGCTGCCAGCCGGCCTCGTCGGCTTCGCCTCGACGCTGGCCGGAGCGCTCGCCGAGCGCAACGTGCCGATCGTCCTCGTCGGCACCGCCTCGCGCGACCACGTGATCGTCCCCGATGCGGCGTGGCCGGAGGCGCTGGCGGTCCTCCGGGGGCTCCGAGACGCGGCGCGCAAGCTCCTCGAGGCGGCGGGTGAGGCGTCGGCCGACGTCGAGGATCCCCTCTAGGATTGGCTCCGTGGAGCGCTCTCTGAGGATCGTCGCGGCGCTGTTGATGCTCGGGCTCGTCGCGGGCGCAGCCGTCGTCTTCTTCCGCGCGCAGGTGCTGAAGAGCGCCCCGTCGCCGATCATCGCCCCGACCGTCTCGAGTCCGACGTTCTCGCCCAACGCCTTTCGCCCCCAACGGCGCGTCACGACGCTCACCGTCGGGCTGCGCAAGGCCGACCGCGCCACCGTGGTGATCTTCGACACGGATGATCAGGAGATCGCCCGCGCCGAGACACGGCAGACAGGGCGGCGGATCCGCGCCACGTGGAACGGCCGCCTGCCGAACGGACAGCTCGCTCCCGACGGCCCGTACCGCTTCGCGATCCGCCTGGCGCGACAGCAGCGGACGATCCGCATTCCCGACCCCATCATCCTCGACGCGACCGCACCGACCGTCGAGTCGGATGCCAAGCCCGGCCAGCGCATCGCGCCCGGCCTCGACGGTGCCGCCGGCACCTACGCGTTCACCCTCAGCGCCGACGAGCCGGTCAAGTTTCGCCTCGACGTCCGCCAGATCCAGCCGAACGGGGCCGCGCGTCTGCTGCGGCGGGAGACGGACCTGCGCTTCCAGCGCCGCAAGGACATGCACTGGTCGGCCGACACGGGCAACCTGCCGCTCGACAAGGTCGGTCCGTTCGTCGGCCCCGGCACGTACATCGTCGGCTGGAAGGCCGAGGACCGCGGTGGCAATCTCGTGACCGCTCCGAGCGTGGTGAAGCCGAACGAACTGGCGCCGGCGCAGGTCGTCGGCGTGGACACGGTGGCTCTCACGCAGTCGCTCGAGCCGGAGACGCTGCTCGCCGAGGTCACCCTCGTCCGACAGCGCCCCGGGCGGGTCTTCCCCGGCATCACCATCGCCCGTGCCAAGGGGGCGCCCGGAGCCGTCAAGCTGCCCTCCGCGCCCGCCGGCTTCTACGTCATCCAGATCAGCGGTGGCGGCTGGAAGGCCTGGACGCCGAATGCGATCCCGGGTGGCGCCCCCGTGCTCGTGATGGAGCCGCTCTACTCCTGGCAGGCGACGAATCCCGCCGACGCGGACCTGTCCGGCTTTCCGGACGTACCGCCCGCTCCGCTCGGGCTCGATCGGCCGCTCCCGGCCGGTAGCGAGACGCAGCTCGCCGCGCTCGGCCATGTCGCCGCGGAGGCGCGCGCCAGCACGCGCCGACGCGTCGGCGCGATCACGGACCGGGCGATCGAGGACCGCGGCGTTCCCGCCGCCACGAAGGTGGTGATCATCTCCTCGGCGCCCGTCTGGACCGACGGGCTGTACGCCGCGCTGCGGCGCTTCCACGCCCGGGGCGGCACGATCGTCGTGCTCGATGCGATCAGCATGTCGCGTCGGGCCTCCCGGTCGGGGGGCGCGATCACGATCGAGGGCCAGAAGGCAGCAGACGTGGAAGCGCTCGATCCGATCTGGACGATCAGCGGCGCGACGTCGGCACTGGGCCGCCGCGGTCGCTAGCCGTTCTGCCGGCGCAGCCGGTGAGACGGGCGGGATCCCGCAGGGCCGCGTGGTGGTGCACGCGGAGCGGCTGCGCCCGTACCATGCGCCTATGCGCGTGCTGGTCACAGGCGGAGCCGGCTTCATCGGCTCCCATCTCGCGGATCGGCTGCTGGCCGCCGGGCACGAGGTGTGCGCCTACGACAGCCTCGATCCGCAGGTCCATCCCACGGGCGCACCTGACTATCTGGATCCGGCCGTCGAGCTGATCGTCGGCGACGTGCGTGACGAGGAGTCGCTCGGCACGGCGATGGACGATGTGGATGCCGTCGTGCACCTCGCCGCGGCCGTGGGTGTCGGCCAGTCGATGTACGAGATCCGCCGCTACGTCGAGGTCAACTCCGTCGGCTGCGCCGCGCTGCTCGAACAGCTCGTGGAGCGCCGCGACCGCGTGCGCCGGCTCGTCGTCGCCTCGTCGATGTCGATCTACGGCGAGGGCCAGTACCACGACCCCGCCACCGGCGAGCATGGCCTCGCGCCGGGCCTGCGCCCCGAGAGCCAGCTGGCCGAGCGCCGCTGGGAGCTCGAGACTGCCACGGGCGACCCCCTGCTGCCCGAGCGCACCGCCGAGGCCAAGCCGCTGCTGCCGACGAGCGTCTACGCCGTCACGAAGCGCGATCACGAGGAGCTGTGCCTGTCGGTCGGCGCTGCCTACGGCGTGCCCACGGTCGCACTGCGCCTCTTCAACGTCTACGGACCCCGGCAGGCGCTCGGCAACCCCTACACCGGCGTCGCCGCCATCTTCGCGAGCCGCCTGCTCAACGGCCACGCCCCCGTGGCCTTCGAGGATGGTGCCCAGACGCGCGACTTCGTGCACGTCACCGACGTCGCGCGCGCCTTCCACTTGGCGGTCGAGTCCGACGCCGATGGCGCCGCCCTCAACGTCTGCACGGGCCAGCCCTCGAGCGTCGTCGATGTGGCGCACGGCCTCGCGAAGGGCCTCGATCTCTCGATCGAGCCCGAGATCGTCGGCAAGTACCGCGCCGGCGACATCCGCCACTGCATCGGCGATCCCACCCGTGCCGCAGAGCTGCTCGACTTCCGCGCGGCGATGGAGGTCGGCACCGGCCTCGGCCAGCTCGCGGAGTGGTTGGCCGGACAAGAGGCCGACGACCGCGTCGAGCAGGCGATGGAGGAGCTGCGCCAGCGGGGTCTCGAGCGGTGAGCGCGAAGCTCGCCGTCGCCATCGTCGCCCACAGCAACCGCGACCTCCTGCTGGAGGCGTTGGCGGCACTGACCGGCCCGGGCCGCCCCGCGGTCGAGCACACGCTGCACGTGCTCGACAACGCGTCCGAGGACGGCACGTGCGCGGCGGTGCGCGAGCGCTTCCCGGACGTCGATCTCGTCGCGCAGGACTTCCGCGACGGCTTCGGTGCCAACCACAACCGCCTGCTCGCGCGCAGCGCTGCGCCGTACCACTTCGTCCTCAACGACGACGCCACGGTCGAGCCGGGCACGATCGATGCGCTCGTCGCGCACCTCGACACGCACCCGGAGACCGCCGTCGTCGCGCCGAGCATCCGCTATCCCGATGGGCGCCACCAGCCCTCGTCCTTCCGCTTCCCCGACCCCGCCACCTGCCTGCGCAGCCTCGCGACGCTCGGTCAGGCCGGTATCGAGCAGCGCGTCACCGGCTCGCCGGCCGCCGTCGACTGGGCCAGCGGCTGCGCCCTCGTGCTGCGCCGATCGGCGCTCGAGCTGACGGGTCCCTTCGACGAGGGCTTCTACATGTTCTCGGAGGAGACCGACCTGCAGAAGCGCCTGGCCGACCGCTGGTTCCAAACGCACGTCGTGCCGCACGCCACGGTGCGCCACCACGTGCGCGCCTCGACCGCGGCCGATCCCTCGCGCCGCATCGTCGAGTTCTGGCGCAGCCGCCGCCGCTACTGGGCCAAGCACCATCCCGGCGCCGGTGGCGATGCCGCGCGTCTCGCGCTGGCCGGCCAGTACTCCGCGCTGAGCGGTCTGGCGCGTCTGCCCACGCTGCCCGGTCCACTGCGCCGCCTCACCCCGAGCCTGCCGCGCGCAGAGCTGAGCCTCCACGTCCAGAACGCGCTGCACGGACCGACCGGTCCGGGTCTGCGCGAGAGCGCCGACGATTGGAACGCTGCGCACGGAGTGCATCGGTGAAGGAGGCGGTGCAGCTCGCGATCGGCGGCTCGCCCGCGATCGGAGCCCGCGCCTCGGCGACGCTGACCGACCTCCTCGCGTCAAGCGGCGTGCAGGTGGTGCGCACGGGCAGCGTGGTGCTCGAGTGGCCGAACGCCGCCCTGCCGGCCGATCCGGCCGCCTGGGAGTCCGCGTTGGCCGCTGAGGCAGATCCGCTCGCCTTCGCCTTTCGCCACCTCAACGGCGCGGGACCTGCGGACCCGTGGGCGACGCCCGTCGATCCCGTCCGCGCGCAGGTGGCCGACTGGATCCGCGCGGAGCGCCTGCGCATCACCCCTCCGTGGCCCGAGGGAGCGACGTGCGCGATCGCGCTCGTGCACGAGGCACGCCCCTTCGAGCAGGAGCGCGGCGGCCTCCGCGGCCGCCTGTCGCGCGGCCCGAAGGAGCCGTCGCTGGCGCCGTACGAGCGCCTCGCCGCCGTCGAGCGGGCGCACCAGGTGCAGTCCGCACTGCGCTCGATCGATCTGCTCGAGCCCGCCGAGCAGGCGCAGGTTCGCGCGCTCGGCTTCGCCCTCGACACACCGCCGGGCATCCAACTCGCGGCGCGCCCCGGCTTCCGCCGCGGGACCGCCTTCCCCACGCGCGGCTACGACGCCGCTGCCGAGCGCGCCGCCGAGTGGATCGAGCTGCCGCTGCTCGGCGACACCCCCGACCCGGGCCTCGCCACGCTGCTCGACGTCGGTGGCGCCGCCGCGCTGAGCATCCGCGTCGAGCGCTTCGCCGGCGAGCATGCCGAGGCGGAGGCCGTCATCTACGACGAGCTGCTGTCCCGCCTGCGCGGCTTGGGGGCCTGGCTGGCCACCCCCGAGGAACTGGTGCGGCGTCTCTACACCTAGACGCGCACCCGGCGCCGAGCGGCTGCGCTACTGCTCGAGCGGCGCCATCGTCAGGCCGCGCTCGCTCAGCTGCTCGTGGAAGAGCTCGGCCAGTTCCTGGTGTCCCGTCCAGACGATCGCCTGGCCCGACTTGTGGATGCGGTTGGCGAAGGCCATGCCCTTGGCGTAGTCCACACCGGGGAGCACGTTCGCCAGCGAGCGGGCCACGCCCTCGAACGTGTTGTGGTCGTCGTTGAGGACGATCACCCGCCAGGGCGGGCCGAGGTCGGTGCTCCCGCCGGTGCCGCGGCGCTCGACCACATCGGGGGAGACGCTCACCCGGCCGCCTCGTCGAACGTCGCGATCAGCGCCTCGGCCACGACGCGCATCGTGCGGCCCGTCTTCTGGCTCGCGGCCCGGATGCGGCGGAAGGCCTCGGCCTCGTCGATGCCGTCCTTCTGCATCAGGATCCCCTTGGCGCGCTCGACCGCCTTGCGGGAGGCGAGGGCCTCGGCAAGGTCGGCCGCCTCGTCGCGCAGCGCCGACAGCTCCTCGAAGCGGGCGCGCGCCGTGTCGAGTGCTGGCAGGAGGTCGACTTCGCGGAACGGCTTGACGAGGTACGCGAAGGCGCCGGCCTCCGACGCGCGCGTGACGAGGTCCTGCTCGGCGTACGCCGTCAGCATCACGATCGGCACCGGCTTGCGGTCCGTGATCTGACGCGCCGCCTCGATCCCGTCCAGATGCGGCATGCGCACGTCCATGACGATCAGCTCGGGGTCGTGCTCCTCGGCCAGCGCCACCGCCTCCTGCCCGTCGCGGGCCTCGGCGACGACCTCGTGCCCCGCCTTCTCGAGCAGCGTCCGGACGTCGAGACGGATGATCGTCTCGTCCTCGGCGATCAGGATCCTCATGCCCGGCTCCAGGTCAGACACGCGCGGACACCGGGAGAGCCGTCCTCGAGCACGAGCTCGCCGCGCAGCTGGTCCGCCGCCAGTGCACGTGCGATCTTGAGGCCGAGCGACTGCTCCGGGGCGAACCCGACGGGCAGACCCGGTCCCGTGTCGGCGACCACCAGCTCGATGCGCCCCTGCTGCTCGCGCAGCGAGACGTGCACGTCGCCGCCACCGTGCTCGTGGGCATTCGCGTAGAGCTCGGAGAAGATCAGCGCGACCGCAGTCGCCGTGTCGCCCGGCACCTCCACGTGCGCGATCTCCTCCGCAGCGGCTGGCGTGCCCAGGCCATGGCCGAGCATGGCGGAGACGCGACGGATCAGATCGCTCAGATCGACATCGCCCTCGCGGCTGGCCGTCAGCAGATCGTGCACCTCGGCGATCGAGAGAATGCGATCCACCGAGTCGGCGAGGGCCCGCTGTGGGTCGGCACCGCTGGCGCGCAGGCGCAGCAGCGAGGCGACGGTCTGCAGGTTGTTCTTGACGCGATGGTGGATCTCCTGGGCGACGATGCCACGCATCACGCCACGGCTCGACTCGACGGCGGTCGCCGCCTGGTTGGCGACCGAGCGCAGCAGGATCCGCTCCTCGCTGGTGAACGGCCGGCGGCCCGGTGTGATCGCCACGAGCGCACCCACCCGTCGCGCCTTCCAGAGCAGCGGCACGGCGAAGACGCCGTCGGCGTCGAGCGGTGCGGTCGCCGAGAGCGCCACGAGCTCGTCGTCCGTCGGACCCTCGCTCGAGGAGCGGCTCGCCAGAGCCGTGCCCTCCGGGCCGTCGACGATCAGCGCACAGACCTCGGCGTGCGCGGCCTTGGCGGCGGCCTCGGCGATATGCGCCAGTGCCTCTTCGAGGTAGAGCGACTCCGCCACGGCCTGGGAGATGCTGCCGAGGGCCTCCAGCTCGGCCACGCGGCGCTGCGAGCGCTCGTAGAGGCGGGCGTTCTCGATGGCCTGCGCCACCTGGCGGGCGATCGTCTCGAGCAGCTCGATCTCGTCGGGGTGGTACTCGCGCGGCTCGACGGTGCGCACGTTCATCGCGCCGGCGAGGCGCTCCCGGCGGTCGAGAATCGGCACGGCGAGCAACGACTGGAAGCGTCGCTCGGGGAGGTTGGGGAACTCCTTGAAGCGCACGTCGAGATGCGCGTCGGCGGCGATCGAGACGGGCTCGCGCGTCTCGGCCGCCCAGCCGGTCAGCCCCTCGCCGACCTGCATGCGCGGCGGGCCGGCAGTCGCCTCGACGTGCGTGCCGTGCACCGCCTGGAGCACCAGATCATTCGTGGTCTCGTCGTAGGCGTAGACGAAGCAGGCGTCGGTACCGAAGGCGCGCGCGACCGCCACGGCCACGGCGTCGGTGACCTCGGCCAGATCCAGCGAGCTGGTGACGGCCTCGACCGTCTCCGACAGCAGACCCAGGTGACGCGCTGCGCGCGACGTGGATGTGGTCTCCGGCTCGTTCATACCCGCTGGCGGCGACGGTAGCACGGGGCTGGAGGCTGGCCGTCGCTCAGGCGGCGAAGGGCAGGTCGATCGTCGCCGCGGCAACGGCGAGCGCACGCGCCGGGAGGTACGGCTGCCAGCTCTCCGGGATCGTGCGCGTGCCGAGGGTGAGGTACAGGTCGGGATGCGGTGGCCGGGGCGGGCGCCGCAGCGGCATGCCCGCCTCGTGCGGGAGCCGGTCGCTCTTGCGGAGGTTGCAGGGCGCGCACGCCGTGACGACGTTGTCCCACGACGAGCCGCCGCCGCGCGAGCGCGGGACGACATGGTCGAGCGTGAGCCGCGCTCGGCTGCCGCAGTACTGGCAGGCGTGCGCATCGCGGGCGAACAGCGCACGGCGGGTGATGCGCCGCGACGTGAAGTGCGGCACCCGGACGTACGAGACGAGGCGGATCACGATCGGGTGGGGCAGCGTCGTGGAGGGCGAGCGGATCGCGCGGTCCGGATCGGCCTCCAGCACCTCGGCCTTGCGCGACAGGATCAGGCTGCACGCTCGCCACAGACTCGTGACGTTGAGCGGCTCATACGTCGCGTTCAGCACGAGCACCGTTCCGGTCATGCGCCGAGGGTACTCCCCGAACCCCCGTCGTTCACCGGATGGTCGCGATCGGCGCCGCAATGGGACACGACCCCGCACCGCGTAGGGGGATCGAGGCTCGGTTTGGAGTCTGCCCCCATTCCGAACCCGGTCAGCGCAGGGCGTGCTGGACGGCGCGCTGCTCCTCTGGCGTCAGCTCGAGCGAGCCCGCATTGCCGCGCAGGACGTCCTTGACGAAGACGCTCGTGGCGCTGCCGGCATGGACGGCCGTGATCACGATGCCCGAGCCGTGGCGGTCGAGCAGGGCCAGCGAGCTCGACCGGCGCCCCTCTTCGTCCTCGTTGGCATCGAAGCGGACGATCGAGCGTCGGCGCAGCAGGACGTCCAGCGACCCGAGTGCGGAGACCACCTCGTCCCGCAGCCGCGCCTCGTCGTACTCGAGGCGCTCCATGCGGGCCTGCATGCCGACGGCGAACTCGACCAGGTCGACCGGCTCTCCGGCAAGCAGCGCCTGCTCGGCCTGCCGCAGCCGGTTGGCCCAGCGCAGCGTGCGGACGGCCAGCACCAGCGCGACGAGCGCCAGCACCACGCCGATGCCGGCGACAGCGAGTGCCACCGTGCCCTGCAGCTCCGTCGTCACGCGGGGACTCCTAGGCGGGCTTCAGGCGGAACTGGATCTGGTAGACGCCGATGTTGTTATCGATGTTCTGCTCGCCCGGCACCTTCTCGACCGTCACCTTGGCGGTGACGACGCTATCGAAGACGATGTCGGACAGGCCGAACGGAATCTCGACGGTGCCCTGCGCACCCGGATCGAGCGTCGTGATCTCACCTGTCGGCAGCGTGCGATCGTCCATGCCCTTGGCACGCAGCACGACATTGACCTTGATCGACACCTCGGTGGCGTCGCCCGAGTTCTGCACCGTCACGGCGAGCGTCATGTCGTTGGCACTGTCGACCTCGTTGACGGAGGCGGGATCGAGCTGCGTGCCACCCGGGTTGAACAGCGTGCTGATGAGCGTCGTCCCGTGCAGCACACCCGAGCCGGTATCGCTGGTGACGGCGCCCTCCGTGCTCGTGACGACGTTGCCCTCGGCGTCGGTGCTGGTCACGACCGTGCCGCCGCCATCGACGGGCACGCCGCCGAGCAGCGCGTTGAGGATCGACTGCATGCGCTGCGGCGCGGCGAACTCGATCAGCTTCGGATCGACGAACTGGGAGTCCTCGACCGTCGCGTTGATCGTCTTCTGCGCAAGCACCTGCTTGACCGGATCCTGGTACGAGTCGGAGTAGACCACGTCGGAGGCGATCAGCCGCTGGAAGGTGGCCGCCACGGCAGCTGACTGCTCGAGCGGCACCTGGCCGGTCGTACCCGCCGAGTTGAAGGCGTCGGCGAGTGCCTTCTGGAGGCCCTGCAGACCGCTGACGCGGTACTGCATCGCCTGCACCAGGAACGGCTTGTACGAGGAGACGCCATCGGGTGCGCTCAGCTCGGCGGCGTTCCTCGCGATCTGCTGCTGCGACTGGATCTCGCGCGTGAGCGACTTGTCGAGCCCGTCGGGCGTCTGGCCCGCGGTCAGGATCGCGGCGGAGAACTCGGAGCCGACGGTCGCGGAGGCCTTGGCGATCTCGTTCGACTTGGACACGTAGCCCTGGTACGTCGAGACCTCGCGGTCGCGCTGGCAGCGCTGCACGAGGAAGTAGCCGGCCACGAGCACGATGAGGACGCCGATGCCCAGCACGAGCAGGCGCTGCGGCCCCTTGCCCCGGGGCGTGGCCGGCATCGCGGGACGCTTGCGCGCGCTACGCGACGGGGGAGCCTCGTCGAGTTCGTAGTCGTCGTCGAAGAAGGAAAGGAATGCGGGCATAGGTGTCGTACGAAGAGCCGTGCAGCCTCTGCGTTTCGCCACATTATCACCCGTTCCTGCCGAGAACGCCGGACAGGGCCGGTGACGGTCCACCCGCTGAGGAGCTCGGACCGCGCGCGCAGCGTCCCGCCGCTGTACCCCGAGGGCATCGTCGCGGATCGCTTTCGGATCATCGAGACGATCGGCGTCGGCGGCAGCGCGACCGTATTCGAGGCCGAGGATCTCCGTACGGGTGACCTCGTCGCACTGAAGGCGATCCCCGCCCAGGAGAAGCTGCGCAAGCGCGCACGCCGCGAGATGCAGGCGGCCGGGTCGCTCGACCACGGTGCGATCGTGAAGCTGCTCGACAAGGCGGAGGACGACGACTACATCTACGTGGCGTTCGAGCTGGTCCGCGGCCACGACCTGGCCGAGGTGCTGAAGGATCGGCGCCTCGAGGAGTCGGAGATCCTGCGCGCCGTGGCCGCCGTCTGCGACGCGCTCGAGCATGCGCACGAGCGCAACGTCATCCACCGCGACGTCAAGCCCGGGAACATCCTGCTGCGCGAGGACGGCATCCTCAAGCTGACGGACTTCGGCATCGCCCAGATCGACCATCCCGATGCGACGGTGGATGAGAGCCTGCTCGGCACGCTGTCGTACATGTCGCCGGAGCAGGTGCGTGGGGACATGACCACCGGATCCACGGACGTCTGGTCCGCGGCGCTCGTCGCCTACGAGGCCCTGACGCGCCGCAATCCGTATCGCTCGAAGAATCCGGTCGAGCTGGCCGAGAAGCACAAGAAGCTGCGCCTGTCGCTGCAGACGGACCGCCCGGATCTGCCGAGCGTCGCGACGAAGATGATCGACCGCGCGCTGGACCGCGACAACCAGCGTCGTCCGCTGCCGGGGCAGCTGCGCGACGCGCTGCTGCGCGGGGCGATCGCGATGGAGCGCGGTCAGCAGGACATGGATCCCTCGATCGAGGTGCCGCGCCCCGATGCACGCGTTCAGCTGCGCAAGCGCTGGTTGCGCCCCGTGCCGGATCGGATCGAGGAGCTGGGCCAGCGCCCGTCGCCGGCGGCGCGGCGTGGCGGCTCGGCCGAGGCCGAGGCGCGTGCCGGGGCGCTGCTGGCACGGCTGCAGCCGTTCTGGCCAGCGGCGCTGACGGGCATCGGCGGCACGCTGCTGCTGGGAGCGCTGCCGTTCTACCCGACGGGGTGGCCGCTGATGATCGGCCTGCTGGCGGCCGTCGTGGCGCTACGGCTGCCGTGGCTGGCGGGTGCGCTGGTGCTCGCCGCGGGGCTGCCGCTGCTCGGCAATCTCGCCTTCGGCCTGGTGCCGGCGGCGGCGCTGCTGCTCGCCGTCTGGCTCGTGGTGATGGCGCGCGATGGTCGCCGCGTGCTGCTGCCGCTGGCAGCACCGCTCGCCACGCTCTGCTTCGCCTGGGCCCTGTACCCCCTGCTCGCCGGCAGCTCACCGCGCGCGCTGGTCCGTGCCGCGCTCGGCGCAGCGGGCGCACTGTCGATGACGCTGGTGCTCGGCCTCGCCGGCCTCGGCGCACCGCTCACGGCCTCGCCGGAGCTCGCGACGCTCGGCACCCGCGTGACCGCCTCGGACGATGTGATCGTCACCGCCGGCATGGTTGCGGCGGCGATCGGCTTCGGACCGCTGCTGCTGGCCGTGGTCTGGGGTGCGATGGCCGTCACGGCACCGGCCATCCTGGCGGCGCAGGGGCGGGCCCTGTTGACGGCGGCGGCGCTCTGGCTCGGCGTCGGCACGCTGGCGACCCTCTCGATCGGCGTGCTGCTGGGCGGCACCCTCGTTGCCCCGGCCGTCACGGTGATGGGCGCAGGGGCGGCGGGTATAGTGATTTTCATCCGCTCGCGGCGGCCAGCACCGGCTGCCGCAGCGCCCGCGACCGGCAACTGAGGGAAGTGCAATGGGGTTTCTGCGACGGATCGAGAGCAAGCTGGAGGGCGTCTTCGAGGGCGGCATCGGCCGGACCTTCAAGTCGAACGTCCAGCCCGTCGAGCTGGCCCGCAAGCTGGCCAAGGAGATGGATGACAACAAGGTCATCTCCGTCCAGACCGTCTACGTCCCCAACGCCTACACGGTCTATCTCGCGCCGGAGGATCGCGAGCAGTTCGTCGCCTACGAGGCGCGCCTCCGCACCGAGCTGGCCGGCTATCTGACCGAGCACGCGCGACGCGAGGGCTACTCGCTGCCGAATCGAGCGCGGGTGATGATCGAGACCGCCGACGAGCTGGATGTCGGCACGTTCGGCATCGCCGCCGAGATGGAGGAGACACCGCCGCCGATGGCCGCGGATGCGCCGCCACCGGGCGTGCGCCTGCCGGAGGAGTTCGGTGGCGGCGCCCCGGCGGCACCCGCCGCCGCTGCCGCTGCCGCTGCCGCGCCGGCTGTGCCGCCTGTCGCCACTCCGCCTGTCGCCACTCCGCCCCCCGCACCGCCGACGGCTCCGCCCGTTGCGCCCGTCGAACCGGTCGTGCCTGTGGCCCCGGTGGCGCCGGTGACCGTCGATCCGTTCGCCGCCGAGGAGGAGCCTGCTCCGGCGATCGTGGCCGTGCCCGATCCGGCACCCGCTGCCGTCCCGCCCCCGCCGCCCCCGCCGCCCCCGCCGGCCCCAGTGGTGCAGTGGGTCTTGGTCTGGCCGGGCGGCACGGTGGCGTTCGGCGACACCGCACTCGTGATCGGCCGCAGCAAGGACTGCGACGTCCCCCTCGCAGACGGCAACGTCTCCCGTCGGCATGCCGAGATCGGTCGCAGCGCCGATGGCTTCATGCTGCGCGACCTCGACTCGACCAACGGCACGATGGTCAACGGGCGTCGCGTCAAGAGCGCGACGGTCGGCGAAGGCGACGAGATCACCCTCGGAACGAGCACGCTGCGGATCGAGCAACGGCACGGCTGAGCCGTGGTCGACCAGGCCCTCCTCGTTCTGCGGATCGGTGTCCTGGTCCTGCTCTATCTGTTCGTCTGGCGTATCGCCCGCACCGCAATCCGCGATGTCCGGGGTGCGCAGGAGAGCATGATCATCCGCCCCGGCCAGGGCTTCGACCCGTTCGGCGAGGCGCCGACGGTCGCGGAGCCGCAGGCCGAGCCGACGCCGCCGGGTCGTCTGCTCGTCGTCGCGAGCGACGTCCTGCCGGTCGGCGCCGCAATCGTGCTGGAGGAGGCGGAGGTGCTGATCGGCCGCGATCCACACGCGGCCGCCATGCTGGAGGGCGACGGCTTCGTGTCCGCGCGCCATGCGATCGTCCGCGTGCGGGGCACCGCGACCTCGGTCGTCGATCTGGGCTCGACCAACGGCACCTTCGTCAACGGCGAGCGGATCGCGATGGAGACGCGTCTGTCGCCCGGCGACGAGGTCGCCGTCGGCTCCACCCACATGCTGTTCGAGCCGGGCGTCTGAGATGAAGCTCGTGATCCGCGAGACGGGGGCGTGCAGCGACGTCGGCCGCCTGCGTCAGTCGAACGAGGACGCGCTGCTCCTGTCGGATCCCGTCTTCGCCGTCGCCGACGGCATGGGCGGTGCGCGCGCGGGCGAGGTCGCCAGCGCCATGGCGGTCGCCGCGCTGCACGGCTTCGAGGGCGGCGAGCAGGCGCTCGCCCAGACGATCGAGGAGGTCAATCTCCGCATCCACACGGCCGCCCAGAGCGACGCCTCGCTGCTCGGCATGGGCACCACCATCACCGCGGCGATGGTGGACGGCGATGCACTCGTGCTGGCGCACGTCGGCGACTCGCGGGCGTACGTGCTGCGCGCCGGCCGACTGCGACAGCTGACGGACGACCACTCGCTCGTCGGCGAGCTGATCCGCCGCGGTGCGCTGACACCCGAGGAGGCGGAGCGACACCCGCAGCGCTCGGTCATCACCCGCGCCCTCGGCGCCGATGCCGGCGTCGACATCGACGTCCTGCGCGTCCCCCTGGAGTCGAACGATCTGATCCTGCTGTGCTCCGACGGGCTGACCGGCATGGTCGGTGACGCCGAGCTCGAGCGTCTGCTGCGTGGCGGGGGCGAGCTCGGCCAGCTGGCGCAGGCGCTGGTGATGGCCGCCAACCGCGCCGGAGGTGAGGACAACATCACCTGCGTGCTGCTGCGCATCGGCTCGCGGCGCGAGGAGGACACCGAGCCGGACCGCCCGCCGATTGTCATCCTGCCGGCCTCGGCACTCGACGGCGATGCGCCACGCGCCTCGCTCGCCGATCAGGCGGCTGCCGCGGCACCGCGGGGACGGGGTCGCCTGCTGGGCATCGTCGCCGGCGTCGCGGCACTGGGCATCGTCGTCGCCGTGCTCGTGGCACTCGGCCTGCAATGGACGCACTTCATCGGTGCCACGTCCGATGGGCGCGTGGCGATCTACCAGGGGCTGCCGTTCGACGTGACCAGCGACCTCTCGCTCTACCGCGCCGTGGAGATCAGCGACCTGCAGACGGCCGCGCTCTCGCCGGAGGAGCGCACGACCCTGCTCGACCACCGGCTCGGCTCGCTCAGCAGCGCGCAGGCGCGCGTCACCCAGCTGGCGACCACCTCGCCGTGGCTCCGTCCGCCGCCGAGCGCTCCATGAGCACGCCGCGCGACCTGCTGACCTTGCCGGATCGCAACCGCGAGCTCGGCCTGATCGCACTGGCCGTGCTGATCACCACGGCGGGCTTCGCCGCCGTCCAGCTGGCGCGCGCGCAGGAGTTCTCGTCGGCCCCGCTGATCGCCGCACTGCTGTTCGCCGGCGCCTACCTCGTCGCACACGCTGTCGTGCGCGTGGCGCTGCCCGACGCCGACCCGTACGTGCTGCCGCTCACGGCCGTGCTGACCGCGATCGGCTTGATCGAGATCTACCGCATCTCGCCGCAGCTGGCGCGCGACCAGGGCATCTGGATGCTGCTCGGTCTCGCCCTCTTCGTCGGCGTCGTGATCGCGTTTCGCGACATTCGCCGGCTGGAGGGGCTGAAGTACACGTGCGGCGCACTCGCCGTCATCCTGCTGCTCCTGACGATCACGCTCGGGGCTGAGGTCAACGGCGCGCGCCTATGGCTGCGCGTTGGCGGTCTCCAGATCCAGCCCGGCGAGTTCGCCAAGATCCTGCTGGTCGTCTTCCTCGCCGGGTACCTGCGCGAGCGGCGCGAGGTACTGGCCGCGCCGACGCGACGCCTCCTCGGTATCGGCATTCCCGCGCTGCGGCATGCGCTGCCGCTGCTGCTGCTCTGCGGCGTCTCACTGGTGCTGCTGGTCGCGATGAACGATCTCGGCTCGTCGCTCCTGTTCTACGTGATCGCCCTCGCGATGATCTACATCGCGACGGGGCGCCTGCTCTACGTCGGCGCCGGCCTCGGCCTGTTCGCACTCGGCGCCCTCGCCGCGGTGCAGGTCGCGCCGCAGGTGCAGTACCGCATCGACGGCTGGCTGAACCCGTGGAAGGACGAGCAGGCACAGTGCTGCTACCAGATCACGCAATCCATCTACACGATCGCCGACGGCGGCGTGCTCGGCGCGGGCTTCGGGCGTGGCCTGATCCTCAACGGCGAGGGCGGCACGATCATCCCGTACGCGCAGACGGACTTCATCTTCTCCGTGATCGCCAACGAACTCGGGCTGGTCGGCGCCGTCGCGGTCGTCCTGCTCTACCTGCTGCTCGCGTGGCGAGGCTTCCGGATCGCCACGGCTGCCGATGACGGCTTCTCGAAGCTGCTCGCAGCGGGTCTCGCAACGGCGGTGGCGTTCCAGGTCTTCGTGATCGTCGGTGGCGTCATCCGGCTCCTGCCGCTGACCGGTCTCACGCTTCCGTTTGTCTCCTACGGCGGCTCCAGCGTGACGGCGAACTTCGCCATCGCCGGCCTGTTGCTCTGCATCTCACAGCGTGCCAACCGGGAGCGTCCTCGGTGAACCGCCGCATCTCGAACCTGTTCATCGTGACGACGGTCGCGCTGCTCGCGTTGATCGCAATGACGACGTACTGGCAGGTCTGGGCGCGGGGGTCGCTGGAGGCACGCCAGGCCAACGTCCGGCTCGTCTACCGCGATCTGGCGATCGATCGGGGCTCGCTGATCACCGCGGACGGCGTCGTGCTCGCGGAATCGAAACCCGGACGGCTCGACGGACGCACGATCTACCGGCGGGTCTACCCCGAAGGGGGCCTCGCCGCACAGCTGGTCGGCTACTCCTCGCTGCTGGCGGGCCGCGCGGGGCTCGAGCGCTCGCTCGACCCGGACCTGACGGGCAGCACGAGCGACCTCGCGGGCATCCAGAACGCCTTCGACCGGATGAAGGGCGACACGGTGCGCGGCAACGACGTCATCCTGCGCCTGTCGAGCGCGGGCCAGGAGGCGGCGATGGACGAGCTCGAGCGGCTCGGCGCCCGCGGCAGCGTCGTCGTCCTGGATCCGAGCACGGGTGGCCTGCTGGTGATGGCCTCGACGCCGACCTACAACCCCAACACCGGCCTCGCCGAGGCCCTGACGGCCCCCAACTCGCCGCTTCTCAACCGCGCCACGCAGGGGCTCTACCCCCCGGGCTCGACCTTCAAGGTGGTGACGGCGGCCAGTGCGCTGGACAACGAGGTCGTCACCGTCGACGAGGAGTTTCCCGGGCCGGCCTGCATCGAGACCGGCGGGCAGCAGCTGTGCAACTTCCGCAAGCGAGCCTACGGCCAGCACGACTTCGGCTACGCGCTGGTGCACTCGGTCAACACGACGTTCGCGCGTGTCGGACTTGAGCTCGGGCAGGAGCAGCTCGAGGAGACCATGCGCGACTTCGGGTTCTTCAAGCGCTTCCCATGGGACTACCCCCCGGAGCAGACGCTGCCATCCGGGATTTTCAACCGGCGCGGCAATCTGGTGCCCTTCGACACCCCCGTTGATGCCGCGCGGCTGGCGATCGGCCAAGAGCGCCTGCTGGCGACGCCGCTGCAGATGGCGGAGGTCGCCGCCGCGGTCGCCAACGGCGGCCAGCTGGTCGCACCGCAGCCGGTCCAGGAGGTGCGTGCTCCCGACGGCGCGGTTGTCCGTCGCCCCCAACCCGTCTACCTCGGTCGCGCCATGACGACCGAGACGGCGGCCGAGCTGCGCCAGCTGATGCGAGACGTCGTGGATGACGGCACGGGCGCGGCGGCCTCCGTCGACGGCCTCGATGTGGCCGGCAAGACCGGCACCGCCGAGACGGGCCGGGAGGGCCGCAACGACGCGTGGTTCATCGGCTTCGCACCCGCCGAGGCACCGCGCTACGCGTTCGCCGTGCTGGTCGAGGACACCGAGGGAACGGGTGGTGACGTGGCCGCCCCGATCGCCGCCAGCGTCCTACGGGCGCTGATCGGGTCGACATCGTGAGACAATCCGCACGGAAACCCGCATGACGACCCCTATGGACACCTCTGACGGCGCGCTGTTCGACGGCCGCTACCGCATCATCCGCCGGCTGGGCCAGGGTGGAATGGCACGGGTGTTCCTCGCGCAGGATGAGTCGCTGCACCGGCAGGTGGCGATCAAGGTGCTGGCCGATCGCCACAGTGACGACCCGCATTTCATCGAGCGCTTCCAGCGGGAGGCCCGTGCCGCAGCGCGCCTCAACCATCCGAACATCGTCCAGGTCTACGACCAGTCGCAGGGCGGCATGTCGTACATCGTGCAGGAGTACGTCGAGGGCGAGACGCTGAAGGACCTGATCCGTCGCGAGTCGCCACTCGATCCTCGCCGCGCGATCACCATCGCCCTGCAGATCCTCGCCGCGCTCCGCATTGCGCATCAGCAGGGCGTCGTCCACCGGGACGTCAAGCCGCAGAACATCCTGATGCAGCCCGACGGCAAGGTGAAGGTCGCCGACTTCGGCATCGCCAGCGCCGGCGGCGATACCGAGATGACCGAGGCCGGCTCCATCGTCGGGACCGCCCAGTACCTGGCCCCGGAGCAGGCCCGCGGCCTGACCGTCGGGCCGCCGGCCGACCTGTACGCGCTCGGCATCGTGCTCTACGAGATGCTGTCCGGACGGGTGCCGTTCGAGGGTGACACCGCGGTCAACGTGGCCATGCGGCACGTTCAGGAGGCACCGCAGCCGCTGACCGAGCGGAACCCGCTGGTTCCCGTCGCGCTCGAGGCGGTCGTCATGCGTGCGCTGGCCAAGGATCCGCGTCAGCGCTACCAGAGCGCAGACGAGATGGGCATCGAGCTGGATCGGGTGCGCCAGGGACTGCCGATCAGCGACGAGACCGCGGTGATCGGCGCCGCGACGCTGGCCATGGCCCACCCCAGCCCCGCCGAGACGATGGTGGCGCCACCGCTGCCGCCGCGCGAGAGCGCGCCGCCCCCGGTACGACCCAGCGGGAACCCCAATCGCAAGCGCCTCTGGATCCTGCTGATCGTGCTCGGCGTCGCCCTGCTCGCGATCGCGGCCGGCGTCTTCGCCTTCACCCGCGGCGACTCCGGCGGCGGCGCGACCTCCGCGACCACAGCGACGACCAGCGCCCTGGTCGAGATCCCCAACCTCGTCGGCCAGACACAGGCCGATGCCACCGCGGCCCTGGAGGCCATCGGGCTCGCCGCGTTGATCACGAAGCAGGCGTCCGCCGACGTCCCGGAAGGCGAGGTCATCGCGATGCGCCCGAACGCGGGCGGCTCCGTGCCGACCGGTACCACCATCGAGCTGCAGATCTCGTCGGGTCCGAACGTCGTCGCCATCCCGAGCGTGCAGGGTGCGGCCCTCGGTGATGCCACGGCGCAGCTCGAGGCGCTTGGACTGGTCGTGACGGTCGTCGAGGACGCCTCCGACTCGGTCGCCGAGGGCAACGTCATCACGCAGGCGCCCTCGGCCGGGGTCGAGGTGAAGCCCGGCTCGACGGTGACGCTGACCATCTCGTCCGGCAAGCAGGCGGGCACCGTTCCGAACATCACGAAGCTGGACATCACGAACGCCCAGAACACGCTGATCGCGGCGGGACTGGTGCTCGGCGCGCAGAGCGAGGCCAACGATGCGGCCCCGGTCGGCCAGGTGATCAGCCAGGATCCCGCGGCCGGCACGAGCGTGCCCGCCGGCTCCTCGGTCTCCGTCGTCATCTCGAAGGGCCCGGCCAACAGTCCCGTCCCGAGCGTGATCAACCAGACGCGCGCCGACGCCGAGGCGGCGCTGACCAACGCCGGCTTCACGCCCAACGTGACGGAGCAGTCGACGAGCGATCCGGCCCAGGACGGCATTGTCATCTCGCAGAACCCGGCCGGCAGCTCGCAGAAGCCGCAGGGCTCGTCCGTGACCATCGTGGTCGGGCGCTACTCCGGAGCGGCCGGCTAGTGCCGGAGCGCCTGCGCGTCGCCATCCTCGGCGGCGGCCGATCGTCCGAGCACGACGTGTCGCTGCGCTCGGCCGAGAGCGTCGCGGGCGGGCTCGATCCCAACCGCTTCGAGGTCGTGGCGATCACGATCGCGCGCGACGGCGTCTGGACCGGTCCCGACGGCGCCGTGGTGTCGGTCACGCCCGGACAGGGTGGACCGCTCGGCTGCGATGTCGTGTTCCCCGTGCTGCATGGCCCGTTCGGCGAGGACGGCACGGTGCAGGGGCTCCTGGAGATGCTCGGGGTCCCGTACGTCGGCTCGGGCGTGCTCGGCGCCGCGCTGACGATGGACAAGGAGCGGTGCAAGGCCGCATTGCGCGACGCCGGCATCGACGTGGCGCGCGAGGTGCTCGTCGGGCCAGCCGATGACCGCGATGCGATCCGTGCCCGCATCGCGGACGAGCTGGGCTTCCCCGTATTCGTCAAGCCCGCGCGGCTCGGCTCGAGCGTGGGTATCTCCCGCGTCGAGACGGCCCACGACCTCGCTGCGGCTCTCGATCTGGCTCTGGCCCACGATGACAAGGTGATCGTCGAGGAGCTCCTGATCGGCAAGGAGGTCGAGTGCAGTGTGCTCGGCCTGCCCCCCGACCTGACGACATCCGTGGTCGGCGAGATCCGCTTCGACGCCGAGTGGTACGACTACGAGGCCAAGTACGCCGCCGGTGGCTCCGCGCTCATCACGCCGGCCGAGATTCCCGACGAGGTCGCCACCCGCCTGCGGGCGACGGCCGCCGACGCCTTCGGCGTGTGCGACTGCCACGGCATGGCACGCGTCGACTTCTTCTTCACGATGGACGGTCGACTGGTCCTCAACGAGATCAACGCGATCCCGGGCTTCACCGCCACGAGCTACTACGCGCGGATGTTCGAGGCCAGTGGCCTCGACTACGCCGACCTGCTGGGACGACTCGTCGACTTGGCCGTCGAGCGTCACGCCCGCAACGCCGCACTGCTGCGCTAGCTGTGCTGCCTGCGAGCCGGCGCTCGGCTAGGCGCCGGTCGGGATGCCGATCAGACGGATGTCCTTGAAGGCCACCGCATACCCGCCCTTGACGGCAGGAAGCCCGGTGATCCAGATCAGGACGTGGGTGAGGGCCGCGCGGCGACGGATCGGGATCACCGACTGGCCGCGCTTCAGCACGCGCGGCTCTGCCAGCGGCGTCCAGTCGCGCGGCGCCCGCGCGGGCGCCGCACCGCGCACGCCGTAGACCGCGATCGTGGCGCCCACCGGCACGCTCGTCAGCACCACGCGCCGCAGGCGACCAGGCGCGGCGAGGCGCAGCTCGAGACCGACACCGCGCTTGCTCTCGATCGCGCCCTCCTTGTAGATCTCCGTCGACCAGCCGGTGGCGGAAGAGCGATCGATCGCGAACCGCGCCTGGGCATCGTTCTCCTGGCTGTCCCCGGCGGGATCAAGCGGCGTGACCGTGGCGATGCGAAGGCGCTGCGGCGTGCGGCTCGGTCCGACCGGCTCGGCAGCGGTCGTCGTGGGCGTCTCGGCCGTCGCGGTCGCCGTCGGCAGCGTGAACGGCTCGGTCTCCACCCCGGAGGCCGGCACGGTGGTGATCGGACCGGGCAGCGCCGTCGCTGCTGCCCGCCGTTCGGCGTCGCGCCGATCGACGACGCCGGCCACGACGACTGCGGCCAGCACCAGCACGACGACCACGAGCGCGCCGACCAGCAGCTTGAGCCCGCGGTTGCGCGGCGGCGGGACGGCAGTCGGTGCTGGAGCGGAGGGTCCTGTCGCCGCAAACGGCTCCCAGCTCCCGTGCGTGGCCTCACGGGAGATGCGCCGCAACGCCTCGCGCGCGTCTGCGGCCGGGGGCGGCGTGAACGAGGCGAGGCTCTGCAGGAGCCCGGCCAGACGTGGTGGCACACCCTCGGCCTCGAGTGGATTGGCGTCGGGCGCCAGCCCCAGCAGCTCGCGCAGCACGTGCGCCAGCTGGCGCATGTCATCGTCGGGCTGGTCGGCCGGACGGGCGAGGCCACCGGTGGCCAGGTCCTCGAAGCGCAGCAGGCCATCATCCTCCTGCACCAGCGCGGTCAACGCCAGCACGCCCTGGACGAGACCCTTGGCGTGCAGAGCGGCAAGCGCGTCCGCCAGCCCCGCCGCAACCTCGGCCGCCTCCACCGCGGACAGTCTCCCCGCGCCGAGCAGTCGGGCCTGGACCGTCTGCCCGGCGCGCGCCGGCGTGATGACGTAGCGCGCCACGCCATCGACACCATGGTCGAGGACGACCGGCAACGCAGGATGCCGGACGGCCACGAGCGCCGCCAGGGTCGCGTCCGCAGCAGGATGCTCGTCGAGCAGCGTCACCACCACTGCGGCGCCGTTGGTCGAATCGCGCCCGCGCCAGACGGTCGCGCCCGGCCGGCTCGGCTCGGGGACCTCCAACGTGTAGCGCCGCGCGATGACTCGGGTGCTCACGTCCGCAGCGTACCCGTCGCGGAGCCTCCCCGCACGTCCCCCGCGCCTGCAATGCTGCGCCGCAATGGTTCTCTCCGACCGCGGCATCCGCCAGGCGATCGAGGACGGTCGCATCCGCCTCGACCCGTTCGACGACGGGCTGATCCAGCCCGCCTCGATCGACGTGCGCTGCGATCGTCGCTTCCGCGTCTTCAGGAACAGCCGCTACGGCCACATCGACGTCAAGCAGGAGCAGGCCGAGCTGACGGAGCTGATCGAGATCAACGACGGCGGGCCGTTCATCCTGCATCCCGGCGAGTTCGTGCTCGGGGCCACGCTCGAGCGCGTCACGCTCGGCGACGACATCGTCTCGCGCCTCGAGGGCAAGAGCTCGCTCGGTCGCCTCGGGCTGCAGGTGCACTCCACCGCGGGCTTCATCGATCCCGGGTTCGATGGCCACGTCACGCTCGAGCTGGCCAACGTCGCGAACCTGCCGATCACGCTCTACCCCGACATGAAGATCGGGCAGATGTCGTTCATGCACCTCGACCAGCCGGCGGAGAAGCCCTACGGATCCGGTGCCCTGGGGTCGAAGTACCAGGGCCAGGTCGGCCCCACGCCGAGCGCGTACTGGAAGAACTTCCAGTAGCGGAAATCCGTGTGGCGCGGGTCGCCTGCGCGTGGTACGTTCGGGGCACCGCGGAGAGGAGGTGGTCCGTTCTGACTAGCGACTGCACGGCAAGTGGAGGTCGACGCACGTAAGGGCGCGCCCCTGGACCGACAGGGAATCGCCTAGCCCGCGTTGGGGCCGCGGCTGAACCGCCGCAGCGCAGCTTGCGTAATACCAGCGTTCGACCCGGAGAGCCGGGCGGGAGACCGCCCGGCTCTCTGCTTTTTCCATACACTCCGCTGCATGCGACGCCTCGAGCCGCTGTGGGTGCTGCTGGGCTACACGCTCGCCTCCGTCGTCCTGATCGGTCGCTTCTGGCTCCGTGCTCCGACGGATGCCGTGGTCGGCAGCTTCGGGGCCGATCAGGGCTTCTTCGCCTGGTCCCTCGTCCACTGGGTCGAGGCCATCGCCGGCCAGCAGGCCCCGTTCCTGACCGATCGCATCGATGCGCCAATGGGCTTCAACCTCGCCTGGGCGACGACGATTCCCGGACCGGCGCTCCTGCTCGCACCGCTGACGCAGCTGGCCGGTCCGCTTGCCTCCTACAACCTGCTGGCGATCGCCGCCCCCGCCTTGGCGGCTTGGAGCGCGTATCTGCTGTGCCGGCATGTGACGCGCGACCTTCTCGCCGCGCTGATCGGCGGCTGGGCCTTCGGGTTCTCGTCCTACCTGCTCGGACAGACGCTCAACCACGTCAACCTGGCCCTGGTCTGGACGCTGCCGCTGATCGTCCTCGTGGTCGTGCGCCTGATCGAGCAGTCCCTGCCGCCGCGCCGCGGCCTCCTGCTGCTGGCGGGCCTGATCGCCTTCCAATTCCTGACCTTCACCGAGGTCGCGGCGACCGCCACGCTGGTGGGTGCGCTGACGCTGCTGGCGGCGCTCGTGCTCGGCCCGCACGATCTGCGCAGCCGCCTCCTGCGTGCGCTGCCCTGGATCGCAGGTGGCTACGCGCTGGCGCTCGCCATCGTCTCGCCCCTGCTCATCGCGGCGCTGCTGCATCCGAATCCGATCGACCAGCGGATCCGTCCGGACCTCTACCCCCTCGACCTCAAGAACCTCCTCGTGCCGACGATCACGACGTGGGCGGGAGGCGAGCGCTTTCGCGGCACGTCGCTGCAGTTCGCCGGCAACCTGACCGAGCAGCTCGGCTACGTCGGCCCGGTCCTGCTCCTGGTTGCCGTGGCGGGCCTGATCCGCTGGCGGCACGAGCGCTGGGTCTGGGTGATCGCGATCGGCATCGCCACCTCGATCGTGCTCGCGCTGGGTGCCCGCCTGACGTACGGTGGCGTCGCGCACTGGGTGATGCCCTGGGATCTGCTCACCCAGCTCCCGCTGATCCGGCTGGCCCTGCCCACGCGGATCGTCGTCTACGCCTGGCTTGGCATCGCGGTGCTCGCCGCCCTCTTCGTCGCCCGCCGCGAGCGCGAGCTGCCGGTCGTCTTCGGCACCCGGCTCGGACTCGCCGTGGTCGCCCTGCTCTGCCTGCTGCCCGTCCCGCGTGCCGACCTGTGGCGCACCGACCTGCAGACGCCACCGGGCATCACCTCCGGAGCCGCGACCGCGGACATCCCAGACGACGCGGTCGTGCTGATCCTGCCGTACTCGTTCCGCGGCAACGGCATGTACTGGCAGGCGCTCGCGCGTATGCGCTACCGGATGGCCGGGGGCTACAGCGCGGCCGCGGTTCCCGCCGGCTACGTCCCCTACCCCGTCGTCTACGGCTTCTATCGCGACGAGCTGCCGGCCAACCCGCGGCAGGAGCTGCTGCGCTACCTGGCCTTCACCGGGACGACCTGGGTGCTGGTCGATGCGCGCTTCCCCGGGCCCTGGGCGCAGTTCCTGCGCGAGGCAGGCGGTCGACGCTCGGAGGTGGGCGGTGTGATCCGCTGGCAGTTCGAGCCCGGCCGGGTCCGCGCCCAGGTCGACGGCGCCTGACGCTCATTGCCGGAAACCGGTAACGTTCCGCCGTGCCCGATTCCGCAACCCAGGCCACGCGCGAGGCGATCCTCGCGCGCCTCGACGATCCCCGCGCCCACGAGCTGGACCTGGACGCCTGGGTGCAGATCCTGTCGCGCTCGGGTGAGCGTCTCTCGACGCCGTCGCGCACGCGACTGGCCACCAGCGCCGGCCGGGCCCGCGGCACCGGCATCCCGCTGCCCGCCGTCGTGGAGGCGTGGATGACGGTGGGCATGGTCACCAGCGACCTGCCCAAGCGGACCCCGCAGGGGCATCTGCGCCTGCTGACCGACGGTACGCGGGCGCTCTGCGCCGGCTACGCCGACGGCCAGGACGAGGCGACGCGACGCGACGAGCGCCAACGCGCACTGCTGCTCGAGGCGCTGCTGTCGGACCAGTCGCCCGAGCAGGTGCAGGAGCTCGCCACGCGCCTGGGCCTCGAGCTGACCGGCCGCCGGAGCGTGCTCCTCGTCAACGAGGTGAGCGAGACCGTGCTCGACCGTCTGCACGACGCCGGGGCGCTGGCTGCGCCGCAGCGCGGCCGGATCGTGGCGATCATCGCCGGTCGCGTGCCGCGTGGACCGGAGACCGCCGGACTCGGTCGCCCGGGTCTGGGCATTCCCGGCATCCGCAGCTCCTATGCCGATGCCAAGCGCGCGCTCGGCATGGCGCGTCGGCTGGGTCTGCGTGGCGTCGTCCCGTACGGCGACGTGCTGCCCGAGGCGCTGATCGCCCAGGACCAGACGACGCTCCGCGAGCTCGTCGACGCCACGCTGACGCCGCTGCGCTCCACCCGCAACGGCGGCCCGCAGTACATCGAGACGGCCGAGGTCTGGCTCCGGGAGGGGCTCAGCGTGGCCGCAACCGCACGGGCGCTCGACGTCCACGAGCGCACGGTGCGCTACCGCCTCGCCCGGATCGCCAAGCTGACGACGCTGGACCTGCAGCACGCCGACGATCGCTTCCGCCTCGAGCTGGCCGTCCGCGGCGCGCGGCTGCTCGGCGACGAGGCCGGCGTCTAGCCCCAGACGAGCTCGTCGTCGTCCGCGCCCCACTCCGGCGGGAGCGGCGTGCCCGCACCGCGGTGCAGCGCGACCTTGAGGGTGCCGAGCCCGAGCACGGCGCACTTGACGCGCATCGCCGACAGGGGGATCCCGAGCTCGTCGATGATCGCCTGCGATGGCAGCTCGGCTGCCTCGGTCACGGGCATGCCGTCGACGAGCTCGGTCAGCATGGAGGTCGCGGCCTGCGACACCGCGCAGCCATTGCCGACGAAGCGGATCGCGCTGATCCGCCCATCGACCACCTGCACGTCGAGCTCGACCTCGTCGCCGCACAGCGGGTTCTTGCCCTCGGCCTCGCAGTCGGGATGCTCGAGCGTGCCGTGGTTGCGCGGATGCCGGTAGTGATCCAGCAGGTTCTCGCGATACAGCTCGTCGTCCACTCAGACTCCCATCACCCTGCGGACATCGTGCAGCCCCTGGATGAGCTGGTCCACGTCCGCCGTCGTCGTGTACAGGTAGAACGAGGCGCGCACCGTGGCCGTGTGCCCGAGGCGCTGCATGAGCGGCTGGGTGCAGTGATGCCCCGCACGCACGCAGACGACGTGGCGGTCGAGGATCTCCGCGATGTCGTGCGGATGCACGTCGTCGAGCACGAAGGACACGACGCCGCCCCGTGACGCCGCGTCGGGCGGACCGACGATGCGCAGCCCGGGGATCTCACCGAGCCGGTCGAGCGCGTACTCCGTGAGCGCGTGCTCGTGCGCGTCGATCGCCTCGAGCCCGACCGCCTGCAGGTAGTCGATCGCAGCCTGCAGGCCGACGGCCTCGGCGTAGGCGGGTGTCCCAGCCTCGAACTTCCACGGCAGCGTGTTCCACGAGGTGCGATCGAGCGCGACGGAGCGGATCATCTCGCCGCCCGTCAGGAACGGCTGCGTCTCGGCCAGGAGCTCCTCGCGGCCCCACAGCACGCCGATGCCCGTCGGGCCGAGCGTCTTGTGGCCGGAGAAGGCGAGGAAGTCGACGCCGAGCGCCTGCACATCGACGGGGCGATTCGGCACGGTCTGCGCGGCGTCCAGCACCACGAGCGCGCCCTGCGTCCGCGCCCACCGCACCAGGGTCTCGACGGGCGGCCGCACGCCGAGGGTGTTGGACTGGTGCGTGACGGCGACGAGCTTGACGTCGCCCTCGCGGGCGATCGCCTCCAGCTGGTCGAGCTGGAGGTGGCCCTCGTCATCCACGTCCAGAAACCGCAGCGTGGCACCGGTCGCCTGCGCGAGCACCTGCCAGGGCACGAGGTTGGCGTGATGCTCGAGCACGGTGCTGACGATCACGTCGCCCGGGCCGCAGCGCTCGACGCCGATGGTCTTGGCGACGAGATTGATCGCCTCCGTCGTGTTGCGGGTGAAGATCACCTCGCGCCGCGACGGGGCGTTGAGCAGGCGCGCGACGGCGTCGCGGGCGGCCTCGAAGGCCTCCGTGCTCTCGATGCCGAGCGTGTAGACGCCGCGATGCACGTTGGCATTGCTGGTGCCGTAGAAGCCGACCATGGCGTCGAGCATCGCCTGCGGCTTCTGCGAGGTCGAGGCGGAGTCCAGGTAGGCGAGCTCGCGCCCGTGCACCAGGCGACGGAAGATCGGGAAATCGGTGCGAATCCGGGCGGGGTCGAGGGCAGCGGCTGTGGTCCCCGTCACGGTCATGGCTCTAAGGGTACCCGAACGCCTGCATTCAAGCCGATTGGCACTAGAATGCGGGGAGTACCGCAACGGCCGTGTGGATCTTCACGCATCGCCGTCAGATTCACCCCCCCTCGCGCGTCTTCATGGAAGCACAACACGGTTTTCACGGAACCTCCGTGACGCCTCGCAACCATTCGCGCGGGAGCCATCACATGCGTCGTCGCCCAATCACCAGCCCGTTCCGCCCCCTCGCCGTCCTCGCGACCGGCGCAGTGTGGCTTGCCCTGACGGCGGTGGCCACCGCCGCTCCGGCGCAGGACTACATCGTGATCTTGGACGACGGCACCAACGTGGCCGCCAAGGTGGCCGCCGAGGAGCGTCGCGACAACGACGTCTCCGACGTCTTCCGCAGCGGCGTCGACGGCTTCGTCGCCGAGCTCGATGCAGCCGACGTGGCCCGTCTGCGCAACGACCCCCAGGTGCGCATCGTCGAGCGCGACCGGCTGGTTCGCGCGCTCGACACGACCGCGCCGGCCAGCACGCCGCCGGCCGGAGCCAAGGTCGGCTCGGCGATCCCCGGGCGCTACATCGTCACGCTCGAGCCCTCGGCACAGCCCGCCGCCTTCGCCAGCGCCGTCGGCACGCCGCCGTTCGCCGTGTACACCAACGCCATCAACGGCTACGCCGCCGAGCTGACCGCGGCCCAGGCCGCGCGGATCGCCAAGCACCCGGCCGTCGTCCGCGTCGAGCCCGACCGCGTCGTCGGCATCAGCGCCACGCAGAGCGGTGCGCCCTGGGGCCTCGATCGCATCGACCAGCGCCAGCTGCCGCTCGACGGGCTCTACACCTATACGCAGACCGGTGCGGGCGTCACGGCCTACATCATCGACACCGGCATCCTCACCTCCCACGCGCAGTTCACCGGGCGCACCCGCGCCGGCTTCGACGCGATCACCCCGGGCGGCTCCGGTTCGGACTGCAACGGCCACGGCACGCACGTCGCCGGCACCGTCGGCGGCAGCGCGTACGGCGTCGCCAAGGGCGTCACCCTCGTCCCCGTGCGCGTGCTCAGCTGCTCCGGCTCCGGCTCCACCTCCGGGGTCATCAGCGGCATCGACTGGGTCGTCGGCGATCACGCCGCCGGCACGCCGGCCGTCGCCAACATGAGCCTCGGCGGCGGCGCCTCGAGCACCCTGGACGCTGCCGTCCAGCGTGGCATCAGCGATGGCGTCACCTTCGTCGTCGCCGCCGGCAACGAGAGCAGCGACGCATGCAACGTCTCGCCGGCACGTGCTCCGCAGGCGGTCACCGTCGGAGCCACCACGAGCGGCGACGCCCGCGCGTCGTACTCCAACTTCGGTCCCTGCGTCGACATCTTCGCGCCGGGCTCGGGCATCCTCTCCGCCTGGTGGACGTCGCCGACGGCCACGAACACGATCTCCGGCACCTCCATGGCCTCGCCGCACGTCGCCGGTGCCGCGGCACTCCTGCTGGCGGCCGACCCCGCGGCCACCCCCGGCACGATCGCCGCGCGTCTGACGGCGAACGCCACACCCTCCGTCGTCAGCAGCCCCGGCAACGGCTCGCCGAACCTGCTGCTGGCCTCGCTCTCGCTCACCCCGACGCCGATCACGCTTCCGACCGCGCCGCGGAGCCTCGTGGCCACGCCGTCGAACGCACGCGTGACGCTGACGTTCGACGTGCCTGCCGATGCGGGCGGCACCGCGATCACCGACTACGTGATCCAGCAGTCCGTCGCCGGGGGCGCCTGGACCACGGTCGCCGACGGTGTCTCCAGCCTCACCACCGCCGAGGTCGGCGGACTGGCCAACGGCACCGTGTACGCGTTTCGCGTCGCCGCCGTCAACAGCGCCGGCCAGAGCCCCTACACCAGTGCCGTCACGGCGACGCCGGCGGCCGGGCTGTCGAACGACGACTTCCAGGATGCCGCGACGGTGAGCGGCTCGACGGTGAGCGGCTCGACCGCGAACGCCACCCGGCAGCTGGGCGAGCCTGCCCACGGCGGCACGGGTGGCTCGGCCTCGATCTGGTACCGCTGGACGGCACCGGCCACCGGCACGCTGACGCTGACCACGCAGGGCAGCTCCTTCGACACCCTCCTCGGCGTGTACACGGGCGCCAGCGTCTCCACCCTGTCGACGCTGGCCGACAACGACGACGTGGCGAGCGGCACCCTCTGGAGCCGCGTCACGGTCTCCGTGTCGAACGGTGCCAGCTATGCGATCGCGATCGACGGCTGGGGCGGCGCCCGCGGGACGACCATCCTCAATCTCGCCTTCACGCCCACGCCGGTCGCGACGAACGACGCCTTCGCCGACGCCGCGGTGCTGAGCGGCAGCACCGGGACGACCACGGGCTCCACGGCGACGGCCACGCGCGAGGCGGGCGAGCCGACGCACGGCAGCCAGGCCCCCGCCGCCTCGATCTGGTACGCGTGGACGGCACCGGCCAGCGGCACGTTGACGCTGAGCACGCAGGGCAGCGCCTACGACACGGTCCTCGGCGCGTACACCGGCACGGGTGTCGGCACGCTCGCCACGATCGCCCAGAACGACGACGCACCCGGCGGCACCTGGAGCAGCCTCTCCTTCCCCGTCACGAGCGGCACGCGCTACGCGATCGCGATCGATGGCTGGGGCGGCGCCCGCGGGGCGACCATGCTCACGCACGCGTTCGCCGTGCCGGCGGCGCCGAGCGCACCGCGCAACGTCACCGGCACGCCCGGCAACGCCCGCATCGCCGTCAGCTGGTCCGCGCCGGCACTCGATGGCGGCAGCGCGATCACGCGCTACACGGCGACGGCGGCGCCCGGCAACGCCAAGTGCACCACCAGCGGCGCGCGCTCCTGCACGATCGTGGGGCTGACCAACGGCACGCCGTACACGGTCACAGTCACGGCCACGAACGCCACGGGCACGAGCGAGGCCTCCGCCCCGTCGGCCGCCATCACGCCCAGCGGTCGCACGCGCTCGCCGCGCGCCGCCTCGTGGGGCCTGGACCGCCTCGACCAGCGCAATCTCCCCCTCGACGGCACGATGGACTCCACGGCCGCTGCCGCCGGCGGCGCCGGCGTGATGGCCTACGTGATCGACACGGGCATCCGCTCGGACCATGAGCAGTTCAGCGGCCGCGTCCGCGCGGGCTTTGTCAGCATCGGACAGGGGCAGGACGACGGCAACGGCACGGAGGACTGCCAGGGCCACGGCACGCACGTCGCCGGCACGATCGGCGGCGCCGACTACGGCGTCGCCCCGGAGGTCGAGCTCGTTCCGGTCCGCGTGCTCGACTGCGACGGCGCGGGCTACACGTCCGACGTCATCGCCGGGCTCAACTGGGTCGCTGCGCACCACGCCGCGAACGCGCTGGCGGTCGCCAACATGAGCCTCGGCGGTGGCTACTCGCGGGCGGTCAACGCCGCGGTCCAGGGCGTGATCGACGACGGCGTCATCGTCGTCGTCGCCGCGGGCAACAGCGGTGCCGACGCCTGTGGGGCCTCGCCCGCCTCCGCCCCCGCCGCACTGACGGTCGGCGCGTCGGATCAGAACGACCGACGCGCCTCGTTCTCCAACTACGGCGCATGCGTCGACCTGTTCGCTCCGGGCGTCGCCATCGTCTCCGCGGACGCGGCCTCGAGTACCGCTCTGGCCACGCACTCGGGCACCTCGATGGCCGCCCCGCACGTCGCGGGCGCCGTTGCACTGCAGCTGGCCAGCTCGCGCAGCACCTCCGCGCAGGTCGTCTCCACGGCGATCACGGGCAGCGCCTCGCTCAACCGCGTCGGCGATCCTGGTCCGGGCAGCCTCAATCGCCTGCTCTACATCGGCACGGCGATCGACACCGAGGCGCCCGTGACCCCCGCACCCGCGGCACCGGCGCCGGCTGCGCCCACGGTCGCCAAGAGCCCGCAGGGCACCACGCTCGGCGCCCTCGACGTGCGTCCCCGCGTGGCCGCCGCCACGCGCACCGGTGAGACCATGGTGCTGACACTGCCCAGCGTGAAGGGCGCGGTGTACAAGGTGTACCGCGACGGCAAGCTGACGCTGACCACGCGCTCGTCTCGCCCCAAGGTGCAGGTGGGCAAGGGCAAGCGCATCGTCTTCCAGGTGCGCACAGTCACGCCGAACGGCCTCTCCGCCTGGTCGAACAAGGTGATCGTGGTCGGCTCGCGCGTGATCGTCAAGGCGCGCTAGCCGTTCTGCCTCTGCGCAGCCCGACCGGACTGCGCCTACCCTTCCAGCCATGACTGCACCGCTTGTGGTTCGTCGCTGGGCCGACCTCGACGAGACGGGGCGTGCCGCATTCCTCGCCCGCGGCCTCGACGACATCTTCGATCCCGCGCTGCAGGCGTCGATCGTCGCGCTCGTCGCCGAGGTGCGTGCCGACGGCGATGCCGCTGTCTGCCGGGCGCTGGAGCGCTTCGACGGCTGCGTCGTCTCGCCCGACGGGCTGCGGATCACGGATGCCGAGTTCGCCGCCGCCCGCGACGAGATTCCCGAGGCCGTCCAGGTGGCGATCCGCCACGCGATCGACCACTCCCGACGCTTCAACGAGCAGACGCTGGCCCACGGCGACTGGCGCTTCGACATCGAGCCCGGACTGATGGTCGGTGAGAAGCGCACGGCGATCGCCAGTGCGGGGCTCTTCGTCCCGAGTGGCAAGGGCTCGTTCCCAAGCGTGCTGGTGCAGATCGGCACGCCGGCGGTGGTGGCGGGCGTGCCCGAGATCGCCGTCGTCGTGCCACCCATCCCCGGCTCCGACGGCAAGGTCGATCCGGCGGTGCTGGTGGTGGCCGAGGAGCTCGGCCTGCGCGAGGTGTTTCGCGCCAACGGTCCGGCGGGCGTCGCCGCACTCGCCTTCGGCACGGAGTCGATCCCCGCCTGCCGCAAGGTGCTGGGCCCCGGCAGTCCGCCCGTCGCGAGCGCGCAGCTCGAGATCCAGCGCCACGGCGTCGGTGGCATGCAGATCCTCGCCGCGTCGGAGAGCCTGATCATCGCCGACGCCACCGCCGATTCCCGCCTCCTGGCCGCCGACCTCCTCAACGAGGCCGAGCACGGCACCGACTCGGCCGCCGTGCTGATCACGTGGGAGCCCGACGTGATCGAGCGCGTGCAGCCGGAGCTGGAGCGCCAGCTCGCGGCATTGCCCGAGCCGCGCCGCACGATGGCCGCCGCGGCGATCGGCATCAACGGCGGTGCCGTGCTGGTGCGCGATCGTGCCGAGGCGATCGAGGTCGCCAACCTCTACGCCCCCGAGCACATGCAGCTGGCCACCGCCGACGACGAGGCGATCCTGGCGGGCATCGAGCACGCCGGCGAGGTGCTGCTCGGCCAGCACACGCCGTTCAGCGCGGGCAACTACCTGATCGGGATTCCGGCCACCCTGCCCACGTCGGGCTACGCTCGTGTCACGAGCGGGGTGACGTCGCTCGCGTTCACGAAGACGATCTCGCTGGCCCGCGCCACGGAGTCGGCGCTCGCCGCGCTCGCACCGGACATCGTCGCGCTGGCCGACCACGAGGGCTTCCCCGCGCATGCCGCTGTGATCCACGAGCGGTTCGACGCGCAGGACTAGGGCAGGATCGTCAGCGGGGTTCCGTCCGAGCGGACGAGACCCTCGAAGTCGCGGCGGTCCAGCGTGAAGACCGTCTTGATCCCGAGCCGGTCGGCAAGGACGACGATCGACGCGTCTGTCAGTCCAAGACCGCGGTCCGCAAATCGTTCGAGTACCGCCAGTGCTGCGCGAAGATCATCTGCTGCATAGCTCGCAAGATCGTATGCCCCAGCCAATATCTCGTTCAAGGCTGCTCGCGCCTGCCGATCCCCAAGCCGCTTGGCAACGAGGTGATCCAGCTCAGCAAGCACAAACGGGCTCACCACCATAGGTTCTCGCTCTGCCTCGATGAGTGCCGCTACCGCTTCGTGCTCGGGGGCGGCACGGTCGAGAAAGGCGAACAGCGCGCTGGTATCGATTAGGACTCCCATTCGCCGAAACCCCACTTCTCCAGGTAGTACTCGTCACGCGAGGCCAGATCGGGCATGCCGGAGTTGAATAACCCACCACGGGGGCGCGGACGCTCGAGTGCCTTCTCGATAGCCCCACGGATGAACTCCGCCTCCGTTATCTCGCGGATTCTTGCCATCTCAGCGACCCGCGCCTTCATGTCCTCTGGGAGGTAAATGGTCGTGCGGTGCATGCCATACATTGTGCCATATATCTGAGCTGGTGCAATCTGCGCCATGGCTGAAGCATGGCCGAGGGAGATAAACGCCGGACGCACGACCTTCGGCGCCAAAGGGAAGCACGATCATCGCTCTCCGGTGCATGCGCAACGGCTTCCCACTCATCCAGACAGGAACCACGCCGAAACGGTCGTATGCTGCGTGCATGCACGTCGCTCGCTCTGTGGCGATGCTCGTCGTCGCCCTCGGGGCGGCGCTCGGGCTCGCGTCCACCGCCTCTGCCGCCACGTGCGCGGGTTCGGGCTATCTCGTGACATCCGCCGGCACGATCCAGCGCTTCTCGACGTCCACCAACGCGGTCACCGCCACACTCACCGGGGTCGGGACCCAATTCGCGGATGTGGCGGTTTCGCCGGACGGCCGCACCGTCTACGCCGTCGATACCGCTGCCAACCTCGTCCGTGTCATCGACACCTCGACGAACACGATCAGCGCGAGCATCTCCGGGCTGAGCACGCCGGTCGCGATCGCGATCGCGCCGGATGGCACCCGTGCCTACGTCGTCAACAGCGGCAGCGACACGTTCGCGGCCGTGGACACGACGGCGCTGACGGTGACTGGCTCCTATCCGGCCGGCACGTCACCGACCGACGCCGTCGTCAGCGCTGATGGCGCGCTGCTGTACGTGACCGCGGGCACCGACCTGACGGCGCGCTCGACCACCACTGGCGCAGTGCAGACGACCTTCGCGCTTGGCGCCACGGCCAGCGCAGTTGCCCGCTCGGCCACCACCGCCTACACCGCCAACGACACGCCGTTCTCGATCTCCTCCGCCCTGCTGAGCGGCTCGAACGCCAACGTCCTGTTCAGCGGGATTGTCGGCCAGCCGACCGCGATCACGGTCTCTCCCGATGGCACCCGGCTCTACCTCGGCACCTCCGCCGTCGGCCGCAATTCGCTCATGACCGCGTCGATCAGCGATGGCGCGCTCACGTCGATTGGCTCGGCGGCCTCGTTTGCCGTCACGGACGTGGCCGTGGCTCCGGACGGTTCCGCGGTGTACGCCACGGATTACACCCAGGTCACCGTGACGAACGCAGCGGGCTCGCCGGTCACGACACTGAGTGGCGCCGTCGCCAATGCCATCACGAGCATCGCCATCTGCCCCGCCGCCGTCCCCGGCGCGCCCACCGCTCCCGTTGCCGATCCGGGCGACACCGTGGCCTCCCTCAGCTGGACCGCTCCCACGGACACCGGCGGCGCGCCGATCACCCGCTACACCGCCACCGCCACGCCGGGTGGTGCCACGTGCACCACCGCCGGCGCCACCACCTGCCTCTTCACCGGACTCAAGAACGGCACGGCCTACACCTTCACCGTCACCGCCACCAACGTCGCCGGCACCAGCGCGGCGAGCACCGCCTCCACAAGGGTCACGCCACGCAAGGACAACCGTGCGCGCATCCTGACCGTCGGCCCGGCCACCGTCACCTACACGAAGAAGGGCGTCGGCGTGGCCTTCAACGTCACGACCACCGGTGCCGGCGTGATCGCGGCCGCGATGACGTACAAGGGCGATCGCTACTGCCACGTGTCGCGGCGCGTGACCGCCGCCGGGGTCTACCGGGTGAAGTGCGTGATGAAGGCTGCAGGACGCGCCCTGGCGCGCAAGCGCACGACGACGTACACCCTGAACGCCTCGTTCTCGCCGACCAACGGGCCGCTCGCCTCGGCGAAGCCGTCCGTCGTCGTCCAGCGCCGCCGGTAGCTCAGACGTCGGCGAGCGTGCCGATCACGAACTGCAACAGCGAGACCGCGGTGATCGCACAGGTGCCGTCACGATCGCGCGCCGGGACGAATTCGATCAGATCGAAGGCGGCGAGCCTGCCGCGGCGCGCCACGCCGCTGATCAGATCCGTCACCTGGGTGTAATCGAGTCCACCGGGGGACGGTGCCATCACCGCCGGCATCAACGACGCATCGAAGGCGTCCATGTCGATCGTCACCGCGACCGTCGCACCCGCGGGGATACGCGCCAGCACCGGCTCGACCCCATGATGATGCACGTCGCGGGCGGTGACGATCTCGGCGCCCCACTCGTCCGCGATCGCGATCTCCTCGGCACGCGCGCTGCCGAAGTTGCGCATGCCCACCTGGATGATCCGCTCGACGTGCGGCAGTTCCGAGACGCGGCGCATCGTGGACGAGTAGCCGAACGGCTCGTCGCGGCGCTCCTGTCGCCAGTCGATGTGCGCGTCGATCTGCAGGATCGTGAGTGGTCCCAGCTCCTCGAGCCCGGTCAGGAACGGAATCGGCACGGAGTCGTCGCCGCCGACCATCAACGGCACCGCGCCGGCCGCGACGATAGCGCGCGTCGTCGCCTCGATCAGCGTGCGATTGCCGGCACCATCCTGGCTGGCGGTCGGCAGATCGCCCAGGTCGCCGACCCGGTAGCCGCGGTGGCCGAACATCGGGCCGCCGACGTCGTAGTTCCACTGTCCGGACCAGTCGCCGTCGGCGTTGGACGTCGACCGCAGAACGGCAGCGGTGGCGGCGTGCACCTCGTTGTCGATGCCGGCGTACGGCGTCCCGTGCGGCGCGCCGAACAGGATGGCGTCGACCGGCTCCGCCCCCGGAGCACCCAGCGGGAGCGTGCCCATGAACGGCGTGCTGGACATCTCGGTCAGACGGGCACGCGGCGCATGACGGCCGTGGTGAGCGCCTCGCGGATGCGGAGATCCGGGATGCGCTCGAGTGCCTCCTCGAGGAAGCCCTCGACGATCATGCGCTCGGCCTCGGCCTGCGGAATGCCACGGCTCATCAGATAGAACTTGAGCAGCGGATCGACCGGACCCGCCGTCGCGCCGTGCGTGCAGCGGACGTCGTTGGTGTCGATCTCGAGGCCGGGAATGGAGTCGGCGCGGGCCGTGGGCGACAGCAGCAGGTTGCGGTTCTCCTGGTAGGCGTCCGTGCCCTGCGCTCCCTCGGCGACGCGGATGACGCCGCGCCAGACCGAGCGCGCGCTATCGAGCAGCACGCCCTTGAAGGCGAGATCCGAGACGGCGTTCGGCGCGTCATGCTCCTGCGTGGTGTCGAGGTCGAGATGGCGCTTGCCGTCCACCACGTAGACCGCGCTGAGGCGCCCCGTCGCACCCTCACCCGTCAGCCGCGTCTCCATGCGGGTCTTGCCCGTCTTCGCACCCATCGAGCAGGCCGACCACTCCAGCGTCGCGTCCTTGGCCACCTCGGCGCGATGCGCGGCGAAGTGCACCGTCGCGTCGTGGCGATCCTGCACGACGACGTAGGTGAGGTGCGCGGTCTCCGCCAGCACCAGCTCGGCGACGCCATTGGCGTAGCCGGGCTGCCCGGGCAGATGCTCTTCCACGAGCGTCGCCTCCGCACCCTCGCCGAGCGACACGATCATGCGCCACTGCTGCGCAGCACCCGGTGTGGCCAGCTCGTAGGCCGCGTGGAACGGCAGCTGGATCTTGACGCCGGCCGGCACATGCAGCAGCACGCCGTCGGTCCAGAGCGCACCGTTCTCGGCGGCGAACTTCTCGTCGTACCCGACGATG
>JBILWG010000145.1:0-5150 GCA_044369995.1 Gaiellales bacterium | reverse complement strand
GTCCGCCGACTACGTGACGGGCGCCGAGCTGGTCGTCGACGGCGGTCGGCTGGCCACCTGACGCGCGGCCTACGGCGCCGTGCGGCCGTGCTCGACGAAGGCCCGGTGCGTGACCGGCATGCGCGCCTCGAACAGCGCCTCGACGGCCTCGGCGTAGCGGCGGATCTCGCGCTGGGCGTGCTCCTGATTGCGGAGCGAGAGGAAGTTCATCAGGCTGCGCGCGTTCAGGGTCCAGAAGAACTCCGTCATGATCCCGACCGGCAGGACGCTGCGCGCCACCTCCTTGGCGACGCCGTCGGCGAGCATGGACTCGTACGCCGCGTAGGCGGCGCGGTACGACTCCTCGATCGTGCCCCGCGTCTTCTCCGCAAGCTCCATCGGGACGGACTCGAATGTGTACGCGCCGGGCTTGCCGACCTGGGTGCGCACGTCCTCGAGGGCGGGAACGTAGAACGCCTCGTTGATCTTCGCGTAGCGCCCCGACAGTTCGTTGAAGGATCCGACGCGATGACGAATCCACTCGCGCATCACGAAAATCGGACAGCGCACGTGGAAGCGGAACGCGTTGTGCTCGAACGGGGTGCCGTGCCGTTCGCGCATCAGGAAGCCGATCAGCCCCTCATCACGCTCATCCATCGCGTCCTTGCGCGTGCCGAACGAGACGCGGGCGGCGTTGACGACGGACAGATCATCCGCCATCGCCTGATCGAGGCGCACGAAACCATCGGTGAAGACGTCGATGCGATCCATACGCGAAACCTAGTCGGCGCTCCGGCGGAATCGCCCGCGCCACGGCGCTACTGCGCGAGGCGCCCGCCGTCGACGACGAGCTCGGTTCCCGTCACGTACTCCGCGGTGAGGAGGTAGCGCACGGCACCCGCGATGTCGTCGGGCGAGCCGATCCGGCCCAGCGGGATGCGCGTCACGATCCGTTCGAGAGCCGACGCATCGACCTCATCCGGGGGCAGCACGGTCCCGGGGTGGATGACGTTCACTCGCAGGCGGGGCGCCAGCGCACGGGCGAGGCCGGAGACGAGGGCGCGCTGCGCGCCTTTGGCCGCCGAGTGCGGCAGGTACGAGGGCCAGCCGCGCATCGCGGCGACATCCCCGATCACGACGATCGAGCCGTTATCCGCCAGTGTCGTCTCCGCCGCCTGGGCGACGAACATGAGCCCTCGCACCACCGAGCCGAGCGCATCCTCGACAAGCTCGGGGGTGATATCTGCCAGCGCCATCGGCGTAAACGCTCCGCCTGCCGCATAGACAATGCCATCGAGTCCGCCCAGTGCGGTCGCGGCGTCCTCGACCACTGCTCGAGCCTGCACCGCGTCACCAAGATCGCCGCGGAGCGCAATAGTCGTACGTGTCTCACGCACGGCAACGGGGGCCACCGCCGAGCGCGACGAGACAGCCATACTGCACCCCGCAGCAGCCAGATCCTCCGCGATCGCACGACCCAGGCGTCGCCCACCGCCGCAGACCAGCACGCGTGCGCCGTCGAGTTCCATGGGGGAACGGTATCGGACGGCGGCGGATGACCCGCATCCGTCGCTGTAGTCTGCAGACGTGCAGGCGCCCAATGCCCTCTCGCTGTTCCGGGTCGTCCTGGTCCCGCTCGTGGTGATCGCACTGCTCTGGGACTTCGAGGGTCACTTGTGGGTCGCTGCCGCGTTGTTCGTGCTCGCGAGCATCACCGACCTGCTCGACGGTCGCATTGCCCGCGCCAGCGGCAACGTCACCGTCTTCGGCACGTTCATCGATTCGCTCGCCGACAAGCTGCTGATCTGCTGCACGTTGATCGCGCTCGTCGCGATGGATCGCGTCTGGGCGTGGGCCGCCATGGTCGTCGTGGCACGCGAATTCGCGGTGACCGGACTCCGTCTCGTCGCCGCGCAGGATGAGGTTATCTCCGCGTCGCGCTCTGGCAAGATCAAGATGATTCTGCAGGTCGTGACGGTGCTCGCGCTGATTCTCAATACGCAGTACGCCATGCTCAACGACGTGCTTGTGATCCTGATGGTGATCGCGACGATCGTCTCGGGCGTCGAGTACTTCGTCAACGGCCGCCGCCATCTCGCGGCCAGCATCTCGCGCTAGCGCCCAAGCGGCGCAATACTGAGGACATCATGGCGTTCTGGCGGAAGAAGGACGAGGACGTTGCGGCGGTGCTGCGCAAGGTCGGGAAGCGTGATCCGTTCCGCTGGGTGCGCACGCTCGCGCCGGCAGAGCTCGAGCGCCTCGCCGACAACGTCCGCAGCGAGCTGGTGACGTGCGATTCCCGTGACGAGCTGCTCGAGACGGCGGCGCGTTTGCACTATCAGACCCAGCCGCGCCTCGAGGGGCGGCTCAAGCGCGGCGAGGACGTCGTCGATGAGGAGGCTGCGCGGGGCAAGGTGCTGGCGGTCATCTTCGAGCGGCGGTACGGCGTCAGCCTTGAGCGCGCGCTCGACGAGGGTATCGCGATCGATCCGGCAGTCGAGGAGGCGAACCTGCGCATCGAGCGTGTGCTGCGGCAGCTCGGGCTCGCCTACACGGTGCTCGATGAGGGGCATTGGGTGTTCGAGCTCGACCTGACGTCGGTGCATGTCCGCCACTACGTGGCGGCGGGTTCGCTCGATATCTACACGCCGTTGCGCGAGTGGGGTGAAGACGACGAGGTGGCGATCACGCTGCTGCGCCAGAACGGTGGCTCGGTCGGTGGCGCCTTCTGGGGGATCTGCACGTTCGAGTCGGCGGGTGATCATCTCTGCGCGTGCGCGCGCGTGGCGACTGCTGATCTGCAGGCGGGTGCGATCTCGTTTGCGCTCGCGTCGGTGGCGTCGCTATTCGATGCGGCGACGCGTGCTGCTGCCGCTGACGACGACGACTGATCCCCCCAACCGGTTGTCGCACGCTTGTGCGGTTTGTGCACAAACGCGTCACTAATTTGGTGATCGGGGATACCGCGGCTAAACCTTCCTCTTGGAGAGAGAGGGGAGGAGGGTCGGAGTGCTTCCGACACATCCTTCCGGACAATCGAGTGGAGGAGTTTCAGATGCCGGAAGCCGGTGCACGATGCTGACCGTCGATATTCAGTTGCCCGAGATCGACGAGCTCAAGCGTCTCGTTGAGGTTGGCCAAGAGCGCGGCTACCTGCTGATTGGCGAGGTGGCTGCGGCGCTCGTCGAGGTGGAGATCTCGAAGGAGCAGATCGAGGACTTCCACGCGTATCTCGTCGAGCACGGCATCGAGTTGCATGAGGCCGAGGGGCGTCTGGCCGAGAAGGCCGTCGAGGGGGAGAAGGTCGAGATCGATCTGACGGTCGAGCCGAGCCTCGATTCCCTCCGGCTGTACCTGCGTGAGATCGGCCGGGTCCCGCTCTTGACGGCCAGCCAGGAGATCGATCTCGCCAAGCGCATCGAGAAGGGCGACATGCGGGCCAAGCGCCAGATGATCGAGGCGAACCTCCGCCTCGTCGTGTCGATCGCGAAGGGGTATCTGGGGCGGGGCCTGACGTTCCTCGACCTGATCCAGGAGGGGTCGCTCGGTCTGATTCGCGCCGTGGAGAAGTTCGACTACCGCAAGGGGTTCAAGTTCTCGACGTACGCGACGTGGTGGATCCGCCAGGCCGTGACGCGCGCGATCGCGGACAAGGCACGCACGATTCGCATTCCGGTCCACATGGTTGAGAAGCTGAACAAGGTCGTGCACACGGAGCGCCAGCTCGTGCAGCGTCTTGGTCGCGAGCCTTCGGCGGAGGAGATCGCCGAGCAGGTCGATATGACGGCGGATGAGGTGCGCGACATCCTCAAGATGTCGCAGATGCCGATCTCGTTGGAGAAGCCGATCGGCGAGGAGGAGGATTCCTCGTTCGGTGACCTCGTCGAGGACGAGTCCTCGCCGTCGCCGTTCCACATCGCCACGACGACGCTGCGTCGTGAGGATGTCGAGCGCGCGCTCAACTCGCTGCCTCGCCGCGAGCGCGAGGTGATCGAGTTGCGCTTTGGACTCAACGGCGAGAAGCCACGCACGTTGGAGGAGGTCGGGCAGGCGTTCGGCGTCACGCGTGAGCGGATTCGCCAGATCGAGAACAACACGCTCAAGCGCCTCGAGTCGCTGCCGGAGGCGCAGGCTCTGCGCGACTGCGTGGGCTGATCGCGGGGGGAGAGGATCCTATGCCCCACCTGGCGCGTCGCGCGATGCGTCAGGTGGGGTAGGATGCCGCCCGTCCCGCAAGGGATGTTGGGAGTGTGCCCGAGTGGTTAAAGGGGACGGGCTGTAAACCCGTTGGCTCTGCCTACGCTGGTTCGAATCCAGCCGCTCCCACTGCAGCGCGTCACGCGAATCGCAGTTGCGGTTCTTGCAGCGGCCGCGCTTCGCGTGCGTGCAGACGGCGCCGTCCGCGGTGTTCCGTGGGCGTTGGATGCTTGTGGCTACTACCGTCGTTCGTGGCGTTCCGTGGGCGTTGGATGCTTGTGGCTACTACCGTCGTTCGTGGCGTTCCGTGGGCGTTGGATGCTTGGAGCTACTACCGTCGTTCGTGGCGTTCCGTGGGCGTTGGACGGTTGTTGCTGCCACTACCGTCGTCCGCGGTGTTCCGTGGGCGTTGGATGCTTGTGGCTACTACCGTCGTTCGTGGTGTTCCGTGGGCGTTGGATGCTTGGAGCTACTACCGTCGTTCGTGGCGTTCCGTGGGCGTTGGACGGTTGTTGCTGCCACTACCGTCGTCCGCGGTGCGCCGCGGGCCTCGACGCCCAGCGCTGCCACCACCGTCGCCCGGATCGCCGTTCTGCGCCGAGACTTTGTGGCACGAACGCGGCCGGATTGGATACAAGATTTCTCCTTGTTTGACAGGGCGTAACGGGGGATTGCAACAGGTTGGTGACAGGGAAGGATCACAGCACTTTGTGACGAGTATCTGTGCGATAGTGGGAGTGCGGCTTCGGCCGCCTCTCAGACTCCATACGAAAGATTCCTCATGCACTACTCGCATCACAACACGCAGCTCCGTTACAACGCGCGCGTCAATGACATTCGTCGGATGCATTCCGTCGACGGTCTGATTCCGCGTCTCGTGCGGTCGTTTCGCAAGCGCTAGCTTTGCAGAGGGGTGGGGGGCCCTGGGGTTAGGCAACGGGGCCGTCCCCCCAGCCAACGGGGGGGGGGGGGTA
>JBILWG010000022.1:0-17011 GCA_044369995.1 Gaiellales bacterium | reverse complement strand
GGCGTGGCCAGCTCGTAGGCCGCGTGGAACGGCAGCTGGATCTTGACGCCGGCCGGCACATGCAGCAGCACGCCGTCGGTCCAGAGCGCACCGTTCTCGGCGGCGAACTTCTCGTCGTACCCGACGATGATGCCGAGCACCGGCTCGATCACCGCCGCGTGCTCATCGGCCAGACGCGCGAGGCTGCCGAAGATCACGCCCTGCGCCGCCACGTCGGCGGCGAGCTCGTCGAGCACGACGCCGCCATCGCGCATCACGAGGCGGCCGGCGTGGTCGCCCTCAGCGAGGATCGCCCCGGTCGCCTCGCCCGCCGTGGCCACGGTGGCCGGCGTGAAGGTGGCGAAGTCCACACCCCGCAGCGAGGTGAACCGCCAGTGCTCATCGGACGACGAGGGGACGCCGAGCGCGTCGTTCTGCCGCGCCGCCGAGGCGCGGCGCTCCTCGAGCCACGTGCTCATCCGACCGAGCCCTCCATCTGCAGCTGGATCAGGCGATTGAGCTCGACCGCGTACTCGAGCGGCAGTTCCTTCGTGATCGGCTCGACGAAGCCCGCCACGATCAGCGCCGAGGCCTCGGCCTCGGACAGCCCGCGGCTCATCAGATAGTAGATCTGCTCCTCGCCGAGCTTCGAGACCGTGGCCTCGTGGCCGATGTCGACCTGGTCGGCGGAGATGTTGATGTACGGGTACGTGTCGGTGCGCGACTCGGGATCGATGATCAGCGCGTCGCAGACGACCTTGGACTTGCTGCCCTCGGCCTCCTTGTTGACGCGCAGCAGGCCGCGGTACGAGGAGCGACCGCCGTCCTTGGAGATCGACTTCGAGGTAATCACCGAGGTCGTGTTCGGCGCCACGTGCGTGACCTTGCCGCCCGCGTCCTGATGCTGGCCCTCGCCCGCGAAGGCGATCGACAGGATCTCGCCGTGGGCGCGCTCGCCGTTGAGGATCACGGCGGGGTACTTCATCGTCACCTTCGAGCCGAGGTTGCCGTCGACCCACTCCATCGTCGCGTCCTCCTCGGCCACCGCGCGCTTGGTGACGAGGTTGTAGACGTTGTTCGACCAGTTCTGGATCGTCGTATAGCGGCAGCGACCGCCCTTCTTGACGAGGATCTCGACGACCGCGGAGTGCAGCGAATCCGACGAGTACGTCGGCGCGGTGCAGCCCTCGACGTAGTGCACATAGGCGCCCTCGTCGACGATGATCAGCGTGCGCTCGAACTGGCCCATGTTCTCCGCGTTGATGCGGAAGTAGGCCTGCAGCGGCTGCTCGATGCGGACGCCCGGCGGCACGTAGATGAACGAGCCACCCGACCACACGGCCGAGTTGAGCGCCGAGAACTTGTTATCGGCAGACGGGATGATCGTCCCGAAGTACTCGCGGAAGATGTCCTCGTGCTGCAGCAGCGCCTGATCGGTATCGAGGAACAGGATGCCCTGATCCTCGAGCTCCTTCTTGAGGCTGTGGTAAATGACCTCGGACTCGTACTGGGCGCCGACGCCGGCGAGGAACTTGCGCTCCGCCTCCGGGATGCCGAGGCGCTCGAACGTGTTCTTGATCGTCTCGGGCACGTCGTCCCACGAGCGGGCGTTGTGCTCGGTGGGCTTGAGGTAGTAGAAGATGTTCTCGAAGTCGATGCCGCTGAGATCGGAACCCCAGTTCGGCATGGGCTTCGAGAGGAAGATCTTGTAGGCCTCGAGGCGGAAGTCGAGCATCCACTCCGGCTCGCCCTTGTGGGCGCTGATCTGCCGGATCACGTCCTCGCTGAGGCCGCGCTCGATCTTGATGACCGGGTTTTCCTCGTCGTGGAATCCGTACTTGTACTCGCCGAGATCCACATCTGCCACGTCGCTGCTCATCAGGACACCGCCTCCTTGGCGAGCTCCGCGTAGCCCGTCGTCTCGAGTTCCTTGGCGAGCTCGGGACCGCCGGAGCGCACGATGCGTCCGTCGACGAGCACGTGGATGCGGTCGGGCTGGACGTAGTCCAGGATGCGCTGGTAGTGCGTGATGATCAGGGTGCCCATGTCGGGGCCCATCAGCGCGTTGATTCCGCCCGACACGATGCGCAGGGCGTCGATGTCGAGCCCCGAGTCGGTCTCGTCGAGCACGGCGATCTTCGGCTTGAGCATCGCCATCTGGAGGATCTCAAAGCGCTTCTTCTCGCCGCCGGAGAACCCATCGTTGAGCGAGCGCGACGCCATCGACTTGTCGATCTCGAGCAGCTCCATCGCCTCCTGCAGCTGCTTGCGGAATTCGGGGATGCGAATCGGATCGTCGGCACCGTCCGGCCCGCCCTTGCGGTGCGCGTTGACGGCCATGCGGATGAAGTTCGCGACGGTGACGCCCGGCACGGCGAAGGGGTACTGGAAGGAGAGGAACATGCCGGCACGCGAGCGCTCGTCGGCGGCCATGTCAAGCAGGTTCTCGCCCTCGAAGATGACCTCGCCCTCGGTCACCTCGTACCCGGGATGGCCCATCAGCACGTGGCTGAGGGTCGACTTGCCGGACCCGTTCGGGCCCATGATCGCGTGGATCTCGCCCTTGGACATCTCGAGATCGATGCCCTTGAGGATCTCCGTGTCGGAGTCGGCGATATTGGCGTGGAGATTGCGGATGCTGAGGTCGGGCACGGTGGCTCCTGGCGGATCGTTCGCTGCGGAATGGTCGCTGTGGGTGTTCTGCTCTTTCGCCGCGCCAAGCGCGACGGACTAGCCCAAGCGTAGCGAAATTAGGGCAGCCGAATGAGGGTACCCGAATACCCGTCAAATCGCGGGTATTCGCGGCGCCGCCTCAGCGCTCCGCGCCGGGGGCGCCTTCCTGCAGGTAGGCCAGCAGCGCCGTGTCCGTCAGCCACTCGATCGGCGCGTGATCATCGGTCAGCGGATCGGAGGTGGGTGCGATCCGCTTGGCATCCGCGGCGGTCTGGGCGCACAGGGCGGTCAGCGGCGCTGGCGCTCCGCGCAGGCGCGCCGGCGCACCCACGGCCGTCTCGGCGTCGCGATAGCCCCAGACGACGGTGTTGAACGCATTGACCTGCGCCTGCTCGACCACCGGGAAGACCGTCGCCATCGTCTCGGCGATCGCCCGCAGGGCCTGGTCGTGGCCTTCCGGCGCTCCGACGTTGATCAGGACCGCGCCGCCCGGCGCGAGATGGGCGCGCACGCTGCGGAAGAACTCCTGCGTGACGAGGTGGAAGGGAATGTACGGCTGGTGGTAGGCGTCGATGATGATGCCGTCGAAGCGCCCTTCGGACTGATCGAGCCACGGGCGCGCATCCGCGGCGTGCACGGTCAGGTTCGCCTCGCGCATCCCGAGATAGCGGTAGCCGAGGTCCGAGATCACCGGATCGATCTCGACCCCGTCGACGTGCCACGTCGGCCAGAAGCGTGCGTACTGCACCGCGTTGGTGCCGCCGGCGTTGCCGAGGACGGCCAGTCGCCCGTCCTCCGGCTTGCCGATCGCGGCCGGCAGACAGGTCGCGCGGTCCCAGTAGCCCCCGACCAGTCCCGACGGTCCCGGCTTGATCGAATGCGTCGCCCACCCTTCGTTGAGGCGCAGCACGCGTGCGCCGTCCGCGTCATCCACGATCTGCGCGAACTGGTAGCCCGTCTCGCCCTCCCAGACGACGCGATCGCCCGGCGCTGCCTTCACCCCGCGCTCGGGCACCAGCAGGAGCAGCGCCACGGCAATCGGGACGATGATCGCGCGCCGCGGCAGGAGCGGCACAGCGGCGAGTGCCAAGAGGACCGCGAACACGAGCAGCGTGCGGCGCGTGCCGATCCACGGCACGAGCAGCAGCACGCTCACGAACGTGCCGATCAGGGAGCCGACGGTCGAGAGCGCGTAGAGGCGCCCGGATACCCGCCCGGCTTCGGCGACGGAGCTGACGGCCAGACGGATCGCCCACGGCGCCACCGCTCCGAGAGCGGTGATCGGCACCGCGAACATGATCAGCACCGCAGCGAACGAGCCGAGCACCACGCCGGTCTGCACGGAGGAGAACGCGTCGGTTGCCGCGCCCAGGAAGGGGCGCGTCACGAAGGGCAGGACGGCGATGGCCGCGGCGGCGAGCAGCACGCAGCCGCCGAGGTAGCGGTACGTCGGCCAGCGATCGGCGATGCGGCCGCCAAGCCAGTAACCGACCGAGAGGTACAGCAGCGTCAGGCCGATCACGTTGGCCCAGACCAGCGTGGAGGTTCCGAAGAACGGGGCCAGCAGGCGTGCAGCCGTCAACTCGACGCCGAGAGAGCAGACGCCCGCCATGAAGACGAGCACGTAGAGCCGGATCGGCGCCATCGCCCAAACCGTACCTGCTCCTTGCCCCAATGTGGTGGCACGTGTTAATGCAATCGCAACACAAACCCCAACCGCGATTCACAGCGCAGCTCTACAACTAGTGCCATGGACAGCAACTGGACTCCCTCGCAGGGCAGCAGCCCGACCCCCTCGCCGTACACCCCGTACTCCACGACGCCGCCCCCGGCCGCCGAGAACCAGCGGCGGCAGCGCGGCTCCCGCATCGTGGTGCCCGTGCTGATCGCCTCCCTGCTGTCGGCCGGCCTCGCCGCCGGTGGCACCGCGGTGCTGGTCAACCAGGAGGGCTCCTCGACGACCACCACGATCGTGCAGCAGGAGGCCGCTACGCCAAGCAGCAACGCAGCCGCCGGATCGGACAGCTCGTCCGTGATGCCGGCGGTGCAGAGCGGCACGATGGACATCACGGAGATGTACGACAAGTACGGCGCCGGCGTCGTGCGCGTCGATCACGACAGCGGCCTCGGCTCGGGCTTCGTGATCGACAAGGAGGGTCACATCCTCACCAACGCGCACGTCGTCGACGGTGCGCAGGGCTCGATCTCCGTCTCCTTCTCGAACAACGAGCGGGTCGAGGCCAAGGTGATCGGTGTCGACAACGCGACCGACGTGGCCGTGCTCAAGGTCGACGTGCCCGCCTCGGCGCTCACGGTGATCCCGCTGGGCAGCTCGTCCGATCTGCAGGTCGGCTCGCCCGTCGTCGCGATCGGCAACCCGTTCGGCCAGGACCGCACGGTCACGAGCGGCATCATCTCCGCCATGGCCCGCCAGATCCAGGCGCCGAACGGCTTCGCGATCAACGGCGCCATCCAGACGGATGCCGCGATCAACCACGGCAACTCCGGCGGTCCGCTGCTCGACATGAACGGCAAGGTCATCGGCATCAACTCCCAGATCGACACCGGCGGGACCGGCGACGGCAACGTCGGCATCGGCTTCGCCGTCCCGGTCGACCTCGTCAAGCAGGTCACTGCGGAGCTGATGGCGACCGGCAAGGCGCAGCACGCCTGGCTTGGCGTCCAGCTGACCGATGTCGATCCGACGCTCGCGTCGCAGGTCAAGATCGGCTCCGACTACGGCGCCATGATCGCCGGCGTCACGCCGGAGTCGCCCGCCGCCAAGGCCGGTCTGACGGGCGCAACCGGCGAGGTGACCATCAAGGGCAAGACGTACGCCATCGGCGGCGACGTCGTCATCGCAGCCAACGGCAAGAAGATCGAGAACGTCGCCGATCTCCAGGCCGCCGTCTCGTCCGGCAAGCCCGGCGACAAGCTCGAGCTGACGCTGAAGACGGGCTCGGGAGACACCAAGCAGATCACTGTGACCCTCGGCGACCAGCCGCAGGATCCCACCGCACTCGCCGGCTGAGCTACTCCTCCGCAGCCGACGATAACCCCGGCGGGGTCGGACCTCTTCGGAGATCCGGCTCCGCCGGACCCGTTTGTGGGTGCGGATGTCCCACAGGGGTCTGACCCCTTTGGGACATCCGCACCTGATCACCGCCCTGCGTCTCGCAGGCGCGCAGGTTGAACCGCTAGCGCTTGCTATCGGCGATCTGCGCGAGCAGCGCGACGATCGTGCCGATCACAGCCCACGTGATCGCGCTGGCGATGGCAGCACCGACGCCGATCGCGATCGAGTAGGCGGTGCCGCCGATCAGACCGACGGTCAGGGCCACGGCGGCCGACAGGATGGCCATGGCGTAGGCCGCCACGGTGGCGCGGGGCGCTTGGCCAGCGGCGCGGGAGAATCGCTCGGGAATCGTGTCCATCACCCGGTATCCTACCCGCCGTGGCCGAGGACGGGGTAGCGTCTCGGTGAAGACGTCGGGTTTCTCCCGCCGTCACTGCACCCGCCATGCGCATCCTCCTCATCGTCAACCCCGTCGCCTCGCGGGTCAATTCCGCCGTGGAGCGCACCGCGCAGCGCGAGCTCGAGGAGGCCGCCACCGTCGAGGTGGCGCGCACGACGTTCCCCGGCCACGCCTCGCAGCTGGCCCGCGCCGGCGTCACCGACGGCTTCGAGGCGATCATCGTCCTGGGCGGTGACGGCACGTCGAACGAGGTGCTCAACGGCATCGGCGCGGAGGTCCCGATCGGACTGCTGCCCGGCGGCGGTACGAGTGTCATGCCGCGCAATCTCGGGCTGCCACCGTCGATCCCCGCCGCCGCCCGCCGCCTGGCCGTGGCGCTGCGTGACGGCACGGAGCGGCACGTCCAGATCGGACGCCTGAACGGGCGCCGCTTCGCGTTCAACTGCGGAATCGGCCTCGATGCTGCGGTCGTGCGTCGGGTCGATGGACAGGTGCGCACCGGCAAGCAGCGACGCTCGCCCGACGTCGTCTACGCCCGCGAGTTGGCGAAGCTCGTGGCCCGCGGGCAGTTCAGCCATCCACACATCACGATGACGGCGGGCCACGTGACCGAGCGGGTGGCCTACGTGATCGGCGTGAACCTCGCTCCCTGGTCGTACATCGGCCCGCTGCCACTCGACCTGGCGCCGACCGCGACGGCCGACGGCGGGCTCGACATCGTCGCGCCACGACGGATGTACCGGCGCGACGTGCTCGGCTTCGCCCAGCGGATCCTCGTCGATCATCGGCACGCGCGCGGGACCGGCGATCCGCGCATCGCCTACTGGCACGACGTCTCCGCCGTCGAGCTGCGGTGCGACACGCCGTTCCCCGCGCAGGTCGACGGCGATGACTGTGGCGATGTCCTCGATGTGCTGATCGATGTCGACCGTGAGGGTGCGCGCTACCTGATCTGACCCGTAGGATTCGCGCATGGATCTTCTCTTCGCCGTCAGCCAGGGTGCCGGTCTCGCCGTTGCGTGTGGGCTCGTCGCCATCCTCCCGCTCGGCGTGCTCGCCGTGGCGGCCATCCTCGGCTGGGCACCCGGTGCGCTCGCCTTCGCCGCCGAGCCGACCTTCGCCATCGCGGTCTGGGTGGCCGGAGTGCTCGAGGCGGCCGCGCGTGCCGTCCTGCCCTTCCCGATCCGCATCGCCTTGAGCGCCACGGGGGCCGCGGCGGCATTCGAGCTCGCCGCCGGCGATGAGCTGCCCTTCGTGGGGCTGGTCGTGGGTGCCGCGATCGGTGCGGGAACCGCCTGGGTCTCGACACGCATGGTCGACCGTGCCATTGCCGCGGGTGGTACGCGCTGGGGCGTGACGGCGATCGTGGCTGTGGCCGGCATCGTCGTGGCGGCGCTCGCGATCATTCCCATCGTGGGCTTCCTGCTCGTGCTGGTCGCAGCCTGGTTCGGCATCCGCTCCCGCAAGGATGAGCAGACCAAGTACGGCGGGCTGCGCGTCCTGCGCTGATGCTCCGCCGGCTCGTCATCGCGGCGATCTGCGCGCTGGTCCTGGCGGCAGCACCTGCCGTCGCCTCGGCCGTGGCACCACAGCTATCCAGCCTGCAGGCACAGGATCTGGCCCGCAACGCCAAGGGCGTGCCGGAGGTCAGCGTCAAGAACCCGCTCGCCCAGTGGTCGTGCATCTTCGCGAGCGACAGCGCGTTCTGGAACTGCGCGCTCAACGCGGCGAGCGACGGGAAGGCACTGGCGGTCGTGAAGGTCTACGACCCGCAGCAACGCGTCTGGAGCGTGACGATTCCCCGTGCTGGAGCGGCCAAGCAGCGGCTCGACGAGAAGCAGGCGACGGCGATCGCGGCCAGGGATCCCAAGGCCGCCGATTGGATCGCCCGCTACCGCGACCGGGGCCTGCCCGTGCGGTCGATCGGCACGCTCGACCTCGGCACGTGGCGGATCAAGTGGTACTCCGACGCTACCGAGATCGCCCAGGTCGGAGTCTCCGACGCCACCGGTGCGATCACGTACACGCGCACGGGCCCGCAGGTGGCGTGGTCGATGGCCCGCGGCGGTCAGGGCTTCGGCCGCCTGATCAACGAGCCCTGGGCGATCGGCACGCTGATCCTGCTCTTCGTGATCGTGTTGATCGACTGGCGCCGGGTGCGGTCGCTGCGCACCCTCGATGTGCTCGCGATCGTCTCGCTGGCCGCATCGCTGTGGTGCTTCAACCGCGGGCTCGTGTTCTGGGCCGTGCCGCTGCAGTACCCGCCGCTGATCTACCTGCTCGTGCGTCTGCTCCTGATCGGCCTCGGCCGGATGGAGCGCCCGGCCTTCACGACCCGGCTGCCGCTATGGGTGATGGTCGCGCTGATCATCGTCCTCGCGGTCGGTCGGATCGGCTTCAACGCCTACTCGTCCAACGTCGTCGACGTGGGCTACGCCGGCGTGGTCGGCGCCGATCGCATCCTCGACGGCCGCAGCCCCTACGGCAGTTTCCCCGTCAAGTCGCCGACGCCGTGCGGCACCCGCTATGCCGACGGCACGTACAGCGGCTACGTGCAGTTGAACGGACGCTGCGAGACCGCGATCGAGCGGGGCGATACCTACGGACCGGCGATGTACCTGTCGTACGTGCCGGGCACGGCCGCGCTCGGCTGGAGCGGACGCTGGGACGACCTCCCCGCAGCGCACTTCACCAGCGGCCTGTTCGACCTCCTCACGGCGATCGGCATGGCGGTGTTCGGCTGGCGGCTCGGCGGGCGGCGACTGGCCGCCGCGATGGCGCTCTTCTGGTTGGCGCTGCCGTGGTCGGCCTACACCTTCATGAGCGACTCGAACGACTCGGTCGTGGCCGCCTACCTGGCGTGGAGCGCTGCGCTCCTCGCACGCCCACTCGGACGCGGCGCACTGCTGATGCTGGCGGCGCTGGCCAAGTTCGCGCCACTGATCCTGATCCCCCTGTGGCTGCGCCTCGACCGGCCGCCGCCGACACCGCTGGGCGAGTGGCCGTACGGGCAGGCGACGCTGCGCCCGACGCGCCGCCAGCGCCTCTGGGCAGCGGTGCGCCCCGGCCCGGGCTCGGGGTGGACCCTGCTCGGCATGCTGCTCGTCACCGTCGTGCTCGCCGGCCTGCTCCTCGTCCTCGACGGCTCGGGCGCGCTGCGCACCTTCTGGGATCGCACGTTCGGCTGGCAGCTCGACCGGCCATCGCCGTTCTCGATCTGGGACTGGGGCGCGTACCCCGGCTTCCCCGACCTCGGCGTCGTGCAGCAGATCCTCAAGGTGGCCCTGGTGCTCGGTGCGCTGCTGCTGTTCGTCTTCCCCCGTCGCCTCGATGCAGCGCGGGCGATGGCCTTGGCCGGCGTGCTGATGATCGGCTTCCAGATCGTGCTGACCCACTGGATGTACCTGTACCTGCCGTGGGTGATGGTGTTCGTCGGCATGGCGCTCCTAGCACCCCGCATCGGCTTCCCCCGTACCCGCCAGACGAACGCCATCGACGAGGCGCTACCGCGCCGTGAACGGGGGTCCACTCCCGTCGCGGCCTTGTCCACGGGGGCGACAAGCAGCCGCTCCTGAGGATGGGCCGCGCGGGATGGCTGGCCGTGATGTCCCCGCTCCGGCCTTCTTCAAGGTGCGTGGCGGGGTACGACCCGCCGCGTGGACATCTACACCGCGCGCCTGAACGCCTCGGCCGCGGTCGCACGACCCTCGGCATCGCAGGTCACGAGTATGCCCTCCAGGCGGACGTCCTCGGAGGCCGGCTCGAGGCGCTGCGGCTGCTGCAGGATGAAGCGCCGCAGCGAGAGATCCTTCTTCGCGCCGATCACCGAATCGTGCGGCCCGGTCATGCCGGCGTCGGTGATGTAGGCGGTACCGCCCGGCAGCACCCGCGCGTCGGAGGTCTGCACGTGCGTGTGCGTGCCGAGCACGGCGGTGGCGCGGCCCGCCAGATGCCAGCCCATCGCGACCTTCTCGCTCGTGGCCTCCGCGTGCACGTCGACCACGACGATCCGCGTGGAGCGATGGGCCTCGTCGATCAGCTGGTCCACCACGGAGAACATCGACTGCGCAGGCTCCATCGTGAACGAGCCGAGCAGGTTGATGACGGCGACCTTGACGTCGCCCACCTCGATCACCTGCAGGCCGCAACCCGGCAGCCGATCCAGGAGGTTGGCCGGCCGCACGACGCGCGTCGCCTCGATCAGGTACGGGCCGATTTCCTTGCGGCGCCAAAGGTGGTTGCCGAGCGTCAGGCAATCGGCCCCGGCGGCCAGCAGACGGTCGGCGAGCTTCGGCGTCAGACCCGCGCCGTCGGCCGCGTTCTCCGCGTTGACGATCACGCAGTCGAGCTCGAGGTCGGCGCGCAGCGCACGCAGGTTGCCCTCGATCGCGCCGACACCGGGTGCGCCGTAGACGTCGGCGAGGAAGAGGATCCTCACGTGGCGGCCACCACGGTGGCGGGGCGCACCTCGAGGTGGATGCGGTTGCCGCCGTCCTGCGTGTAGTCGGCCAGCAGCGGATCGAGCGCACCGGTCACGTCGACGATCCGGCCCAGTTTCGTCCACGCCTCCGGGCGGGTCGAGACCGGCGAGCCGACCGACAGGGCCGGGTCCGACTGGATGCCGGTGACGGTGACGACGACGCCGGGGTTGGCCAGCGGCTCGATCGCGATTTGGTCGCCGAAGGTCGTGCCGTTGACGATCAGTGGCGTGATCGAGAGCACCTTGCCATCCACGGGCGCGTAGGTGTCGGTGCCGACCGGTGCACCGATGTCGACGGACGTCGGCTCTCCCTCGATCTGATAATCCGGACCACCCGTGTTCTCGCCCTGGAAGGACGACACGAGCCGGGAGATGATGCCCTGGTTGACGGGCGCACCGACCGGATCGAGCGGTAGCGCCTCGGCCCCTTCCACGGGGTGGAAGAGGATCGCGGTGATCCGTGACTGCTGGACCGGCACGAGCAGGACCAGCTGGTCCTGCCGCGCCAGCGTCTGCGGACGCGGTGGCCCCGAGGCCAGGATGCGCGTGGCAGGTGCCAGCGAGGGCAGGAACCCGCTGCCCTGGAAGCTGACCAGCTGCGTTCCGGCCACGAGCAGGACGCCGAGTGTGAGTCCGAGCACCACCCAGAGTCGACCCCGGCCGACACGGCGGATCGGTGCCGCTGGGGGCGGAAGGAGGATGTCGACGCCCGATGCCGTCAACTCGACGGTCGCGACCTCAGCCTGCTCGTCTTGCACGGCCATGTGCCGAGTGTACCCGCCGGACGGTGCCCGCTAGGGCACCAGCTCCGTGACTGCACCGGTCGCGGGAGCGGGCTCGGGCGCGGGCTCGGTCACCGTCGGAGGTGCCGGCTCCGTCACCGTGACCGTGCGCGGCGGCGGCATCTGCAGCGTCAGGTCCGGAGCGGTGACGGTCGAGACAACCAGGCTCGCGAAGCGCGAGGCGAAGTCGCTCCACTTCACCGGTCGCTTCGGTGCCGCGAAGCTGACGGGTGGCGTGCCCTCCAGTGCGGCATCCATGAACAGGTGCCAGATGTCCGCCGGCAGCGTCGGTCCGGACACGGCGCCGACGCCTTCGACGTTGTACATCGGCTTCGTCTCGTCGGGATAGCCGATCCAGACGCAGGTGGCGAGCGTCGGGGTGTACCCGCAGAACCAGGCGTCGGTGTGGTCGTCGGTGGTGCCCGTCTTGCCCGCCTCGGGGCGACGGTCCGACATCATCGCGCCCGTGCCCGTGCCGCCGATCATGTTCTCCTCGAGGATGCGCGTCACCTCCGCGGCGACACCGTCCTCGATCACGCGGATGCCGGGGACGCGCTGCTTGAGCAGCACCTGCCCGTCTGCATCGGTGACCTGCTTGATCGCCGTCGGCTTGCGATAGATGCCGCCGCTGGCGAGCGTGGCGTACGCCGAGGTCATCTCAAGCGGGGAGACCGCAGCCGACCCGAGCGTGATCGACGGCACCGGCTTGAGCGGCGAGCTGCGCACCCCGAGCCGCTTGGCCATGTCGACGATGTTGGCCGGGCCGACGTCGATGGCGAGCTGGGCGTAGACGGTGTTGTCGGAGGCCAGCGTGGCGTTCTCGAGCGACACGGGGCCGGCGTACTTGCCGCCGGCCGTGCCGACGTTCCAGGTTGGCGAGGTCGGGTCGGGCTGCCAGACGAAGGGCGCCGACATGTACGTCGTGGCGCTCGGGTCGATGCCCTGCTCGATTGCGGTGGCGAGGGTGATCGTCTTGAAGGTGGAGCCGGGCTGACGTCGTCCCTGCGATGCGAGGTCGAACTGGTCCTTGCGGAAGTACCGCGTCGAGGCCATCGCCACGATCTGACCGGTCTTCGGGCGAATCGCGACGATCGCCGCGTCTGGATCGCCCGGCGTCTTCAAGATCTTGCGCATGGCTGCGCGCGCCTTGCGCTGCAGAACCGGGTCGAGCGTGGTCTCGATCTGGAGCCCACCCGCACGCACGGCGGCCTCGCCGAAGTCGGGCTTGTCGGACAGCTCGTCGGCGACGTAGCGCACGAAGAACGACTCGCTGACCTTGCCGTAGACCTGCCCGCGCTTCAGCTTCAGCGGCGTCGCGTTGGCCTTGGCCTCTTGCCGCGGCGTGATCACGCCGGTCTCGCGCATCGCCTTGAGCACCTGGCTGCGGCGCTTGATCGCTGCCTCGGGGTTGGCGTACGGGTCGTAGGTGCTGGGCAGCTGCGGGAGGCCGGACAGCAGCGCAGCCTGCGGCAGCGTCAGGTCCTTGGCCGACTTGGCGAAGTACGTCTGCGCCGCCGCCTCGACGCCGTACGCGTTGTTGCCGTAGAAGACGGTGTTGAGGTACGCCGTCAGGATCTCGTCCTTGGTGAAGCGATCCTCGAGCTGGACCGCCAGGAGCGCCTCGCGGAGTTTCCGGTCGAACGTGCGCTGCTTGACGATGTAGATCTGCGAGATCAGCTGCTGCGTCAGCGTCGATCCGCCCTGGACGATGCGACCCGCCATGGCGTTCTCGACCACGGCGCGGGCGATGCCGCGCCCGTCGACGCCGCTGTGGCTGTAGTAGCGACGGTCCTCGATCGCGACGGTGCCCTTCTTCATCCACGGCGAGATCTGGCTCGACGTAACGGGTTGGCGGTTCTCCTCGTTGGCGAGCACGCCAAGCGAATTGCCCTGTGCGTCGTAGACCGAGCTGTTCGCGCCGATCTCCCGCGCCTTGATCGCGTCGAGCGTCGGGAGGTCGCGGACGTACCGCGAGCCCGCGTACACGAGGCCACCCGCGACAACTGCCGTCAACAACGCGAGCACGAGCAGCGTGATGGCGAACGGACTCCGGCGGCGGCGGGCCTTGCGGGGCTTCGCGTCAGCCATTCGTCACTGCGCGTCGGTGGTGGTGCGAGGGCTGCGGGGACACGATTCGCACGCTATCACCGCGATTTTTCGCCGTCCCCCGCGAAGCGCGCGGGCTCACCATCGGTGTATGTGGCTGTCTGCCTACCATCCCGCCTTGCCACTTCGTCGCCCCGGAATCCTGTCCTGCCCCCAGTAGGATGAGACGCGTGCCGCGCTGGGTCCTCCTCGCCGCCATCGCCGCGATGGCCCTTGTGGTGTCGGCCTGTGGCGTCAAGGCAGAGCCCACCGGGACGGCCGCGACGTACCCGACGCAGGCGATCGACGCCGCCGGCGAGACGGTCTCGGTGACGGCGGAGCCGGTGCGCATCGTGTCGCTCGACGTCGGCGCCTCGGCGATCCTGCGCGATCTCGGGCTCGGCGATCTGCTCGTCGAGGCGACGGCGAAGACGGTCGGTCCAGCAGCAGCCGATCCGACCACCGGTCTCGTCGTCGTCCCGCTCTCATTCGATGCGGCCGCGCTCGAGCAGCTGCGGGGCGCCACCTCGGCGCCCATCTTCCGCTACGGGGCAGTGCCGCTCGATCGCGCCCCGACGATCGTCACGCAACTGGGGATCGCGGTCGGCCGTGGTCCGGAGGCCGGCGTCGTGGCCAAGGCGATGACGAGCGGCCTCGACGCGCTGGCGCAGCGGCTGGCGAGCGAGGCGCCGGTGCGCACGTTGATCGAGGGTGCCGGCTTCACCGGCTACGGTCCGGCGAGCCCGGCCGGCCTTGCCGTCGCCGCAGCTGGTGGCGAGAACGTCCTCGCCGCAGACCAGCCTCTTGACATCGCTGCCCTGCCCGGTCTCGACCTGGCGGCCTGGGTCTCCCTCGAGCCTGGTGGCAGCACCCTCGCCTCGCTGCAGTCGTTCCCCGAGCTGGCCACGGTGCCGGCGATCACGGAGAGCCGCGTGCTCACCATGCCGCGCGATGGCTTCCCCATCGATGCGGCGCTGCCGGGCGCCTTGCAGGATCTTGCCGACGATCTGCGCGCACCGCCGGTCACCACCGAATGACCGAGCGCGCCGTACCGACGGGGATCCGCCTCTGGCTGCTGATCGCCCTGCCGCTGCTGATCCAGTTCGTCGCCCTTGGCCTGGGCGCGAGTCTGCTGAGCACGCTGACCGGCGATGCGCCGCGCGAGACGACGCTGACCTACCTGCCCCAGGCCGTGCTCGTGGTGCTCGCCTACGTCATCTTCGGGCTCGCCATCTGGGGTGTCGCCCGCGTGCTCGGCGACCCGCGGCAGATCCTCGCATTGCACCGCACGCCGCTGAGGCGTGCGGTCCTGCTGGCTGGCGGTGGGCTGATCGTTGGCATCATCGCGGCCGCCGCGCTCGAGCCGATCTTCCACGGCTCCGCCCGCCAACCGATCTCGGCGGGTGACATCACGACGGTCGCCACGATGGCGGCGCTCGTGCTCAGCATCATCGCGATCGTGGGAGGTGCCGCGCTGACGGAGGAGCTGTACTTCCGCGGCCTGCTGTACGGGCGCCTTGATGCGCGCCTTGGAGTGGCCTCGGCCGTCGTCGGTTCGGCGGGCGCGTTCGCGCTCGCGCACTTCGATCCGAACGCCTTCCCCGTGCTGCTGGTGCTCGGTCTGATTCTGGGCTTCGTGCGGCTGCGCACCGGCTCGGTCTGGCCCGGTGTCGGACTCCACGCGGCGAACAACGTGATCGCCGTGATCGCACTGCTGGCTGCCCGTTAGCCCGGCTTCTCCTATGCTCCGCGCGTCCACCCGCGTAGGAGCGACCGTGAGCGACCAGTCCAGCGACCCGATCGTCGAGCAGTTCCGCAACCAGATCACCGATACGGACCTCGCCATCCTCGAGGCGCTGAACAAGCGCATCACCACCGTGCGCAAGCTGCACGCCTACAAGGCGGAGAAGGGCTACGACGCGGTCGACCCCTCGCGCGAGGAGTGGCTGCAGCAGTACCTCCAGCGCTGCAACAAGGGCCCGCTGTCGAACGAAGAGGTCGCCATCCTGTGGCGCTCGATCATCGACGCCACGCTGCGCGAGGTCGCGCGGCTCCGCGACGCCTGATCAGCCGTCGGCGCCGAAGTCCTCGGGACGCACGTCCTCGAGGAACTGCTTGAAGTCCTCGACGAGCTGCTCCGGCTCGGCCGCTGCCGCCTCGTCCTCGCCCTCCTCCATGCGGATGGCGCTCGCCTCGATCACGTCGTCGGCAGCGAAGATCGGCGCCTTGGCACGGAGCGCCAATGCGATCGCGTCGCTGGGGCGGGCGTCGAGCGACACCTCCTCCCCGTCGCGGCGCAGCACGACCTTGGCGAAGAAGGTGCTGTCCTTCATCTCGACGACCTCGATCTTGACGAGCTCGGCATCGAGCTCGCCGAGCGCCGCCGAGAACAGGTCGTGGGTCATCGGGCGTGGCGTGTCGGAGTCCTGCAGCTTGGCGAGAATCGCCGATGCCTCGGGGTGCCCGATCCAGATGGGCAGGAACCGATTCGTCTGGACGGTCTTGAGCAGCACGATGGGCTGCTTGCCGACCATGTCGAACGACACCCCGTAGACGACCATCTCCTGCATGAGACGGAGTCTATGGGATACCGCCTCGTGGGTCCGGAGCGGAGCGCCTAGATGCGCCGCAGCGCGATCACGGCGTTCTGGCCACCGAACCCGAACGCGTCGATGATCACGCCCGGCTGTTCGAGCGTCGCCGCCTGGCCGCGCACGAGGTTGATGTCGCAGGCCGGGTCCGGATTGTCGAGGTTCATCACCGGCGGCACGAGGCCACGGTCGGCAACGAGCGCGCCGATGGCGACGCTGAACGCACCGGCGGCGCCGAGACCGTGGCCGAGCACGGCCTTGGGGGCGGTGACCAGCGGATTGCCGGCGCCGAGCACGCGCTTGACGGCGGCGGCCTCGCTGGCGTCGTTCAGCTGCGTGCCGGTGCCGTGGGCAATGACGGCGCCGATCTCGGTGGCGTCCATCCCGGAGCGGCCAAGCGCACCGCGCAGCGCCAGTTCCGCACCCGCGCCATCTGGGTCGGGAGCAGTCACGTGGTACGCGTCGCACGAGATGGCGACAGCCGCGATCGTGGCGTAGACGTGCGCGCCGCGCTCCTGCGCGCGGGACAGCGGCTCGAGCACGAGCATGGCCGCGCCCTCGGCGGGGATGAAGCCTGTGCGGCCCGCGTCGAATGGCCGCGACAGCGTGGCCGGATCGCCCTCGGCGGTCGAGAGCGCGCCCGCGTTGGCGAGGCTGCTCATCAGGTAGGGCGTCAGTGCCGCGTCGCTGGCACCGGCCAGGACCACGTCGACGTCGCCGCGCTGGAGCGTGTGGAAGGCCTCGGCGACGGCGATGGTGCCTGCCGCGCACGCCCCCACACCGGCGGTCACCGGTCCGGTCACGCCCCACTTGATCGCCGCGTTGGCGGCGGCCATGTTGCCCGAGACGAGCGGCACGTAGAGCGGGCCCATGCGGCCCGGGTCATCCGCGCGCTTGAGCACCTCGGCGTCGCCTTCAGGGATGCCGCCGGCGCCGGTGTGGATC
>JBILWG010000113.1:0-6201 GCA_044369995.1 Gaiellales bacterium | reverse complement strand
CTGGCGAATTCCCCCGTGCGGAATGCCGTTGCCGCGCCCGGCGTTGACGAGGGGGCATCCCCGCCACCATGAGCCCCACCACTCCCATCGACGTTCGCACCCGCCTCGGCACCGTCGGTCTCGTCGTCGCCGACCTCGATCGCTCCGTCGCCTTCTACGAGCAGGTGATCGGCCTGCGCCTGCTCGAGCGCACCGACGGCCGGGCGCTGCTCGGCGTCGACGGCGACGCACTGGTCGAGCTGGTCGAGGAGCCGGGTGCCGAGCCGGTCGATCGCAGCACCGGCCTCTTCCACCTGGCGCTGCTCCTCCCCACGCGCATCGACCTCGCGCAGTGGGTGCAGCACGCCATCGACGACCGCATCCAGATCGACGGCGCCAGCGACCACGTCGTCAGCGAGGCGCTCTACCTGCACGACCCGGATGGCCACGGCATCGAGCTCTACGCCGACCGGGACCGCGAGATCTGGACGGGCAAGGTACAGGAGCTGATGACCACGCTGGCCCTCGATCTGCCGAGCCTGCTCGCCGAGGTGGATTCCGCCGACCCGATCCCCTACCCCGGCCTGCCGCTCGGCACAACGATGGGACACGTCCACCTCAAGGTCGCAGACCTCCCCGCGACGATCGCGTGGTATCGCGACCTCGTCGGTTTCGCGTTGATGGCGACGTACGGCCCGCAGGCCGCGTTCCTCGCCGCCGGCGGGTACCACCACCACATCGGCGCGAACACGTGGCTGAGCGGTGGCGCGAGCCAGAGCGGCCCCGGCACCGCGCGCCTCGGCCGCATCACGATCGTGCTGCCCACCGCCATCGAGCTCGAACGCGTACGCGCGCAGGTGCGTGCCGGCGGCGCCGAACCGCTCGCGCTCGATGGCGCGTGGCAGACGCTGGATCCCTCCGGTGTCGCGGTGCACCTGACCACGTAGGCCCTCCGCGGTCGGCAGCGTTCACAATGCGGGAGTGCGCCACCTCCGCGGACTCTCCCTGCTCGACGGCGTGCTGCTGCTCGTGGGACTGACGGCGACGTGGCAGAAGATGTCGTGGAACGCCGTGGGGCGCGTCACGCTCGTCGATCTCCTGCAGCTGCTCTTCATCGGGCTCTTCGTGCTCGACCGCATCGTGCGCCGGGACGCGCGACTGTCGGCCGCGTCGAGCGTGGTGCTCGGCTTCGTGCTGCTCCTGCTGAGCGTGCACCTCTGCGGCTTTCTTGGCCTCGACACGACGCAGGCCGTCGATCAGTGGACCAAGGGGATCATCAAGTGGCTGATCTTCGCGACGTTCCTGATCTGCGCGATCACGCACGTCGCGCGGCGCGGCGAGTGGCTGTGGTGGCGCCTCGCCGCGGCCTTCACCCTCGGCGTCACGATCAGCGCGGCCTACGGCCTGCTGCAGACGGCGGTCCGCACGACCACCGGCGTGGAGATCGACGCCCTCTTCCTGAAGCCGCTGTTCCCCGGCGCCCGTGCGCTCGGCGCGAACCTGTACGGCGTCGTCTCGACGTACGACCAGTACGGCGTGACGGGGCAGGCCAACGTCTACCGCCTGACCGGCTTCTCCGAGGACCCCAACCATCTCGGGCTGATGACCGTGCTGCCGCTCCTGCTGCTGACGTCGCTGATCGTCGGCGCGCGTGATGGGTTCGTGGCGCGCCACCGGTGGCTGCTGTCGGGCCTCGCCGGGATCCTGCTCGTCGCCCTGCTGCTGACCCAGTCGCGCAGCGCCCTGCTCGGCGTCGGCATCGGCGTGCTGATGCTGCTCGCGTGGTACCGCCGGCGCTTCTTCAACCGGCAGGTCGTCACCGCGCTGGTCGTGCTCGGGGCGCTGGGGCTCGTCGCGGGGTCCGTCAAGACCGCGCAGCTCCGCCAGGTGATCGAGTCGCGCATCCAGACCGGTGATCGCTCATCGCAGGCGCACGTCGAGTTCTACGGACTGATCGTGCCCGTGCTCGAGGAGTCGCCGCTGTTCGGCGTCGGGGTGAACAACTTCGCCGTCTACTACGAGTTCCAGACCGGGCGTGCCGACTTCGGACCGCACTCGTTCTACGTGGCGACGCTGACCGAGATGGGGCTCGTCGGGGCGATGGTCTGGCTCCTGTTCCTGCTCTGGGTCGGCAGTCGCCTGCGTGTGCTGCTGCGCGCCGGACGCGCCCGCTCGCAGCTGGATGCCGATCCGATGCTGAGTGCCGTCGCGCGGGGCCTGGCGGCGGGCTTCGTGGCCACCCTCGTCGGCAACATCTTCTACCTGACCATGATCTTCAGCGCGTTCTACCTGATCCTGCTCCTGATCATCGCTGCGCCCGCAGCGTTCGGTATCGAACGCGTCCTGGCGCGCAGGGCCGCTGCCGCCCGCGCCACCCCGGCGACCTGACGGGTACCGTACGCGTGTGAGCCTCCTCGCCGTCATCGGCTGGGTCGCGCTGGCGTTGATCCTCTGGACCCACGTCGGATACCCGATCCTCGCCTTCGTCTGGTCCAAGCTTCTGCCGCGGCAGATCGAGCGGGCCGACGTCGAGCCGTTCGTCGCGTTGATCATCGCCGCGCACAACGAGGCGGATGTGATCGAGGCGAAGATCGAGAACGCCCTCGCCCTCGACTATCCGAGCGAGCGGCTGCGCATCATCGTCACGTCCGACGCCTCGGATGACGGCACGGACGAGCTGGTCGAGCGCTACGCCAGCCAGGGGGTCGAGCTGGTGCGCGCCGAGCGCGGCGGCAAGGTGAACGCGCAGGACACCGCGGTGCGCGCCATCGGCGACTGGCCCGACGTCTTCGCGTTCAGCGACGCCAACTGCGCGTGGGAGCCTGATGCGCTGCGCCGGCTCGTGCGCCCGTTCGCCGACGAGCGCGTGGCCTACGTCTGCGGTCGCCTGTCGCTGCGGAAGGCCGATGGCACCAATCGCGAGGGCGCCTACTGGCGCTTCGAGGTGGCGCTGCGCGGCTGGGAGGCGAAGATGCACTCCGTGACGGGCGGCAACGGCTCCATCTACGCGGTGCGCCGCGATACGTACGCGTTCGTCGATCCGCGCTTCGGCCACGATCTCTCGTTCCCGTACCTGATGGTGAAGCACGGCTGGATCGCCACGTACGCGCCCGACGCCGTCGCCTCGGAGAAGCCGACCACGAACCTCGGCGACGAGTTCCGTCGCAAGGTGCGGATGTTCGGCCACTGCTGGCTGCTGGTCTTCTACGGCCGCATGTTCTCGTTGTTGCGGATGGGACCGGTCTACTGGCTGGAGATGATCTCGCACCGCCTGCTGCGGTACGCGAGCGGCCTGCTCCACGTGTTGCTCCTGCTGCTCAGCGTCGTGCTGGCCTTCGGCACCGGCGGCATCTGGTGGCTGATCCTGCTCGCGCAGCTCCTCGTGATCGCGATGGCGCTCGTCTCGGCGAAGACCGCGGCGCGCTTCACGCCGTTCGCGCTCGCGCAGTACTACGTGCTGGTCACGCTGGCCACGCTGATCGCGTTCTACGAGGCGCTGTTCAAGGGCATCGAGCCGGTCTGGGAGCGTCCGGAGGGGACGCGGTGAAGGGCTGGGAGCGCGTCGCCAAGCGCGCGTTGGACGTCACCGGCGCGGCCGTCGGCCTGGCGCTGTCGGCGCCGGTGATCGGCGTCGCCGCCGCGTTGATCAAGCGCGAGGATGGCGGCCCCGTCTTCTTCCGCCAGGAGCGCGTCGGTCTGCACGGCGAGTCGTTCGAGGTGCTCAAGCTGCGCACGATGGTCGTCAACGCCGAGGCGCAGGGCGACGGCTTCGCGGTCGACGCGGGTGACTCGCGCATCCTGAAGATCGGCGACCTCCTGCGCAAGACGTCGATCGACGAGCTGCCGCAGTTCTGGAACATCCTGCTCGGCGAGATGAGCCTCGTCGGCCCCCGCCCCACGCTGCGCTACCAGGTCGACCAGTACACGCCGCATCAGGCGCGTCGGCTCGACGTCAAGCCGGGCGTGACGGGCTGGGCGCAGATCCACGGCCGTGCCAGCCTGCCGTGGGCGCAGCGCATCGAGTTGGACGTCTGGTACGTCGACCATCAGTCGCTTCGGCTGGATCTATCCATCATGCTCCGCACCGTGGGCACCATCTTCTCGCGCAGCGGCACGTACAAGGGCGAGGCCGGCGGCTGGCAGCCGACCGACGGGAGCGGCGCATGAACGTGCTGCTGACGTGCGTCGGCCTGCGCGTCGATGTGGTGTCCGCGTTCCGCGAGGCGGTCGTGCGCCACGGCGGCGGCACGATCATCGGCACGGATTCATCCGACATCGCGCCCGCGCTGCCGTTCTGCGACGTGCGGGTGAAGGCACCGCTCGCGAGCGATCCGGGCTACGCCGAGCACGTGCTGCAGACGGTGCGCGACCACGGCTGCCAGATGGTGCTGCCGTGCTCCGAGTGGGACCTCGTGCTGCTCGCCGATCTCGTGCCGCAGCTGGCCGAGCTCGGCTGCGAGGCCTTCCTGCCGGGCGGCGAGGCGACGCGTCGCTGCGTCGACAAGCTGGTGATGGCGGACTTCCTGGCCGCACAGGGGCTCGGCACGCCGCGCACGTTCCATCCCGACGCGCTGCCGGAGGATCTGCGTTTCCCCGTGCTCGTCAAGATGCGCGAGGGCCGCGGCTCGGAGGGCATCTTCCGCTGCGCCGATCGCCGCGAGCTCGACTTCTTCCTCGGCTACACCCCCCTGCCCTCGATGGTGCAGGAGTGCTGCACGGGCACGGAGTTCTCGATCGACGTGCTGTGCGACCTCGACGGCCGCTGCCTCGACGCGATTCCGCGCGCGATGATCCAGTCGAAGGGCGGCGAGCAGATCAAGGGCACCACCCTCGAGGATCCCGCGCTCGTGGAGGTGGGCCGCACGGTCGCCGAGGTGCTCGGCCTGCGCGGCCCCGGCACGGTCCAGTGCTTCCGCGAGGCGCCCGACCGGCACGAGGTGACCGACGTCAATCCGCGCATCGGCGGCGCCTTCCCCCTGCCGCTGGCCGCCGGCGGCGACTTTCCGTTCCGCATGGTGCAGCTCGCCGCCGGCGAGTCGCTCGCGCCGCGCCTCGGCGAGTACACCCGTGGCGTCACGCTCTCGCGCTTCTTCCATCAGGTGCTGTTCGATGAGCACGGCACGGCGAGTCTCCCGCCTCTGGGACTCGCGGAAGGGAGCGACACGTGAGCGTCATTCGCGGCATCGGCACGTACCTCCCCGAGCGCGTGCTCGGCAACGACGAGCTGATCGAGCGGTTCGGCTGGGATCGCGCCTTCCTCGAGGAGAAGCTCGGCATCCACGAGCGCCGAATCGCCGCGGCGGACGAGGGCGCGGCCGACATGGGTGTCGCCGCCGCCGAGGACCTCTTCGCGAAGTGCCCCGACCTCGAGCGCGAGGACGTGCAGCTGCTGATCGTCTGCACCCAGAACCCCGACTACGGGCTGCCGCACACCTCCGCGCTGATGCAGGATCGCCTCGGCCTCGCGAAGGAGACCGCCTGCTTCGACATCGGTCTCGGCTGCTCCGGCTTCGTCTACGGCCTCGCCGTCGTGCGCGGCATGCTGGAGACGCTCGGTCTCGACAACGCTCTGCTCGTCACGTCGGATCCGTACTCGAAGGTGATCGACCCCGCCGACCGCGGCACGTCGCCGCTGTTCGGCGACGGCGCGGCCGCCACCTGGATCGCTCGCACGGGTACCGGTGGGCAGATCGGCGAGATCGTGTTCGGCACGGACGGCTCGGGCTATCGCAATCTGATCGTCGAGCCGAACGAGGCGGGTGCGACCTGCCTGACCATGAACGGCCGCAGCATCTTCGAGTTCATGCTCACCACGGTGCCGGCCGAGATCGAGCGCAGCTGCGCCGCGAACGGGCTGGACCAGGACGCGATCGACATCTACCTGCTGCACCAGGCGAGCAATCACATGCTGTCGCAGCTGATCCGGCGCACCGGCCTCGACCCGGCGATCGTGCCGATCCGCATGGGCGACACGGGCAACCTCGTCTCGTCGTCGATTCCGTTCCTGATCGCCGAGCTGGCCCGCGAGGGCGGCCTCGCCGGCAAGACGGCGCTGCTGAGCGGCTTCGGCGTCGGCCTCTCGTGGGCTACGGGCGTCGTGCGGTTCGACGCCGACCCGGTCGCCTGACGCGCACGTCCGGAATCGGGTCAGACCCCGAGCCGAGCTCGATCACGCCCGACTGCGGGGGTGTGGCGTCTGCTTTGCGACGCGTCCCGCAGCGG
>JBILWG010000112.1:0-6220 GCA_044369995.1 Gaiellales bacterium | reverse complement strand
CTGCGGCCTCCCCCGCAGCGGCGTCCGAGACGCGGCAGAGCCAGAACATCGTCGAGGTCGCCGCCGGCGCGCCGCAGTTCAGCACACTTGTGTCGCTGATCAAGAAGGCCGGCCTCGTCAAGACCCTGTCCGGCAAGGGGCCGTTCACGGTGCTCGCGCCGACAAACGCGGCGTTCAACAAGGTCCCGAAGGACACACTCAACGCCATTGCGGCGGACAAGAACCTGCTCACGAAGGTCCTGACGTACCACGTCATCGCCGGTGAGGTGCCCGCGTCCGAGGTGGTCAAGCTCAACGGCAAGAAGGTCAAGACCGTCGAGGGTTCGAAGGTCACGATCACCGTGCGCGACGGCAAGGTCTACGTCAACAAGACGGCCAAGGTGACCGCCACGGACATCGAGGCTTCGAACGGTGTGATCCACGCGATCAACAACGTGCTGGTCCCGCAGAGCGTGCTCACCGCGCTCAGCCACTGATCCACTACTCCGGTGTCGGGCGCATGCGTCCGACACCGGAGCCGGATTGGTTTCAGCCCTGGCTGAGCTCGCCGAGGATCTCGCCGTAGCGCTTGTCCCGCCACTGCAGCGCGGCCTTGACGCCCTCGGTGCGGACGATCTCGTCGAAGGCGTTCTGCTCCGGCGTCTGGGCGCCGTTGAGCATGGCCGACAGATCGAGGTTGGCCTCGACAGCCTCAAGCAGACCGGCAGCCTTCTGCGCCCGGTTGAGCGCAGCCTTCGTCAACTGGAGGACGCGGAGCGGCGTCGGCGCGATCCGCGCGACCCACTCCCCCACCTCGGCCTCGAGCCGGTCGGCCGGGACGACGCGGTTGGCGATGCCCCAGTCGAGTGCGGTCTGCGCGTCGACCGTATCACCCGTCAGCAGCAGCTCGCGCGTACGACGCTCGCCGAGCACATAGGGCATCAGCAGCGTGACGGGGCCGGAGCCGTAGCGCACTTCGGGCTCGCCAAAGCGCGCGTCGTCGGTGCAGATGAGCAGGTCGCAGGCCATCGCGACCTCCATGCCGCCGGCGAGACACCAGCCGTGGACTGCCGCGATCGTCGGCTTCGAAAGGCCCCAGAGCTTCATCGTCACCTCGACGTCGCGCGAGAGCACCTCGTGCCACTCGGTGATCGTCGGCTCGCCCTCGAGCGCCTCCTGCTCGAGGTCGTAGCCGGCGCAGAACGCGCGACCGGCACCGCGCACGACGACGATGCGGACCTCATCGTCGGCCTCGGCGCGATCCATCGCGGCCTCGAACTGGTCGACGAGGGCGTACGTCATGGAGTTGAGCTTCTCGGGACGGTTGAGCGTGATCCACGCGGACGGGCCGCGGCGCTCGTAGAGGACGAGGTCTTCAGGCATGGCGGGATCCTAGCGCCCGCCACAGGCGCACGCCTGTCCGTGCCACGCACCTGAGAGAACCGTCGCCGAGCCCGGACCCAGCGTTCGCGCACCACGGAGCGCAGCCATGGCTCGAGGTGCTCGAAGCGGAAGCGATGCGACTCGAACAGCCCGATCATGAACGCGTAGGCGTCGTCTGCCGTGCAGCCGACGCGTTGTCCATTGATGCGGCGAAACACATCGACCACGCCGAAGGCGCCTCGCTTGTTGCCGTCTACGAACGGATGATTGATCCCGAGACGCTCGAGCAGCGCTGCCGCCTCCGCCACAAGATCGTCGTAGTGCCCGAGTTGCGGGCGCACCAGCGCGGACTCCAGCGCACCGGCATCTCGAAGGTCCGGGCTGCCGCCATGTCGCTCCCGCAGGACTCCGTGGATGAAGATCGCCTCGTCTACGGTGATGTGGACAACCGGCTCGTTGGTCACTGCGCGAGCCGCTCGTAGAGCGAATCGAACTCGGCGACACTCTCTGCCAGTGCCTCCATCACCTGCGGGCGCGGACGATTGCCAGCGAGCCGAGCGAGGTATTCACTCATGGCATCCTCGATGACCGCCTGCAACTGGCGTCCCTGCGCGGCGGCAGCGCCGCGCAGGGACGCCAAGATCTCCGGGTCCGCTTGGGATGCGAACTTCTCGCGCGTGGGTGCCATGGGAGACAGTCCTTCCATCAAGAGACAACTTGATGACACATCACGCCCCGCTGTCGCGGGTCCACGGGTACGCTCCCACCCATGAGCGAGCCCGTCATCCCCGGCGCACCAGCCGGCGTCCGCCTTCGTCCCCATCTCGACCAGCTGACGGTCTACACGCCCGGTGCCTCAACCGGCGTGCCGGAGGGCATTCCGATCGTCAAGCTGTCGTCGAACGAGGGGGCCGAGGGCCCCACCCCCGCCGCGCTTGCTGCGATGAGCGCCGAGGCGCCGGAGCTGAACCGCTACCCCGACGCGGGCGAGCTCCACGCCGCGCTTGCCGCCGCGCACGGACTCGCACCCGACATGGTCGCCGCCAGCCCGGGCGCCGACATGTCGATCGCCTATCTCTCCTCGGCCTTCCTCGGCCCCGGCGACGACGTGGTCTTCGCCTGGCCCGCGTTCGTCTCGTATGCGCTCACCGCGCAGAAGCAGCAGGCGAACGCGATCATGGTGCCGCTCGCCAACGACACGCACGATCTCGACGCGCTGCTCGCGGCGATCACGCCCGAGACGAGCATGGTCTACGTCTGCAATCCGAACAACCCGACGGGCACGTACGTGACGCGCGATCAGCTGCGCGCGTTCGTCGATGCACTGCCCGAGCATGTCGTGTGCGTGGTCGACGAGGCGTATGCCGGCTACGTCCTCGAGGACGACTATCCAAATGCGATCGAGGAGTACGTCAAGGCGGGCCACCCTCGTGTCGCGGTGCTGCGCAGCTTCTCCAAGATCTACGGACTCGCCGGGCTGCGCGTCGGCTGGATGGCCGCCCCCGCCTGGATCATCGACGCGTCGATCCGCGTGCGCGGGCCATTCGACGTCAGCTCGATGGCCACGGCCGCCGTGATCGCCTCGCTGGCCGACACCGCAACGATCGAGCGTCGCGGCCAGGAGAACGCCGTGCGCCGCGAGTCGCTGCGCACCAAGCTCGCCGCCGCCGGCGTCGCGACGACCGGCGTCGCGAACTTCCTCACCGTCACCGTCGACGACGCGCAGGCCACGGCCGCGGCGTTGATGCAGCGCGGCGTGATCGTACGGCCGCTGAATGGCTTCGGTGCGCCGACCAAGATCCGCATCACGATCGGCTCGGATGAGGACATGGCGATTGCCGAGCCGATCCTCGTCGACGTGCTGTCGCGCTAGACGCTCGGCTGCGAGCGGTTTCCGACGCTCATGATCTCGCCGTTGCGGAAGTGCCAGAGCGTGCCGTCGGCATCGCGCAGTCGCGTCGTGCGCAGCAGCACCTCCTCGACGGTGCCGGTGACCGCGCCGATCACGACCACGTCGCCGACGCCGTACTGATCCTCGAGGATCAGGAGAATGCCGGAGATGTAGTCCTTGATCAGCGTCTGCGCGCCGAAGGCGAGCGCGATGCCGGCGACACCGGCGCTTGCGACGATCGGCGTGATGTTGATGCCCAGGGCCTCGAGGATGATCAGCAGCGCATTGATCCAGATCACCACCGAGACCACGCTGATCATCAGCGACCCGATTGCGCCCGTGCGCTGGGCGACCCGCGTGCCCGAGACCTCCTTGCCGCGCTGCTGATCCCGCGCCTGTGCCCGCTCGACGGTGCGGCGGATGGCGTGGCGGATCACACGGACGGCCACGAGCTGGAGCGCGACCGCGACCAGCAACACGATCAGGATGCGCAGCGGCGTGCCGACGAGCAGCTCACCCAGGCCCTGCTCGGCCTGCGCTGCGATCACGCCCGGGATGCTCACGACCCGCCGAACGTGATCACGCTGCGGATGCCGTCCTGCTGCTCCATCAGCTCGAAGCCGTGGTTGACCTCGTCGAGCGTGATGCGGTGCGACAGCAGCGCCTCGACGTCGATGTCGCCGTTGAGCCAGTGATCGACCAGCAGCGGCACCTGCGTGCGGCCCTTGACGCCGCCGAACGACGAGCCGGTGACGCGACGGCCGGTGATCAGGAAGCGCGGGATCACCTCGAGCAGCTCGCCCTTGCCGGCCACGCCGCACATCGTCGCCAGCCCCCACGCCTCGCGAGCGCTTTCGACGGCCTGGCGCATGACGTTGACGTTGCCGGTCGCCTCGAAGGTGTAGTCGATGCCGTAGCCGTCGGTCTGCTCCTTCAGCCAGTCGACGGTGTCGGGGCCGCCGACGCGGGTCTCGGTGGCGCCGTGATGCAGCGCATCCTGCAGACGATTCTCGGCGAGGTCGATCGCGATGATGCGCTCCGCACCGGCGAGGCGCGCGCCGATCACGGCGCCGAGGCCGACGAGGCCGCAGCCGAAGACGGCGACCGTGGAGCCGCGCTCGACCTGCGCCGTGTAGAGCGCAGCGCCGATGCCGGTCGAGAGGCCGCAGGCGAACGGGGCGCAGCCGTCGAGCGGCGCCTCGGGACTCACCTTGGCGAGCGCGATCTCGGGCATCACCGTGTACTCGGCGAACGTCGAGGTGCCCATGAAGTGGCGCAGCTCCTCGCCGTCGCGCGACAGGCGCGCCGTGCCGTCGGGCAGATAGCCGCGACCCTGCTGCTCACGGATCGCGATGCAGCGGTTGGTGCGCGAGCTGCGGCAGTGGATGCACTGGCCGCACTCCGGAGCGAACAGCGTGATCACGTGATCGCCGGGCTGCACCAGTGTGACGCCCGCACCGATCTTCTCGACCACACCCGCGCCCTCGTGCCCGAGCACGCAGGGGGCATACCCCGTCGGGTCGGCGCCGGACGCCGTGTAGAGGTCGGTATGGCAGACGCCGCACGCCTCGAGGCGGACGAGCACCTCCCCCGCCTTCGGCTCGGCGAGCTCGACCTCCTGGACGACGAGCGGCTGGCCGAATTCCTCGAGTACTGCGGCACGGATCTTCATGGCGCGTAGCCTACGCGAGGCTGAGGTGAGAGCTCGCGGTGGTGGACGCGAGGTAATCCGGGCGTCTCACCGAAGCACCGACGCCGGGTACCCTATGCGCATGACGTTCGACCGTCGTATCCCGACGTATCTCCAGCTCCTCGCGCTGGTCGGTGCGATCGTCGTCTCCGGCTACCTCGCGTACCAGAAGGCGACGAACGGGATCCCGCCCTGCACTGCTGGCGGTGGCTGCGCGCTCGCGCTCTACTCGCCCTGGGGCTACCTCGCCGGCATCCCGCTCGCCTACATCGGCCTGACGGCGGCCAGTGTCCTGCTGCTCGCCACGCCGTGGCGGATCATGGAGCTGCGCGCGATCAGTCTCGTGCTGTTCGCGATCGGCGCGGTCTTCACGATCTACCTGCGCTACGTCGAGCAGGCGCACTTCGGCGGGCACATGTGCATCTGGTGCGTCACGTTCATGGGCTTCTGGTGGGTCGCGGGCGCATGCGAGCTGGTGCGGCTACTCCGCACGCCGGCGGCCGGCGATGTCGGCGCCGACGCCGAGCCGGCGTAAGGAGCTCCGGCTCCACCGCGACTCCCTCGTGCCACCACACACGAGACGAAGGAGCCGCCATGAGCACTGTCACCTGCCCGAAGCCGTCGCACGCCACGCCCTTGAGACTGGGCGAGCCGCAGATGAACGGCGGTATCACCATCGTCCCGCTCCTCGTCGCCGCGTTGCCACAGCGCGCGTACATCACCCTCGACGAGGCGGTGGCGCTCGGGTTCACGATCGACGAGGTCGATGTGCACGGACACGTCCCCGAGCTGCTCGTCCGCAATCCGCTTGCCACCGACGTGCTGCTGTACGACGGCGAGGAGGTCGTCGGCGCGAAGCAGAATCGCGTGCTCGAGGCCTCCATTCTCGTCGCGGCGACGACCACCCAGAAGATCCCGGTGGCGTGCGTCGAAGCCGGCCGCTGGCACGACACGGGCGTGGACTTCGTCCCCGCCGACCGTGTCGCGCACCCGGAGATCCGCCGCCGCAAGTCGGTCGATCTCGAGCACGCGCCACTGTCGGCGGGGTGCTCGCAGCAGACCGTCTGGGCCGAGATCGACGAGCGCATCCACGAGAGCGCGGTGCACGCTCCGACCAGCGCTCTCTCCGACGTGCACGACGCAGAGCGCCCGCGCATCGATGGCCTCGCCGAGTCCTTCGAGCGCGTCGAGGGACAGTGCGGTGCGATTCTCGCGCTCGGCGACGGGCTCTGCCTGGATCTCGTCTCGCGCCCAGAGGCGTGGACGCGGCTCTGGCC
>JBILWG010000111.1:0-6241 GCA_044369995.1 Gaiellales bacterium | reverse complement strand
AGCTCTCCGTCGACCAGGACAGAACGCGCCGCCAGATCGACCGTCAGCGGCCCCACCGTGAGCACGGTCCCAATCCGCCCGCGAATGCGCGACTCCAGCGCGGCTGTGCGCAGCAGCAGTTCCGGATAGCTGAAGGGCTTGACGATGTAGTCGTCGACGCCGCGCTCGAAGGCGCGCACGCGATCCTGCTCCGTGCCGCGCCCACTCACCATGATCACGCCGGTATCCGGCGGGCCGGCCTCGCCACCACGGATCAGCCGCGCCACGTCGAGTCCGGATCCATCCGGCAGCGAGACGTCGATCAGGGCCAGTTCCACGGTGCCGCGCCGCAGCACGGCAACCGCTTCCCCGACCGAGGCAGCGGTGGTGACAGCGTGCCCGTCCTCGCGCAGGTTGTCGACGAGGAACTCGGAGACGGTCTCGTCATCCTCGACGATCAGCAGGTGTGCGCACATGGCGTGCTCCTTCTTGTAGCGATTCGGTCCGCGCCGGACCACCCGGCGCGGGGCGGCAACGTAGGCACGTGCAGACGCGTTGCGCAACGGCCTCCACGCGCCGTGTGAGCGGCCTCGCAGAGAACGTGTGGACGCTGTGGAGATTCGGCCGTTTCGCGTCCCCCGGACTCGCGCACCGCCAACGCCCGTCCCGGCACAAGCCCGAGGGACCGCGCCGAGCCAGCTGCCAGCTCGAGCTGATGCCGCCCCTGAAGATGCCACGCGAGCCTGCCCGGCCGTACCGCCTCGGCGACGGCCACGATCCGCAGGCGGGCGTCGAGGAAGACGACGTCGATCGCGAAGCGCATTCCGAAGGTGTGCACGCACCGCAACGGGTCGGATAGCAGCAGGCCCGCGCCCGGAGCCAGCCCCGTGCTCGACAGCAGGCCAACGGCCGCAGCCCGGCTGAAGGCGCCGGCGACGCGCACCGACCCGAGTAGACGGACCCCGGTATCCCGATCGATGATCTCGAGCATGTCCCGAGCGTGGCGCGTCGGGGCGCGCGCCGCACCCACGCCCGCAGCACGGACTGTGACCCGATCCGCGCGGCACGTGTCAGGCCACGACGCAGGTCGAGCCGGTTCCTCACCCTCCGCTACGCTCCGCGCATGCTCTGTGAGGACTTCCACTCCGGCGATGACGTGACGCTCGGGTTCCTCGGACGGACGTACTCGTTCGCCCGCAAGGACTTCGAGCAGCGCGTCGTGCGCGCGGCCGTCGAGCTCGACCTGGTCGCGACGCCCGTCAGCCGCACCGAGCGCGAGGACCTGCTGCAGGCGGCCATCGACGGCTCGCTCGACGAGCCCCGGTCCGACGCCGGGGACCGCATCGTCGAGTTGCAGGCCGGTGGCGGCGAGGACCCCGTCTACTGGCTGCGCAAGCTCGTCTTCCGCTCGGCCTGGCTGGATCACCGCATCAAGCACGGGCAGGTCGACGTCGCGTTCGACGACAGCGTCGGCGCCTTCCGCATCCAGCCCGGCCGCTACCCGCTGCCCGGCTCGGGGCACCCCTCCTTCGCCATCACCGAGGCGTCCGCATGAGCGAGCACGACGACAGCGCCGAGTTCAACGACGTCACCGCCGAGATCGAGGAGGTCAAGGAGATCGCCGCCGACCTCCGCAGCGTGCTCCCGACCCGCATCGAGGCCGCCGTCCAGCGAGCGCTCGACGCGCACGAGGGCACGGGTCCCGACGCGCGCGTCGCCGAGCTCCACGCGCTCGCGCTCGACACCGCGCAGCGCACCCGGGCACTTGCCGCCGATGTCCGTGCCGATCGTGTCTCGCGCATCGAGGACCTCGAGGTCGTCGTCGATCTGCTCGCCGAGGGGCTCGGCGCCGTCCGCGGCGACGTCGCCAAGCTCGAGGCGCGCTCCGTGCGCATCGAGAAGGAGCTCGAGCGCGTGACGTGGGCGCTCGACCGCGTCGGCACGCAGCTCGAGCGTCTGGCCGACGACGACGCACCCGCCTAGGATCCCGCCGCGCGCCTTCGTTCCCGCCTCCGCCTCGGCCTGATGCTCCTGCCGATGTTCCTGCTGTCCGGCTGCGGCGCGGTCAGCTGCTTCAACAACACCGTCCAGGAGGGCGGCGCGGGCACCGTCACGTTCGCCAACCCGCCGACCACGGTCACCCCCGGCACCACCGTCGCGCTCGACATCACCGGCACCAACCTGCGCGAGCACTGCATCTACAACGTCAGCTCCCTGCTGAGCACCGACAGCGCCTGGGCACGGCGCTGGTACGACCCCGCGCAGGACAGCTCGCTCTTCCAGCCGACCGTGGCCTGCCGCACGTTCCGCGGCACTATCGACGTGCCGATCCCCGCCGACTTCACCGGCGGCGAGCTGACGGTCCGCGTGTCGTCGAAGGCCCAGAACGCCGCGCTGCTGTTCACCGTGGGGACGATCTTCACCGCGCAGGATTCCCTCACGCTCAAGGCCGCCGCGCCCGCAGCGCCATCGGCGCCCACGGCGCGCGTCTTCCCGCACTACCTACGGATGCTCAGCACCGAGGACGCGGCCCGCACCATCGACGCCCGCACCTCGACCGATCCGCAGGGGCAGACGCTCACGTACACGTGGGACACGAACAACGACGGCGTCTACGGCGACCCCGTCGAGGAGACGGGCACGGCGGGCCTCGTGCGCATCCCCGCCGCGACGCTCAACGCCATCGGCACCCGCTTCACGTTCGGCGTCAAGGCGACGAACACGAGCGGCCTGTCGGCGACCGCCACGGCCAGAGCCGAGGTGATCACTCGCCTGTGGTCCGAGGTCGGCCAGACGATCACCCTCGCACCCGCTGCCGGAGCGGCGGGGAGCCCCAGCACGGTCACGCTCGACAACCGCGCTGGCGCCACGCTCGGCTGCGTCGACAGCAACGGCGACGACGTCTACACCGATGCCGAGCTGACGGCGGCCAACGCCTTCACCGCGACCTTCACGGCCGCGGCCGGCAACCAGCGCATCGCGGTGATCGCCGCCGACGTGGCCAACACCTGCACCTTCTACAGCCAGCAGATCGCCGCGGGCTCGTACGGCGTCGACCAGGTCGTCGCCACCCTCTACACGTCGAGTGCCGCACGCTCGTCGCGCGCCACGACGAAGGGCTACCGCGCGAAGGCGCGCTTCACGCTCGGCAAGGCCACGATGGTCGCCCTCGGCACCAGCGACGGCGCCGGCACCTTCAACGGCACCACCGGCCGGGGCACCTACACCCTGCGCACGCCCGCCAAGGGCAACGGCAGCACCCGACCGAGCGCGCTAACGCTGTTCCCGAAGGGGGACTACGTGGTGCGCGCCGCCTCGCTCGGGTTCTTCGGCGCAACGCGGACCCAGACCGTGATCGGCGAGTCGACGATGCTGCTGCGCGGCACCGGCGGAGCGCTGATCTGCCTCGGCGTCACCGGCACGCCGCGGGGTTCCACATACGTCTTCCGCGGCGGCACCGGCGCGGCGTCGAAACTGACCGGCAGCGCCTCCAGCACGCGCCTCCAGGTCCGCGCGAAGTCCGCCAAGCCGCCCAAGTCGGGCACGCAGTCGTTCAAGGGCAAGCGCCAGCAGAAGCCGATCCGCAGCAACGCCACGATCGCGGCGGCGACCGCGACGGCCACACCGCTGCCGGCCGACTGCAGCGCGCTGCGCCGCCACCTGCCCTAGGCGCTAGCGCTTGAAGCCGAGCCAGCCGCCCGGGCCAGGCTCCGCGACGGGATGGTTCTTGCGCCGCGCCAGCGTGTAGGTGACCTTATCGGCGAAGTACAGGAGCGGCAGCATCGCGAGCGTCAGGATCACCGCCTGGACGATGTCCTCGTTGATGGTGCGCTCTGCGCCCGACAGCAGGAAGCGCGAGATGACGAACCACAGCAGGCCGAAGATCGGGGCCCGCACCAGCGACCGACGCAACGTCGGATACGGCACCGGCTTGCGGGCCCGCGCCGTGGTCGACCGCGACTTCTTGCCACCCTTCCCCTTAGCCGGGGCATCGTCGACCTGGGTCGCCTTGGCCTCGCGCTGGGGAGATTCGGGGCGCTCGACGCCGTGGCGGCGATACCGCTCCTCGCGCTCGCGCTGCTTCTTCTTCGCCATACCCGCAGCATAGCCACGCCATCGCGTCCGCTTCCGCTCGGACGCCCGGTACACTCCGCGACATGGCCACGATCGAGCAGCAGCGCATCAGCTGGGGCGAGTTGCGCGAGCGTGCGCAGACGCTCCGCACGAAGTCCGTGAAGGCCGGCGAGCCAGGCCTGAGCATGCGCGTCAGCGACCTCCTCGAGACGCTTCCGCTGCCGTACGACCCCGAGCCGCTGCCGGACGATGCCACCGCGGAAGAGGTGCAGGAGGCCGAGCGCGAACCGCTGGACTTCGCTGAGGACGTCCTCAAGCGACACGGCGTCCGTACCCGTCCCGCCCCCGGCGACGTCGGTGCCGACGGCGTCGTCGTCCTGCGCCCGTCCAACCGCTACGCCGTCCAGGGCGCCGCCGGCCTCGGCATCCTCGCACTGCTCGGCGCCGGCGCGATGAGCAAGATCGCCTTCATCGGCTTCGCGCCATTCGTCGCGGTCGGAATCTGGATCGCGTGGCGGCAGATGCACCTGCTGGATCGCTGGGTGCCGCGCATCGTGCCGCGCGGTCGCATCCTCGGCGCGCTGCTCATGCTCGTGCTGCTGGCGATCTCTGCGATTGCCGTGGTGCAGCCCGCACGCGACTGGGCGCGCAACCGCGGCGACGTCCGGAATGCCGTGGCCCTCTCGGTGCAGGCCGAGGCGCAGCTCGCGGCCGGCGACCTCGCCGGCGCCCGCGCCTCGGTCGACGGCGCCCTGCAGGCCGCGCCCGACCTCGGTCAGGCCATCGCCACATCGCAGAAGGTCATGGTCGCGCAGATCGACGCCAACACTGCCGCGCGACTGCAGGCGGAGGCGATCGCTGAGCGCGCGTACGACCGTGGCCTGAACGCCGTCAGCGCCCGACGCTGGGAGCAGGCGATCACCGAGTTGGCAGCCGCCGGTGCCTACGCCGATGCGCCGTCGCAGTTGGCCGCGACCCGCCGGGCTGCTGCCAACGCCTCGCTGCGCACGGCACGCAGCGCCCTCGCCGCCGGCGATGCCACGCTGGCCTTCGAGCGCTACTCGGAGGCGATCGCGTTCGACCCGACAGCCGTCGACCGTGCGCTCCTGCGTCGCATCGGCACGGCTCTGCGCTCGGGCTCGTAGCCGGACATCGCCGACCGGGGTAGGCTTCCGCCCCGCGTGGATCTCGACGTCATCTTCCTCGGCACCGCTGGCTCGGTGCCCTCCGCCACCCGGCAGACCGCGGCCACACTCGTGCGCCGTGGCGGTGAGCGCATCCTGATCGACTGCGGCGAGGGTACCCAGCGACGCCTGATGCAGAGCGTCGCTGGACTCTCCGACATCGACGTGATCCTGATCACGCACGGCCACGCCGACCACATCCTCGGTCTGCCCGGGCTGCTGCGCACGTTCGCGCTGCGTGAGCGCACGGCACCGCTGGCTCTGTACGGCCCCGAGGGGATCCGCAAGGTGCTCGCCGATCTCGACTCGGTGATCGGCAAGCTGCCGTACCCGTTCGCGGTCGTCGAGCTCGAGCCGGGCGGCGAGATCGTCGGCGCCGACTATCGGATCGAGGCGATCGGCACCCGCCATCGCGTCAAGAGCGTCGGCTGGGCACTGATCGAGGAGGATCGCCCTGGCCGCTTCGATGTCGATCGGGCGCGCGAGTTGGGCGTACCGAATGGACCGCTCTACGGCCAGCTGCAGCGCGGGGAGCACGTGACGCTCGAGGACGGCACGGTGATCGATCCGGCCGGACTGGTCGGCGAGACGCGCTTCGGTCGCACCATCGTCTTCAGCGGCGACACCCGACCGTGCGACGCGATCATGGCGCGCGCCGTGGACTGCGATCTGCTCGTACACGAGGCGACGTTCCTCGACGAGGACCTCGAGCGCGCCCGCGACACGCACCACTCCACGGCGCGTGAGGCCGCCGAGCTGGCGGTCGAGGCGCGCGCGCGCATGCTCGCGCTGACCCACGTCTCGATGCGCTGCTCGCCGAAGCAGGTCAAGGCCGAGGCGGAGGCGATCCACGACAACGTCGTGGTGCCCCGCGATCTGGATCTGATCGAGCTGCCGTTCCGCGAGCGCGGTGACGCCGTGCTGATCAAGGGCGGCGGGCGCCCGACGGACGACCGAACTGCCAACGGCGGTACCCCGTCCACCTTTGCAGAGGGGTCTGGCCC
>JBILWG010000110.1:0-6386 GCA_044369995.1 Gaiellales bacterium | reverse complement strand
GATGGAATAGACCCCCGCCACCGGCGCGGTCAGGCGCGTCGGCTGGTTCGTCGCCCAGACGCCGCCCTGGGTGTAGGCGGCATCCGTCATCGGCAGCTCGGTGATCTGCCCGCTCGGAATCGCGATCGGCGCGGACCGGTAGACCCGCGCGCCCGGCAGCGGCGCCAGCTCCGCGACGCCGACCGACCCGTTGGCGAGCTCGCTCGCCCCCACCCCACCCGGCGCGATCTGCCCCTTGCCGATGCTGTTCGGCGCGAGCTTGCTCGCCCCGATCGAGCCGTTGGCGATGTCGGCGGCCCGCACGGCGCCCGCGGCGAGCTCGTCGGAGCCGACGGCACCGGCCGCGAGCTCCGTCTTGCCCACCGCCCCGGTCGCGATCTGCGCCGCCTTCACGCTGCCGTTCGCCAGTCCGGGCCGCGGATACGTGCCGGTCAGCACACCGCCGGCGCGGATCCCCGCGAGATCCGCCGGGGCCACCTGCCCCTTGGCGAAGGCGGTGAGGCGCAGCGAGCCCGCCCGCACCTTCGCGTTGGTGACGGCGCCGTTCTTCAGCTGCGCCGTGCCGATCAGCGTGCTGGCGGCCGTGCCGAGCGACGGCAGCGCCGCGCCGACGGCGAGCGCCACGACGAGCAGCGCGGCCAGGCCGCGGCGGGTCAACAGGGTCTGCATGGGGGTCCTCCCTCCCGGTGGAGCGACGATTCTGACGGCTGCCCGCCGTCACGGCAACCCCGCGGGACGAGCCGTCGCACCGCACGCTGCGCGGCCCTGCGCCACCGGCCGGACGGGCGCAGAAGGGCGTGGTTGTGCCAAACGGGCGCGATCGTCGCCGTCCAGCCGAAGCCGAGGCCGGCGTCGAGTCGCCGACCGCACGCCACACGAGCCGAGGCCCCCTGCACCTGCGATAGTGGAGGCATGGACTTCCCCGACCTCGCCCTCCCCCGCGCTGGCGGCGGCACCGTCTCGCGCGCGGATCTCAGCGGCCGGCCGTGGATCGTCTACCTGTCGCGCCACCCCGGTTGACCGGTCTGCCAGCGCCACCTCCGCCGTGCCGTGGAGGCCAAGACCGCGATTCGCGCCGCCGGTGCCGACCTGCTCGTCGTGCTGCCGACGTCGGCCGGCCGTGCCGAGGGCTGGCGGCAGACGCACCACGCGTGGGACGTGACGGTGATCGGCGATGAGGACCGCGCGCTCTACCGCGCGCTCGGCATCGGCCGGGGCACGCCCCGCGACCTGCTGCTCGACCCGCGCTCCTGGCGCGAGGCCGCCGGCGAGCTGCTGCACGGGCGCTTCGCGATGAAGCACCGCGGCGACGACGGCTTCCAGCTGGGTGCTGATGTGGTGCTCGACGCCGACGGGCACGTGGTGTTCATCCACCGGCCCGCCACGGCCGCCGACCGCGTGCCGGTCGAGGAGCTGCTGGCGCGCGTCTGACGAACTGGCGCACTCCGGGGCCACTCGCGATCCACCCAGACATGGCCGAAAACGCAGAAGGGCCCTGGTGCCCCGGCCGCAGCCGGGACACCAGGGCCCTTCGACGTTCTCAGACCTAGTCGGACAGACCCGAGTCGCCCTCGAGGCGCTCCTCGAGGCCGATCATCGGCTCGATCTCCTCGCCGATGATGCCGAGGTCCTCGTCCATCACCACGGTGCCGATGATCTCCGGCGTCCACGGCTCACGCGGCTCGATCTCGATGTTCCGATACTGCTTCAGACCCGTGGAGGCCGGGATCAGCTTGCCGATGATCACGTTCTCCTTGAGGCCCTGCAGGTTGTCGATCTTGCCCTCGATCGACGCGTCCGTGAGCACCTTGGTGGTCTCCTGGAACGACGCCGCCGACAGGAAGCTCTCCGTCGCGAGCGAGGCCTTGGTGATACCCAGGACCTGCTGCTCGCCCGTCGGGACCTCGGTCTTCTTGACCTTGGCCTGCTTCTTCTCGAGGGCAGCGCGATTCGCGACGAACTCGCTGACCTCGACGAGCTGACCGGGCAGGTAGTCCGTGTCGCCCGGGAAGTCGACGAGCACGCGCCGCGTCATCTGACGCGCGATGACCTCGATGTGCTTGTCGTTGATCTCCACACCCTGATCGCGGTACACGCGCTGGACCTCTTCGGTCAGGTAGCGCGTGGCCCGATCCAGGCCGGAGGCCATCAGATCCGGCGCCGACAGGACGCCGTTCACGATCTGCTGGCCACGCACCACGATCTGGCCGTCCTCCACGATCTCCTCGGCGGAGCGCGAGTACGGGATGCCCTTCGTGAGCCACTCGTGCAGCGTGCGCGTCATGCGCTCGCCCTTGTAGAAGATCACGGTGCCCTCGCCCTTGACCTCGCGCACCTCGATGTCATCGCGGCGCGGGAGGACGAAGACGAACTGGCCCGTCAGCTTGGCGCGGCGGATCACACGACCATCGACGTGGGCGACGGCGCCCGGCGTCTTCGGCGTGCGGGCCTCGAACAGCTCCACGACGCGCGGCAGGCCGTGCGTGATGTCGGAGCCGGCGACGCCGCCCGTGTGGAACGTGCGCATGGTCAGCTGCGTGCCCGGCTCGCCGATCGACTGGGCGGCGATGATGCCGACCGCGTCACCGACCTCCGAGCGCGAGCCCGTTGCCGGCATCACGCCGTAGCAGGCACCGCACACGCCGATCTCGGCGTTGCACGTCAGGACGGAGCGAACCGGGACGGTGCACTCCGCGTCGACCTTCTCGTTCAGCGCCCACACCAGGGTGCGGAGCTGGAGCACGCGGATCTCCTCGGCGTTGCGGTCGGCATGCGGCGAGGACGGGTAGCCCTCCTCCTCGAGACGCCGGAGGAACTTCTCCGGGTTCTTCATGTCGTCCACAGCCTCGAGGCTGAAGTACGGATCCTCGCCCTTGCTCTCGCGCTTGAACATCTCCGCGAGGTCGTCGAGGCCGACGGCCTTGGCGAGCGCGATCGGATCGGGCTCCTTGCCGGCCTTGCCGACCTCGGCGTCGATCGTGGCGAGCACGCCCGTGATGTGACGCTCCTTCTCGGCCGACAGCTCGGCCGCGAACGAGCGGCTGATCGGCGTACCGGCGGGCAGCGAGTCGCCACCGCCGATCACGACGTCATGCGCGAGCACGCGACCGGCGAGCTGGTCGCTCGGACGCGCATCGAAGGCCGGCGAGCGCCGCACGATCGCACCGCCCCGCACCTCGTACGTCGGGCGGCGATCCATGAACGCCGGCACCTCGACGAAGCGCTCCGTGCCGCAGTCCTCCTCGCGGACGATGACGTCCTGCGACACGTCGACCAGACGGCGGGTCAGGTAGCCCGAGTCCGCCGTGCGGAGCGCCGTGTCGGCGAGGCCCTTGCGGGCGCCGTGCGTGGAGATGAAGTACTCGAGGACGTCCAGGCCCTCCATGAAGTTGGCGCGGATCGGACGCTCGATGATCTCGCCCTTCGGATTCGCCATCAGGCCACGCATGCCGGCCAGCTGGCGGATCTGCTTGAACGAGCCGCGAGCACCCGAGTTGGCCATCATGTAGACCGGGTTCGTCTCGCCGAAGTTGTCCTTCACCTTCTCGCCGACCTCGTCGGTCGCCTCGTTCCAGAGCTGGACGACCTTGCGGTGGCGCTCCTGCTCCGTGATCAGGCCATCCATGTACTGGTCGTGCGCGGCCTTGACCTTGCCCTCGTAGGCGGCGATGATCGCCGGCTTCTCGGGCGGCGTGACGATGTCGTTCTTCGAGATCGACACGCCGGACTTGGTGGCGTACTTGAAGCCCAGGTCCTTGATCGTGTCGAGCACCATCGCGACCTCGGACGGGCCGTGCCGGTCGACGAGCGTGGTGACGAAGTCGGTGATCTCCTTCTTCGTCATCGCGACGTCGACGAACTCGACATCGTCCTCGTCGAGCTCGCGACCCAGCTGGGTCTCGAGCGCGAGCCGCAGCTCGTGGTTGAGGATCGCGCGACCCGGCGTGGTGACGGTGCGGACACCCTGCTCGGTGCGCAGGATGATCGCGCCCTGCAGCGGCACACGATTGTGGTCGAGGGCGATCTGCACCTCCTCCGCCGTCGCGAACGTGCCGTGCGAGCCGATGTCCTTGCTGGAGGCGCCACCGTCGAGCTTCGCCTGCAGGTCCTTCGCGTCGATGCTCGAGTACGTCAGGTAGTACAGGCCGATGACCATGTCCTGCGACGGCGTGGCGAGCGGACGCCCGTTGGCCGGCGACAGGATGTTGTGCGCCGACAGCATCAGCAGACGGGCCTCGGCCTGCGCCTCGACGCTGAGCGGCACGTGCACGGCCATCTGGTCGCCGTCGAAGTCCGCGTTGAACGCGTGGCAGACGAGCGGATGCACCTGGATCGCCTTGCCGTCGACGAGGACCGGCTCGAAGGCCTGGATGCCGAGGCGGTGCAGGGTGGGAGCGCGGTTGAGGAGCACCGGATGCTCGGTGATGACCTCCTCGAGGACGTCCCAGACGTCCCCCTCCATCGTCTCCACCATGCGCTTGGCGGCCTTGATGTTCGGGACGGCCTTGCGCTCGACGAGCCGGCTCATGATGAACGGCTTGAAGAGCTCGAGGGCCATCAGCTTCGGCAGACCGCACTGCTGCAGCTTCAGCATCGGACCCGCGACGATCACGGAGCGACCCGAGTAGTCGACGCGCTTGCCGAGCAGGTTCTGGCGGAAGCGACCCTGCTTGCCCTTGAGCATGTCGGACAGCGACTTGAGCGGGCGGTTGCCCGGTCCGGTCACCGCGCGACCACGGCGGCCGTTGTCGAACAGCGCGTCGACGGCCTCCTGGAGCATGCGCTTCTCGTTGTTGACGATGATCTCCGGCGCGCCGAGATCGAGCAGCCGCTTGAGGCGGTTGTTGCGGTTGATCACGCGGCGGTACAGGTCGTTCAGGTCCGAGGTGGCGAAGCGGCCACCGTCGAGCTGGACCATCGGGCGCAGCTCCGGCGGGATCACCGGGACGACCTCGAGGATCATCCAGTCGGGCCGCTGCTCGCTCTTGTGGAACGCGGAGACGACCTTCAGGCGCTTGATGGCGCGCTGCTGCTTCTGGCCCTTGCCGGTCGCGATCTGCTCCTTGAGCTCCTCGACGAGCTGCGGGATATCCTCGCGGGCGAGGAGGTCGCGCACGGCCTCGGCACCCATGCCGAGCCCGATGTACTCGCCGAAGCCCCACGAGGAGGCGAAGCGATCCTTGAGCTCACGCGCGACCTTCTCGTCGCCGATGACCTCCTTGGGCTTGATCGTCTGGAAGACCTGCCACGCGTCGTCGAGCATCTGGAGGCGCTCGTCGTACAGCTCGTGGCCGTCCTTCTTGCGCTGCTCGGCGTCCTTGAGCATCTCGACGATCTTCGCCGTCCACTCCTCGATGCGGCGATGATCCTCGCGCGTCATCTTGCCGGAGGCCTTCAGGCAGAGGTCGTTGGCGAGCTCCTTGACGTCGAGCTCCTTGGCCGGGACGTCGGGCGCGAAGCGGACGATGTCGGCGAGCAGGCCGTTGCCCATCGCGCGGTACTTGTCGAGCTCCTTCTGCGTGCGACCGGCGGCCACGAGCTTGGCGGCGAGCTCCTCGCCGTCCTTGGCCGAGTCGTCGCCACCGAGGTAGGCGCAGGACTGCTCGAGCGCACGACGACCGGCGCTCTTCTGCGCACCCTTGCCGTCACGGACGCGCTTGATCTCCTCCTTGAGGATGTCGATCGCGTCGGCGGCGACGCCACTGATGTTCTCGACCTCCTTGGCGGTGAGGTTGCGGTCCTCGCGGACGGCGAGACGATGGATCGTGTCGCCGACGACCTTCTTGGTCGTGTCCATCAGCTGCATGCTGATCTCGCCGAGCAGCCCGCCGGCGGCGTTGCGATCCTCGGCCAGGCTGAAGCCCTGCTCCTCGGCCCACGCGTTGAGCATGCGGGCCCAGTACTCGTCGTCGTCGTCGAAGCCGTCCTCCGACCCCGTCGCGATGTACTTGCGGCGGCGGTTGAGACGATCGGCGACGCGGCCGACCTCCTCCTCGCGCTCCGCCTCGAGCTCCTCGCGCTCGCCGACGATCTTGCGCTCCAGCTCCGACAGGTCGGCCGCGCGGGCCTCCTCGTCGACGTGGGTGCAGATGTGCGCGGCGAAGTACAGGACCTTCTCCAGATCCTTCGGTGCGATGTCGAGCAGGTAGCCGATGCGGCTCGGCACGCCCTTGAAGAACCAGATGTGCGAGACGGGCGCGGCCAGGTCGATGTGGCCCATGCGCTCGCGGCGCACCTTCTGGCGGGTCACCTCGACGCCACAGCGCTCGCAGATGATGCCCTTGTAGCGGACGCGCTTGTACTTGCCGCAGTAGCACTCCCAGTCCCGCGTGGGGCCGAAGATGCGCTCGCAGAAGAGCCCGTCCTTCTCCGGCTTGAGGGTGCGG
>JBILWG010000109.1:0-6413 GCA_044369995.1 Gaiellales bacterium | reverse complement strand
CTGTCGTGCGCACCTTCGACCCGGCTGATCTCGTCGACCTGTACGAGGTGCGGGCCGTGCTCGAGGCGCGTGCCGCCGGCCTCGCTGCGCTGCGCGTGACGGCCAACGACCTGACGGCGCTCGACGCCACCTGCGATCGTGCCGAGGCGCTGTCCGGCCTCTCGGCCCGCACCGTCGACACGTTGATCGCCGCGAACGAGGACTTCCACCGCATCGTGATCGAGGCCGCGGGCAGTCCGCGCCTAAGCGGTGCCCTGCGCACGGTCGCGGGGATCCCGCGACCGTTCAAGACCGTGTTCTGGAACGACGCCGACGAGCGCGCGCGCTCGTTGGCGTCGCACCGAGAGATCGTGGCCGGCCTCCGGGCCGGGTCGGCCGATCGGGCCGAGAGTGCGATGCGCCTGCACGTGCTGAATGCAAGAGACTTCCTGACCGAGGTGATGCGTGAGCGAGACTGAGAACACCGCCGGACCGCTCGAGGGCGTCCGCATGATCGAGTTCGGCCAGCTGCTGGCCGGCCCGTACTGCGCATCGCTGATGGCCGACTTCGGCGCCGAGCTGATCAAGGTCGAGGCGCCGCCGGCCGGCGACCCGATGCGCGTCTGGGGCCGCGAGCAGGTGAACAACCACACGCTGTGGTGGCCGAGCCTGGCGCGCAACAAGAAGGTCGTCACGCTCAACCTGCGTGAGCCCGAAGGCCAGGAGCTCGCGCTCCAGCTGATGGCCAAGGCGGACGTCGCGCTCGAGAACTTCAGCCCCGGCACGATGGAGAAGTGGAACATCGGCCCGGACACGGCGCTCGAGAAGAATCCGCGCCTGATCTACGCCCGCGTCTCCGGCTACGGCCAGACCGGCCGCTACCGCGACCGCGTCGGCTTCGCCGCCGCCGGCGAGGCGATGGGCGGCCTGCGCTACTTCAACGGCTATCCCGACCAGGCGCCGCCGCGCTCGGGCATCTCGCTCGGCGACACGCTCGCCGCCAAGCAGGCGTTCGAGGGCATCCTGATGGCGCTCTACTGGCGCGACGCGCGCGGTGGCGGCAAGGGCCAGGTCATCGACGCCGCGATCGTCGACGCGTGCTTCGCGATGACGGAGTCGACGATCACCGAATACGGCCTGACCGGCGTGGTCCGCGAGCCCTCCGGCTCGTACCTGTCGAAGATCGCGCCGTCGAACGTGCACAAGTCGAAGGACGGGAAGTGGATCGTGATCGCCGCGAACCACGACTCGCTGTGGAAGCGCCTCGCGGCGCTGATGGGCAAGCCCGAGCTCGCCGAGGACGAGCGCTATGCCACGCATCGCGCCCGCGGCGAGCACGAGCACGAGCTGTACGCGATGATCGACGAGTGGGCGGCCGGCTACACGGCCGCCGAGCTCGACTCGATGCTCGCCGAGGCCAACGTCGTGTCCGCCGGGGTCTACTCGGCGGCCGACATGTACGACGATCCGCACTTCCGCGAACGCGGACTGATCGTGGATCTGGAGGACCCCGAGATCGGCACCATGCCGGTTCCGGGCATCACCCCGAAGCTCTCCGAGACGCCGGGCCACATCAAGTGGGGCGGCAAGTGGGAGGTCGGGGCGGACAACGAAGAGGTCTGGTGCGGACTGGTCGGGCTCTCCCAGAGTGAGCTCGGTCGCCTGCAAGAGGCCGGGATCGTCTAGCGTAATGACCTGCAAGAGGAGAGAAAGGACGGACTCGTGGCGTATCGCCTAGGAGTGGACGTCGGTGGCACCTTCACCGACCTCTTCCTCGTCAATGACGAGGACGGAACACAGCATCGGGTGAAGACCCCGTCGACGCCGAGCGACCCTTCCCAGGGTGTGCTCAACGGCGTGGCGCGCATCTGCGAGACGGCGGGCATCACGCCCGGTGATCTCGGCAACATCATGCACGGCACGACCGTCGCGACGAACGCCGTGCTCGAGGGCAAGGGCTCTCGTGTCGGCCTGATCACGACCCAGGGGTTCCAGCAGATCCTGCATCTGGCACGCTCGCAGACGCCTGGCCCGCTGGCCGGCTGGATCATCATGCAGAAGCCCGAGCCGCCGGCGACCCTCGCCGACACGCGCGAGGCTGTCGAGCGCATGGGCCCGCGCGGTGAGACCGTCGTGCCCGTCGACGAGAAGCAGGTCGAAGGGGTCGTCAAGGACCTCGTCGAGAGCGGCGTGGAGTCGCTCACGGTCGGCCTGATCAACTCGTACATCTCCAACAAGCACGAGAAGCAGATCGGCGAGATCGTCGAGCGCCTCTATCCGGGCTTCCCCGTCACGCTGTCCTCGGACGTCGTGCCGGAGTTCCGCGAGTACGAGCGCACCCTGACCGCGTGCATGAACTCGTTCGTGCGTCCGAAGGTGCAGGCGTATGTCGATCGCCTCGACGAGGAGCTGAAGAAGGGCGGCGCGACCTGCGACGTCAACATCCTCCGCTCCGACGCCGGCCTGATGACGACGCGCGAGGCGGGCCGCAACCCGATCTACGGCGTCCTGTCCGGTCCGTCCGGCGGCGTTGCCGGCGCCCTCGCGGTGTCGGTCCGTGCCGGGCATCCGAACATCCTGACGTTCGACATGGGTGGCACGTCGACCGACGTGGCGCTCTGCGAGAACGGGGAGCCCACGATCGGCCGCGACACCACCATCGGGCAGTTCCGCCTGAAGGTGCCGTCGATCAACGTGCACACCGTCGGCGCTGGTGGCGGCTCGATCGCCCACGTGCCGGAGCTGACGAAGGCCCTCCGCGTCGGTCCGCAGTCCGCGGGCGCCGAGCCGGGTCCCGCGGCGTACGGCAAGGGCGGCACCGAGCCGACCGTGACCGACGCCAACGTCGTCGTCGGTCACCTCCCGCCGCGCCTCCTGGGTGGCGAGATGACGCTCGACGTCGAGGGCTCCACCAAGGCCGTCGCCAAGATCGGTGAGGCCATCGGCCTCGACACCGAGGCGGCTGCCGAGGGCATGCTCGCGATCGTCAACGAGAACATGGCAGGCGCCCTGCGCCTCGTCTCCGTGCAGCGCGGCTACGACCCGCGCGACTTCGCGCTCGTCGCCTTCGGCGGCGCTGGCCCGCTGCACGCGAACGCGGTGGCCGAGCTGATGGGGTCCTTCCCCGTCATCGTGCCGCCGAGCCCGGGTCTGCTCTGCGCCATCGGCGACCTCGTCGCCGAGTTCCGCAACGAGTTCGCCCAGACGATCGTGACGCCGATCGAGGACGTCAAGCCGGAGGATGTCGCCTCGGTGCTGGAGGACCTCGGTACGCGCACGCGCGACTGGATGACCTCCGAGGGCATCGACGAGAGCGGCCAGCGGATCACGTACCTGGCGGACATGCGTTACGTCCTCCAGGGCTACGAGATCTCCGTGCCGGTCAACATGGATGACGTCAAGGCCGGCAAGCTCGACGGTCTCGGCGCCACGTTCGACGCCATGCACGAGCAGCTGTACGGCTTCAAGATGGACGACGCCAAGCAGGAGATCGTGAACCTCCGCTGCATCGGCAACGGCGCGGTCCCGACGATGAACTTCCCGTCGGCCACGCCGTCCGCCAATGACGGTTCGAACGCGATCGTCGAAGATCACGAGGTCGTCTTCCAGGGGAAGAGGATCCCGACCAAGATCTACGACCGCGCGAAGATGACCCCGGGCGCCAAGTTCGACGGCCCCGCCATCGTCACCGAGTTCGACTCGACGACGGTCGTCCTCCCCGGCTACGTGGCCGAGATGGACGAGTTCTACAACATCCTGATCAACCCGAAGGCCTAGGGAGGAGGACTCATGGCAACTACCACAGACGAACTCCGCATTGCGGATATCCCGACCGGGGTCGACATCGACCCGGTGACGCTCGACATCATCGAGGGCGCACTCAAGAGCGCTCGCTATGAGATGGACGCCGTGCTCTTCCGCTCGGCGATGAGCCCGGTCATCCGCGAGCAGCACGACGAGTTCCCGATGATCACCGATCCCCGCGGCCGCATGGTCGTGGGCCAGTTCGGCGCCTACATCAACGAGATGATGGCCGACTGGGACCAGGGCATCTACGAGGGCGACGTGATCCTCTGCGCCGACCCGTTCAAGTGCTCGGGCTCGATCTCGCACACGAACGACTGGCTCGTGCTCGTCCCGATCTTCCACTCGGGCGAGCTCGTCGGCTGGTCCTCGCAGTTCGGCCACATGATGGACGTCGGTGGCCGCCTGCCGGGCTCGCTGCCGACGAACGCCAAGACGATCTACGACGAGGGGCTCATCATCCCCCCGATCAAGGTCGTCCAGCGTGGCGAGATCCAGAAGCCGGTGCTCGACCTGATCCTGAACAACATGCGCAACGCGGCGATGAACCGCGCCGACCTCTTCGCACTCGTGGCCGGTTGCCGCGCGGGCGAGAAGCGCGTGCAGGAGCTGTGCGATCGCTTCGGCAAGGAGACCTACCTGGCCGCGTGCCAGGCGCTGCTCGACCGCACCCATGCGGCGATGAAGCAGCTGATCAACTGGGCCATCCCGGAGACGCCGCAGACCTTCGAGGACTACGTCGACGACGACGGCCTGGGCAACGGTCCGTTCAAGATGAAGCTGACGATCTGGCGCGAGGGCGACCACGCCTTCTTCGACTGGACCGGGACAGATCCTCAAGCCATGGGGCCGGTGAACTTCTACCTCTCCGAGGGCATGTTCAAGATGTTCATCGGCATCTACCTGATCATGGTCAACGACCCGCAGATCCTGTTCAACGACGGCTTCTATCCGTTGCTGCACATCATCCTGCCTGAGGGCTGCCTCCTGCGACCGAGGTTCCCCTCGGCGCTCGGCTGCCGCACGCATGCGCTGGCGCGTCTGTTCGACGTGCTCGGCGGTGCGCTCTGCAAGCAGGCTCCGGAGATCAACACGGCAGCGGGCTACGGCACCTCGCCGTACATGCTGTACTCGGGTTGGGGCGAGAAGGGCGACTTCTTCTTCGCCATGGAGATCCTGTACGGCGGCATCCCGGGTCGCCCGATCGGCGACGGCATGGATGGCCACTCGTGGTGGCCGCTGTTCGAGAACATCCCGACCGAGTATCTCGAGACGTACTACCCGCTGCGCGTCGACGGGTACACGACGATCACCGACTCCGGCGGTCCGGGCCTCCATCGTGGCGGCAACGGCGTCGAGAAGCGGTACATCTACCTCGAGCCCGGTCAGGTCTCGATCCATGACGACCGCTGGCTGACCCGCCCGTGGGGCGTGCTCGGCGGCCTGCCGGGTGGACGCTCGGAGAAGATCCTCAAGCGTGCCGATGGCTCTGAGGAGCGGCTGCCGTCCAAGTGCGACGAGGTGCAGGTCGAGCCCGGCGACATGCTGGTCTACCGCACCGCCGGTGGCGGCGGCTGGAAGGATCGTCTCGACCGCCCGGTCGAGGCCGTCCAGAAGGACGTCTCCTACGGCCTGGTGTCGGCCGCGTACGCGAAGGAGGGCTACGGCGTCGTGATCGCTGCCGATGGCTCCGTCGATGAGGCGGCCACGGAGGCCGAGCGGGCGAAGCAGCGCGAAGAGCGCGGCGAGCCCCAGGCCTTCGATTACGGCCCGCCGCTCGCAGAGGTTCTCGCGAACTGCAAGGCCGAGACCGGTCTCGAGCCCCCGACCCCCGCAGTGCCGCTGCGCTGGTCGCCGCTCGAGTCGGGCGAGGATGCGCAGAAGCGCGTTCGCGAGGCCGACGGCATGTCGCCGGAGATGGTCAAGACCTGGTGAGCACGCACGGACAGGACACCGACGCGTTCTACGCGGAACGCGGATTTGGAAAGGCCGCCGGCTTCGGCCGGCGGCCCGTCCTCGTCATCGTCGATCTGCAGAAGGGCTTCACGGATCCGGCGTCGCCGCTCGGCGGCGACTACTCGGAGCTCGTGGCGCAGAACAAGCGGCTCGTCGACGCGTGCCATGACAAGGGCGTGCCGGTCGTCTTCACCACGGTCTACTACGACAAGTCGCCGGCCCAGGCCGCGGCGGTCTTCCAGGCCAAGGTGCCGTCCCTGCTGGTCCTCGAGGAGGGCTCGGAGTGGGCGGAGATCGACGAGCGGCTCGGCATGGACGAGCGCGACGTGCTCGTCGTGAAGCAGTTCGCGTCCGCCTTCTGGGGGACGAACCTCGGCGCTCTGATGGCGTCGTGGCAGGCCGACACGTGCATCGTGACCGGCGTGACGACCTCCGGCTGCGTCCGCGCGACCGTGGTCGACTCGCTCCAGCACGGCTACCGCACGATCGTGCCGAAGGAGTGCTCGGGCGACCGCGCACCCGGCCCGCACGAGGCCAACCTGTTCGACATGAACCAGAAGTACGCGGACGTCCTCCCGAACGACGAGGTCGTGGCGTACCTGGAGTCGCTGCCGGCGCAGTCGCCGGCGGTCTGAAAGCACGAAGGGGTCAGGCCCTTGTGGAGCGTGCGCACA
>JBILWG010000108.1:0-6518 GCA_044369995.1 Gaiellales bacterium | reverse complement strand
CTGCCGATCCACGGCCTGCTGACCGCGAGCCCGCTGTGGGAAGTCGGCCACGCGACGGCCGACGAGGGCGGCGCCGAGGTGATGGCCACGCTCGACTTCGGCGAGCACCCCGCCCTCCTGGCCGGGTTCCCCTTCCCCCACGCGATCGCGCTGACGCACCGCCTGGACGCGAGTGGGCTTCAGACGACGCTGACCGTGATGCCCACCGGCGACCTCCCCGTCCCCGTCGCGTTCGGCTTCCACCCGTACCTCGCACCCGGCGGCGACCGCACCGCGTGGCTGATCGACCTGCCCGTCACGTCGCACGCCGTGCTCGACGAGCGCGGCCTGCCGACCGGCGCAACCGAGCCTGCACCGCCCGGCCCGCGCGCGCTGGAGTCTGCGGCCTACGACGATCTCTATCCGACGCTCGAGCCCGAGCCGGAGTTCGCGGTCGAGACCGGCGAGCGCCGTCTCGAGGTGTCGTTCGGCCCGACGTTCCCCTGCGCGCAGGTGTACGCACCCGCCGACGCGGACTTCGTCTGCTTCGAGCCGATGACCGCGCCGACGAATGCGCTCGTGACCGGCGACGGGCTGCGACTCGTGGACCCGGGCGGCTCGTTCACGGCGACCTTCCGCATCGACATCCTGGGCGCCTAGGCGTGCCCGAGGGCGATTCCCTCGAGTTCGTCGCGCGCCGTCTGCAGCCGCTGGTCGGCCGTGTGCCGACGATCGAGACGCCGCTGCCCCGCCACGCGCCGCTGCAGCTGGCCCGGCGACTCGCCGACCAGGAGATCACCGAGGTGGAGGCGCGCGGCAAGCACCTGCTGATCCACTTCGCGTCGGGTCTGACGATCCACAGCCACCTGCGCATGTCGGGCCGCTGGGAGGTCGGCGCACCGGGACGCCCGACGCGACGACCGCGCGCGACGGCGTGGTTGATCCTCGCCACCGAGGAGACGGAGGCGCTGCTCTTCAACGGCCCCGTGCTCGAGCTGCTGACACCCGCTCAGGTCGGTCTCCACCCCGCGCTGCGTCGGCTCGGCGGCGACGTCCTCGACTGCGACTTCGACGAGTCTGCGGCCGTGGCCCGCGCGCGTCGCGGCCCCACCGAGCAGACGGTCGCCGACGTCCTCCTCGACCAGCGCGTGCTGGCCGGCGTCGGCAACGTCTGGAAGAGCGAGGCGCTGTTCGACCGGCAGCTCGACCCGTGGACGCGAGCCACCGACCTCGACGACGTGGTGCTCGGCGCGCTGCTCGCGCGCGCAGCCGCCATGATGCGCGCTCACGTGGCGAGCGGCGCGGCCCGGCGACCGGTCAGGATCTACGGCCGCGCCAACCGGCCCTGCCCCAGCTGCGGCACGCGCATCCGCGCCCGCGCCCAGGGCGACGAGGGGCGGCGCACCTACTGGTGCCCGCGGTGTCAGCCCTCGCGCGAGGACGCGTCGCCGAAGAACGACTGAACCCGCTTGGCGGCCTCGGGGTCGCGCTTCGTCGCGTTCGGCCTGGCCTTCGCCACGCGCGGCCCGCCCCGCTCGATCAGCGCGCGCACCTCGGTCGCGGCATCGACGGCCGTCAGCGCCGCAGTCTCCATCGAGACGAAGTCGCTGACCCAGTCGCCCGCCATGAACACCCGGCCGCCGAGCCCGTGCTCGAGCGTCTCCTGCGCGCGCCACCGGCCGGGCGCGCCGTACGGGCCTGCGTGCTCCCACGGCATGGTCCACAGCTCGACGATGTGGCGGCGCAGCTGGGGGAAGAGGCGGTCGACGCTGGCCAGGTGGTGCTGCTGGATCTCGTCGTGCGTCTTGCCGAGCAGCGCACGGCCGCGGTCGGCGCCCGTGTAGACCATCAGCACGCTGCCCTGCTTCGGCGCGCCCGTGCTGCGCAGCGCGTTGGCGTGGTTGAAGAACATCGTGAAGCCGAGGTCCGGCGTGAGGATCGAATAGAGGTCGTCCCACGGCATCGGGTCGGTCTCGTCCGTGCGGATGCTCGTGACGATGTGCGGACCGAAGCGGACACGGTCGACGGCGGCGGCGAAGCCGGGCGTCATGGCGTCGGCCATGAACGGTGCGAGGTCCGGCGCCGGCACGGCGACGATCGCGGCCCGCGCACGCACCTCCCCCGCTCCGTCCGACCCCTCGTAGCCCACCGTCACGCCGGCACCATCGAAGGCCAGGCGCGTGGCCCGGGTCTGCAGGCGAATGTGGGCGGCCAGGTCGGCGCCCAGCGCCTCGGTGAGGAGACCCGAGCCGCCGCGCATGTTGCGGCCGAGGTCGCCCGAGTCCCAGACGTGGCCGAACAGCGCCGCCATCGAGCCCTCCGAGATCTGGTCCGGCTCGGCGATCGTGCGGTTGCAGAGCGCGCGGAAGATCTCGGCGGCGTCGGAGTGCAGCGGGCCGAGGAAGTCGGCGAACGAGCGGTCGCCGCCGTACTGCAAGAGGCGCAAGCGCACGTCGGCCGAGCTCTCGCCCGGCCGCGGGACGGCGAGCTTCATGTACTCGTCACCGATCTTCTTGACCTTGAGGCCAGCACGGGCGAAGGAGATGCGACCGCGCGCCGACAACGGCAGCTTGAGGGGCATCAGTTCGGGGCGGATGTCGCGCACGAGCTCGCCGCGCAACGCCACATTGAGCATCGACCCGGGAATCGGCAGAACGTCGAGGCCGTACTCCGTGACCAGGCGACCGACGGTCGACGCCGGCGGCGGGAACATGTGCGCGCCGACCGACACCGCGAGATCGCCGCGCTGCTGCGACCAGATGCGGCCGCCAACGCGATCCGACGCCTCGAGCACGAGCGGATCGAGGTCGCGCAGGTGCTTCGCCGCGGTCATACCGGCGATGCCGGCGCCGATGATGACGACGTCGCGCTCCTCCATGTAGGCCATCCTACCGTTTCGCACAGGGTCCGCCATGCCCGCTCGCAGGTCGCCCGTCTGGCTGGTACTGTCGCCGCATGAGAATTCGACCGAGCATCGCAACGGCGTTCGCAACGATCACGATCGTCCTGGCGGCGGTCGGTGCAGCCGACGCGCAGAACACCGTCTGCGACGGCATTGCCGACTGCGTCATCGCCCCGGCGACACCGGTCGTCGTGGCCGTGACGTCGGAGCCGACCTCCTACGCGGTCGACTGCCCGGCGGGGCACACGCCCGTGCGGCACGCCGCATCGACCCAGCCCGGGGTCCTGGCCACCGACGTCCCCTACCCCGGCGACGAGGTCGACCCGTTCAGCGCGGCCGCGTACACGCCCGGAGTAGTGGCAACCATCCCCGCATCGCCAACCGTGTCGGCGACCTCGACGGCCGGCGACGCCGTCATCGCGGGAAGCAGCGCGTCGCGCCCGAGCTTCTACGACAGCGCGGTGAACGACGCCTTCGGAAACACTGCCGCCGTGTATCAGCTCACGGTCCAGGGAGACACGTCGACCACCGGCGAGTCGGGGAGCGCACCGGTTCCCGCGCCGGTCGGGTCGCTGTTCACCGCCTCCGTCCCGCCGACACCCTCGAGCGCGTCGGGACGGATTCCGGATCGGTTCATGGGCTTCGGCGGCGAGCAGTGGACCGTCAGTCTTCCCTGGGGCTGGACGTGGATGACGCCGGCCACGATGACGCCGTCGATTGGATGCGCCCCCATCGCCGCACCGCGCAAGCAGGTGACGCACCGCCGGATCTCCGGCGACCGCGCTGTCCGTGCCGGTCGCGCGACCCACTGGCTGCGCTGCCCCGCGGGCAAGGTCCGAGTCGGCGATCTGGAGCACGCCGTCTACGTGCAGGGCCGCAGCCGCCTGACGCGAGCCGAACGCCAGGCGATCGACTCGCGCGTCGTCACCTCAGCCGCGGGTGGCCAGCACGTCGAGACGCGTCTGGGCAACGGCTCGCCCGCCGGTGTGCGCGTGCAGCTCCACGCCGTCTGTCGCGGCTGATCCACGCGCACGACGCCGTCCGTCCGGTCTTCCGCAGTACGCGGTAGGGTGCGCTGATGCTCCGCGGATTCGTCGAACGCAAGACGCTGTTCGCGTGCATCCTCGCCACGGGCGCGATCTTCATCGACATCTCGATCGTGAACGTCGTGCTACCCGACATCCGCAACGACCTGCACACGTCGCTGGCGCAGGAGCAGTGGATCGTCAACGCCTACCTGATCACGATGACCGCGTTCGTCCTGCCCGCAGGCGTGATGGGCGACGTCTGGGGGCACAAGCGCATGCTGCGCGTCGGCCTGGCGGCGTTCGTGGTCGCCACGCTGCTGGTCGGTCTCGCCCCCACCGCGGACTTCCTGATCGGCGCCCGCGCCTTGCAGGGGCTCGCCGCCGCGCTGATGACCCCGGCGTCGATCGCCATCCTGCGCACCTCGATCGCCCCCGAGCGTCAGGCGCGCGCGATCGGCCTGTGGGTGACGGGCACGAGCCTCGCCTCGTCGATTGCGCCGGCCTTCGGCGGTGTCATCGGCGGGCTGTTCGGGTGGCGCTGGGCGTTCCTCGTCGTGATTCCCGCCCTGCTCGTCGCGCTCTGGTTCGCGCGCGGCATCATCGACGCGCAGCGGGCCGATCGTCGGATCGACCTCGTCGGCGGCGGCATCATCGCGATTGCGATCGGGCTGCTCACGGCGGGCCTGATCGAGTGGCCGTCGCGCGGCATCCTCGACCCGCTCGTGCTGGGGCTGCTGATCGCCGGCGTGGTCGTACTGCTCGCCTTCATCCAGCACGAGCGCAGGTTCCCCGATCCGATGATCCCGCCGCGCGCCGTCCGCGACCGGCTGATGAACCGCGTGCACGTCTTCACGATCCTCGCGTGGTCGACGCCCCTGACGATGGGACTGCTGATCTCGATCCGCCTGCAGTCGGCACTCGGCTACGGACCGATCGCCACCGGCTTCCTCCTGCTGCCGATGAGCCTCGTGATCATGCTCACGTCACGGCGGCTGACGGCGTTCGCAGCAGGCAACCACATGCGCCTGATGCTGCGTCTCGGCCCGCTGCTGACCGCGTTGAGCGTCGTCCCCGCGTACTTCCTCGCCGACGGTCGCGTCTGGGTGGTGATCCCCGCGGAGATCCTGCTCGGCCTCGGCATGGCGTGCATGGCCGGTCCGGTCACCCACGCCGTGCTGCAACTGGCGCCGGCGGGTGACGAGGGCATGCAGTCGGCCGTCAACCTCGCCGCCGCCCGCTTCGGCACGTTGATGTCGATCGCACTGCTCGGCATCGCCGCGGCGCTCGGCTGGTCGCTGGCCGGTGGCGGTCCCGATCCCAGCAATGCGCTCGAGGGCGCCAGCACCTTCGCCGACGGCGCCTACACCGCTGGGCTCGTGCTGTCGGCCCTGCTCGCACTGGCCGCAATCCCGTTTGCGTCTGCCGCTAGGCGGGCGCCGGCGTCCGACGCCTGAGCGACACGATCACGTAGAGCAGCGCACCGAGCACGACCACGCCGAAGACCCAGCCGTTGAGGCGGATGCCGAAGAACACCTGAGCTGGATCGACGCGGAGCGTCTCGATCCAGAGGCGCCCGATGCCGTAGAGCAGGAGGTAGAAGGCGAAGATCGTGCCCGGCCGCACGCGATTCCACAGGCGCGGGATGATCACCGCCAGCAGGATGGCGAAGACCCCGAAGTTCCAGAGCGACTCGTAGAGGAACGTCGGCACGAACGTGGTGTACGAGGCGTACTCAGCCGGTCGGAACGCGGGATCGATCTCGACGGCCCACGGCAGCGTCGAGGGTCCGCCGAACAGCTCCTGATTGAAGTAGTTGCCCCAGCGGCCGAGGGCCTGCGCGAGGATCAGGCCCGGCGCGATGCAGTCGGCGACGGTGCCAAACGACAGACCGCAGCGCCGCGCCCCGATGTACGCGCCGAGTGCACCGCCCGCGATCACCCCGGGCAGGCCGAGCCCACCCTGCTGGATCTGGATGATCCGCAGCGGATCGTCGCTGAACAGGTGCCAGTCCGTTGCCACGTGGTACAGCCGCGCACCGATGATGCCCGCGGGTACGGCCCAGAACGCGATCGTGTAGACGTGCTCAGGGTCCATGCCGCGGCGACGAAACTCGCGCCGTGCCAGCCAGATCGCCAGCGCAATGCCGACGGCAATCAGAAAGCCGTACCAGCGGAGTCCGAACGAGCCCGCCTGAAAGATGAACGGGCCGGGCGAGGCGGGTATCGAGGCGAGGAGCATTCCACGCAGGGTACGACACAGTCCGCCCGAAAGGTCCGGAACCCCAGCGGCTAGCCTGCGGTCGGATGGCCAAGGACCGCTACAGCGCTGCCGATATCCGCGTGCTCGAGGGTCTTGAGCCCGTTCGCGTGCGGCCGGGCATGTACATCGGCGGCACCAATAGCCGCGCCCTGCACCACCTGATCTGGGAGGTCGTCGACAACGCCGTCGACGAGGCGCTGGCCGGCCGCTGCTCGAACATCGTCGTCCAGATCGACGACGGCGAGATCATCACGATCACCGACGACGGCCGTGGCATCCCGGTCGATATCCACCCCGAGCAGAAGGTCTCCGCACTCGAGCTGGTCTTCACCAAGCTGCACGCCGGCGGC
>JBILWG010000107.1:0-6535 GCA_044369995.1 Gaiellales bacterium | reverse complement strand
CCCTCAGCGCCGATGGTACTTGGTGGGAAACTGCCCGGGAGAGTAGGTCGCCGCCGGAATAATCTTCAGAAAGCCACTCCGCAAGGGGTGGCTTTCTGTCGTTCTGGGCCGGTCCGTCTCCGTGAGCGCCGTGGCCGGGTCAGAGGATCGTCAGCTCGACCGGAGGGCCGGCGTCGCCACCGAGCGGCGTGTTGTACGCCAAGAGGCGCCAGCGGGTTCCGTCGGGAGCGTCCTTGCGCCTGAGGTACGTGGCGTGACCATGACTCGGACGCCCAAGGCGCTGGCGTTGCTCGTCGGGCGTCATGCCCAGCAGGCGCCCCACCGTGGCGCCGATCAGCCCGCCGTGCGCGCACACGACCAGCAGCGCCGACTCCGGCAGGTCCGCGGTGTGGCGCAACAGCGCGCGCTCGCCGCGGACAGCGATGTCGCCGTACGTCTCCCCGTCCTCCCAGCCGGTGCCGCCGGCGTCGTGTCGGGCCACGCCCTCGGGGTAGCGCTGCTCGGCCTCGGCGTGTGAGAGGCCGGCCCAGCTGCCGACGTCGATCTCCTTCACCTCGGGGTCGATCGTCGGGGTGAGGCCCAGTGCGTCGGCCAGCGGTTGCAGGGTCTGCTGCGTGCGGATGAGGTCGGAGACGACGAGATGCGTGGGGTGCTGCTTGGCGAGCGGCTCGACGAGGTCGCGGGCCTGACGATGGCCCTTGTCGTTGAGCGGGACGTCGCTCCAGCCCTGCCAGCGCCCGTCGCGGCTCCAGTCGGTCTCGCCGTGGCGGATGAGGATAACGCGCGGCACCTCCCAAGGGTACGCGCCGCGTTCCCCGCAGGCGGTACCCTGCACCTATGGATCTCGGAATGCAGGGACGTGTCGTGCTCATCACCGGCGGGTCGGCGGGCATCGGCCGTGCCACCGCAGAGCTGCTGGCGCGAGAGGGGGCACGCATCGCCGTCGCTGCGCGCGGCCAGGCGGGGCTCGACGAGACGGTGACGGTGTTGGAGGGGCTCGGTGCCGAGGCCGTCGCCTTTGCCGGGGACCTCGCCGCCCCGGGCGTGCCTGAGGCCGCCGTCGCTGCGACGGTCGAGCGGTTCGGCCAGCTCGACGCGCTGGTGGCCAACGTCGGCTTCGCCGTGTCGCGCAAGCTCGCGGACGTCACCGATGCCGACTGGGAGGAATGCTTCCAGCTGAACCTGATGAGCCACATCCGCGCCACGAGCGCGGCCCTGCCGTTCCTGCGGCAGAGTGATCAGGCGCGTGTCGTCCTGGTCTCGTCGACGGCGGGCAAGCGCCCATCGGGCGGTATGCCGGACTACAGCGTCATGAAGGCCGCGCTGCTCTCGTACTCGAAGCTCGTGTCCGATCAGGAGGCCAGGCACGGCGTTCTCGTCAACGCCGTCTGCCCGGGCCCCACGCACACGCCGACGTGGCTCGCCGAGGGTGGCCTTGCCGACCAGAACAAGGGCGAGGGTACGCGCGAGGAGGCGCTCGCCAAGGCGGGTGCCGGACGTCCGATCGGCCGTATGGCCGAACCGACGGAGATCGCCGACGTCATCGCAGTCCTCTGCAGTGCACGGTCGTCCTACGTCACGGGGTCGGCGTGGGGCGTGGATGGCGGCACCGTGCCCGTCATCATCTGAACCGTAAGTCGGAGCGGCATGCGCCCGACTACGGGGCGTTGACTACGCTACGTGGTGTGACCGACCTTTCCCCTGCGGAGCGCGACGAGGCGCTAGCCGGCCCCGTGGCCGACGGCTTCCTCGAGCGGATGCTCCACGAGGAGGACGCTCGCCTCGCGCCGTGGGCCACGCGCACCGCGGACTCGCGAGGGCGCGCCCACGCCGAGGAGGCGTGCCGTCTGCGCACGCCGTTCCAGCGCGACCGTGACCGCATCGTCCATTCCAAGGCCTTCCGGCGCCTCAAGCACAAGACCCAGGTCTTCATCGCGCCCGAGGGCGACCACTTCCGCACGCGCCTCACGCACACGCTCGAGGTGACGGGCATCGCGCGCGCTGTGGCGCGCGCGCTCGGGCTCAACGAGGATCTCACGGAGGCGATCGCGCTCGGCCACGATCTCGGGCACCCGCCGTTCGGGCACACCGGAGAAGAGGCCCTGTCCGACGCGTTGGAAGAACGCACCGGGCGTCGCTTCCATCACAACGAGCACTCCCTGCGGATGGTCGAGCACCTCGAACGCAACGGCCGTGGACTGAATCTCACCGACGAGGTGCGGGACGGGATTCTCAACCACACGGGCAAGGTGGTGCCGCGCACGCCGGAGGCGCGCATCGTGAAGCTCGTCGATCGCTTCGGGTACATCAACCACGACATCGACGACGCCGTGCGCGCCGGGGTCCTCGACCCCGCGCGTCTGCCGGCCGGACCGGTCGACTTGCTCGGTACCACGGCCGCGCGTCGCATCGACGCCCTCGTGCACGATCTCGTCGAGGAGTCGGCGCGCGTGCAGGACATCCAGCAGACGGCGCCCTACGCGGAGGCGCTGCTCGAGCTGCGCGCGTTCATGTTCGAGGAGGTCTACATGCGACCCGCGACCGAGACGGAGCGCGCCCGTATCCGCAACGTCGTGCAGTCGCTGTTCGCGTGGTACCTCGAGCACCCTGAGGAGGTGCCGGCGGGCGACGACGCCTTCGAGACGCGCGTGGTGGATCACGTCGCCGGCATGACGGACCGGTACGCCCTGCGTGCCTATCGCGAGCGCTTCGAGCCCAGCGCCTGGCGGTTCTGAAGGTGGCAGGCCGCATCAACCGAGCGACCGTCGAGAAGGTCCGGGAACGTGCCGACCTCGTGGAGCTCGTTGCCGCGCGTACCGGTCAGGTGCGCCAGCAGGGCATCCGGGCGATGGCGCGCTGTCCGTTTCACGACGAGAAGACCGCCTCGTTCTCGATCGAACCGGCGCAGAAGCTCTACCACTGCTTCGGCTGCGGGGTGAGCGGCGACGTCTTCAAGTTCGTGATGGAGCTCGAGGCCTGCGATTTCCCGGAGGCCGTCGAGCGGCTTGCCGAGCGCTACGGCGTGCCGATCGAGTACGAGGAGCTGTCGCCGACGGAGGCGCGGGAGATCGAGCGGGAGAAGCGCGTCGAGCGGCTGCTGGAGGAGACCTGCGCCTACTACGAGCGGGTGCTGAGGGAGAGCCCGGAGGCTGAGGCCGCCCGTGCCTATCTGGCGGACCGCAAGCTCGGCGCAAACCTGATCGCGCACTGGCGCATCGGCTTCGCACCGGACGCCTGGGAACGGGTCGTGCAGGGTGCCAAGGGCAAGGGCTACACCAACGACGAGCTGATCGCCTCCGGCGTGGCGAGCGAGGGACGCAACGGGCCGATCGATCGCCTGCGCGGGCGCATCGTCTTCCCGCTCTTCGATGGGCGCGGTCGGGTGCGCGGGTTCGCCGGGCGCGTGATGCCCGGTGCGGAGGGCCCCAAGTACATCAACTCGCCCGAGGGGCCGTTCTTCCACAAGGGCCGGCTGCTCTACGGCCTGCATCATGCCCGCGGACCGATCGCCAAGGGCGGCCGCGCCGTGATCGTCGAGGGGTACACGGACGTGATCGCGCTGCACGCGGTCGGGGTCGACGAGGCCGTGGCCTCGATGGGGACCAGCCTCACCGAGGAGCAGTTGACCGAGCTGCGGCGTCTCTGCGCGACGCTGGTACTCGCCTTCGACGCCGATCAGGCCGGCCAGGACGCCGCGCTGCGGGGCATGCGACTGGCGGAGCAGAAGGGTTTCGAGGTGAAGATCGTGCCCTTGCCTGCCGGGCAGGATCCGGCGGAGATCGCCGAGGGCGGCAAGGAGGCGGTCGAGCAGGCGTTTGCGGGCGCCGTGAGCGTGCTGTCCTTCCTCGTCGGGCGTGCGCTGGCCCGGCGCGACGAGGATGGCATCGATGCCGTCTACCAGCAGCTCCGTGGCATCCTCTCCGACGCCCCGCCGACCCCGGATCGGTCGGCACAGGTGCGGCGGGTCGCCGACGCGCTGCGGCTCGACGCCGAGCTGGAGGCGCGCCTGACACGCGGAGCGCGGATCGGCCAGCCGCTGGCACAGGATGGCGCGCTCGACCGCGCACGCCGGCGTCTCGATCAGCGCACCCGGGTCGAGCGCGAGCTGCTCGGCGCGTGCCTGGCACTCCCGTTCGATGGCCTCGACGCACTCGAGGAGACCGCGCCGGCGCTGCACGATCCGGCGCATCAGGCGCTCGTGCCGTGGGTCCGAGAACGGCTGCAGGGCAAGGATCCGGAAACGCCACCCGGCTCAGAGGAGATCGTGGCCGAGCTGTACGCGCTGGTGGGCCGTTGGGACCCGGCGGCCGGCATCATCCCCGACGAGAACGCGGGGCGCGTGGCGCTGCGTGAACTGGTGCTGCAGGTGCAGCTGCGGGCCGCCGACGACGAGATCGGCCCGCTGCGCGTGCGCATCGAGGAGGGCTCAGCCAGCGGCGACGAGATGCGGCGACTCGCCGAGCTCCAGCGCATCAGCGAAGGCCTGCGCACCGAGCTGCGGGCGATGAACGTCCCCGATCGGTAGCGCGTCGCAGGCCGCGGCGTTCGGGCTATGCTTCCGCCGCATTCCTCGGTAGCTCAATGGCAGAGCATCCGACTGTTAATCGGAGGGTTGTTGGTTCGAGTCCAACCCGAGGAGCTGGAGCCGCTGCGGCAGAGTCGACGCCGCCTGTCGTCCGAGCAGGCCGGCAATCCGATTGATTGATCATGGGCAATGCACCGAACTCGACACGTCGGGCCGGCTGGGGCATGATCTTCGCCGTCGTCGCGCTCATCGAGGCCTTCACCTGGGCTGGCCTGCTGATCGGCATGTTCCTCAAGTACGTCACGGAGACGACCACCGCCGTCGTGTCGGTCTTCGGGGCGCTGCACGGTGGGGCGTTCGTCGCCTACTCGGCGGTCGCCCTGATCGCCTGGTGGCGCCTGCGGTGGAGCGCTCCGGTCGGGATCGCGGGCCTGCTCGCCGGGATTCCGCCGCTGTTCACGCTCGTCTTCGAGATCTGGGTGGCACGGCGGGGACTGTTGCAGCGTCCTGAGGACCGCCACGCCCGATCGAGCTAGGGTGTCGGGGACGGATGCGGCGGCGCCTTCACCGATCGCAGGGAAGGTCCTCGCTGCGGACTGCGGTTGGCACGGACCGGTCTGACGGTCGCACGAGGGCGGCGCGCTGAGGGGGTGGGCAGGACCGAAGCACGACGTGCGTGCCCCACGCCGGTGCGCTCGCGTGATGACCTGCCGTCACGCACGACGAAAGAACGCCTCCACGGCCGCACGCGACTCGGGGTGCGCGAACGTCTCGTATTCGGCCACGAGTTCGGCGGCAACCGCCTCGTCATAGGTGGAATCAGCCGAGTCGTTGAGGAGCTCGAGGGTGCGGCGGACACCAAGGCCCGGGTGGGCGGCGATCCGCGTGGCCACGGCGAGCGCACGGTCCCGGAGAGCGTCGCCGGCGACAGCCTCCTCAGCGAGACCGATGCCGACCGCCTGCTCGCCGCTGAGGGTCGGTCCCGCCAACAGCAGCCAGCGTGCTCGACCGAACCCCACGAGCCGCGGCAGGATCCATGTGAGGCCGGAGGTCGGGCTCAGGCCGATGTCGAGATCACCGACCCGCAGCTTGGCGTCGGTGGCGACGATGCGCAGGTCGGCGAGGCACATCAGCTCGTAGCCGCCCGCGATGGCATGGCCATGGACGGCAGCAATCAGCGGTTTGCCCAGTCCACGGATGACGTCGCCGAGCGTTCGGTAGCGCTCGACGTAGGCGGCGAAGCCCTCGTCATCGAACGATCGCAGCTCGGTCAGGTCGGCACCCGCGCAGAACGAGGGGCCGGCGCCTGCCAGCACGATCGCGCGACACCGGTCATCTGCGGTCAGCTCGCGGAGCACGCCGAGCAGGGTGTCGAGGGCTTCGGTCGAGAGCGCGTTGCGCACCTCCGGACGATTCAGCTCGAGCAGCGCGACGGAGCCGTGCGTGGTGTGGTTGAGCGTCATGCCGGAGTCTCCCCGAGGTACGTGCGGAACAACCGCTTGGACTTGCGTTCGGCTCGTGGCAGTGACTCGGCCTCGACGAGCTCGATAGCCGGTGTGAAGTTGAGGCGCTGCTGGATCGCATCGCCGACACGCGCCGCGAGGTCGTCTCCGGCATCATCGCCGCGCTCCACGACGAGGCGTGGGGCGTAGTCGATCGGCGGCTCGCGGTCCAGGAAGATCTGGAATTCCCCGGTCACAGCCGGTCGCAGGCCGTAGATGACGTCCTGGATGCCCAGAGGAAACACGTTGACGCCGCGGACGATGAACATATCGTCGCTGCGGCCGATCATCGAGAACCGCAGACCGGTGCGACCGCACGCGCACGGGGCGCCGTGGATGCGCACGAGGTCGTGCGAGCGGTAGCGCACGAGGAAGCTGGCCTCGCGCCCCAAGTTGGTGAAGACGAGCTCGCCCTCGGCGCCATCGACCGGCGCGAGCACTGCGCCCGTCGTGGGCTCGATCAGCTCCGTTGCGAAATGGCCGCGCGTGACGAGGTGGAGGCCCGTGC
>JBILWG010000106.1:0-6559 GCA_044369995.1 Gaiellales bacterium | reverse complement strand
TCCCGCTGGGTCTCGGCAGACCGAGAACGCCTCTGATGTCCCAAAAGGGTCTGACCCCTTTGGGACATCCACACTGGGTCTCGGCAGACCGAGAACGCCTCTGATGTCCCAAAAGGGTCTGACCCCTTTGGGACATCCACACCCGACTACGGTCGGGCCGCGGCTCGCAGTCGCACAGCTTGGGACGCTACCCGAGCGACAGTCGCTTCGGCCCGATCCGGAAGCCCGCTGCGACGAGCCGGTCTTCCCAGATGGAGCCGAGCGCGCTGGCGCCAGCGATGCGCTCGACGTTGAGGCGCTTCACGATGCCGCGTTGGACGGCTGCGGCCAGTGCGGTGAGCGCCGCGGCGTGGACGTCGTCTTCCAGCTCGGCAAAGGGAGTGAGTGTGCGGCCGCCGCGCTCGACGAAGAGCACGGCAGCACCGTCGACGAGCACGACGTACGCGCCGGCCGAGCGCGCTGGGCGCCCGCCGAGCGATTCGGGCCACGGCAGCGTTGCGCCGTAGGGCTGGGCCGGGTCGGCTGCGGCCAGCACGAGCGTCTCGCTCTCGACCTCGGTACGCGCTTCGCGCAGGCGCTCGAGTGCGCCGGGGAGTGCGAACTGCGCACCGCCAAGGCCCTCGACGAAGTAGCCGCGTCGCGCGGCACCAAGCGTCTCGAGGACGGCGAGTTCGGGGTACACGCCGGAGAAGCCGCCGAGGAGTCCCTCGGCCTTCACGCCAGGGCGCGTGACGACGCCGTGGCGGTCGAGCAGGATCTCGGCCTGCGCACGCGCGCGGTCCGCCTGGGTCGCTCCCGCAAAGAGCGGCGCGGCGAGCGACCAGCGGCCGCCAGCAGGCGGGGTCGGCGTGGCACCACGACGGCGCGACAGGCGACGGCCGCCTCCGCGCCCGCGCTCGGGTGGGCGCACAGCGGACAGCGAGCGCGCGGCGGGCACGCGGCGCGACGAGCTGCGCAGGGGCGCGTAGCGATCGTTGGTGGCCTCGCCGGCCCAGACGAGCTGCCAGAGGGCGACCATCAGCTCCTGCGGGTCGAGTTCGGCACCCGCGGCGAGCTCGTCGAGGAAGCACGCGCCCTGAGCGAGCTGCTCGCGGACGCGGTCGATCGCCTCGCCCTCGGCGGGCAGGCCGCGCGGTGGCGGTCCGAGCAGCGGCGCGTCCTCGCGGATGTACAAGGCGACTCGGCCTTCGCCGGCGCCGGCCCAGACAATCTCGCCACTCGTCGAGAGCGCATCGAGCTGCTCGGGCCGGAACCCGGGCACGCGGCGCGGCAGCACGTCGGTCTCGAGGATCGCGACGGGGATGATGAGGCCCTGCAGGGTGGCGATCGTGTCACGCAGGCGCTCGCCGGCCGCACCACCGCCCTCGTCGATGCGCTGCCAGCGGGGCAGGAAGCGCGCGAGGGCCGCGCCCGGCACAGCCTCGATCTCCGAGCGCAGCACGGCGAGGGTGGCGCGCCGGATGCGGCGCAGGACCTCGCTGTCGCACCACTCGATGCCGGATCCGCCGGGCAGCAGCCCACCCTGGACGACGGCACCGTCGGCGGCGAGGCGCTCGAGCTCGTCGAGCACGCGGCGCTCCGGCACGCCGAGGCGTTCCGCGACAGCGGTCGCGGTGAAGGGGCCGTGCGTGCGCGCGTAGCGGCGCACGATGCCGTGCAGCGCCTCCGGTACGGGCTCGAGGAACACCGCGGGCAGCCCGGGCTCGGGCAGTGCGCCGACCCCGTCGCGGTAGCGGCCGGCGTCCTCGGCCGCGATCACACGCTCTTCGCCGGCGATGCGGATGATCGTGGCGCGGCGGTCGCGCACGAGCTCGGCAACCGTGTCGGCGTCGTCGAGTTCGGCAGGTGTCAGATCGCCGACGCGCCGCAGCAGGTCGTGCAGCGCGTCGGGCGTGGGGGCATAGCGTCGGCGCAGGTCGCTCTCGACCTGTGCGATCGCGTCGGCGTCGAGCAGGTCGCGCAGATCCTCTTGGCCGAGCAGCTCGCGCAGCAGGTCGCGGTCGAGCGACAGCGCCTGGGCGCGCAGCTCGGCCGGCGGGGCATCGCCTTCGTACATGTACTGCGCCACGTAATCGAACAGGAGCGACGCCGCGAACGGCGAGCCAGTCGGCGTCTCGACCTCGACGAGCTCGAGCGAGCGGTTGCCGATGCCGCCGAGCAGCTCCTTGAGGCTGGCGACGTCGAAGACGTCCTGCAGGCACTCGCGGTAGGTCTCGAGCACGATTGGGAACGCGCCGTAGCGGGTGGCAACGCCCTGCAGTGCCTGGGCCTTGAGGCGCTGCTGCCACAGCGGCGTGCGCTGGCCGGGGCGGCGACGCGGGATCAGCAGCGCACGAGCGGCGTTCTCGCGGAAGCGCGCGGCGAAGAGCGCTGAGCCTGCCAGCTCGCCCACCACGATGTCCTCGATGTCCTCCGGATCCAGCACGACGACGTCGGCCGGCGGCGGGTCGTCGGAGTCGGGCAGGTGCACGATGATCCCATCGTCGGACCACAGCGCCTGCGCGTCGATGCCATGCTCGGCACGCAGGCGGGCGCCGATCGCCAGCGCCCACGGCGCGTGCACGCGCGCACCGAACGGCGTCAGGATGCAGAGCCGCCAGTCGCCGATCTCGTCGCGGAAGCGCTCGACGACGATCGTGCGATCGGTCGGCAGCACGCCGGTCGCCTCGCGCTGCTCGCGGAAGTAGCCGAGCAGGTTGTCCGCGGCGCGCTCGTCGAGGTGGTGCTCGGTCCGCAGGCGCTTCCTTGCGGTATCGGCGCGCATCCCACCGAGCTCGCGGGTGAAGGCGCCGAGCGCGCGCCCGAGCTCGATCGTGCGGCCGGCGCCCTCGCCGCGCCAGAACGGGATCTGCCCGGGCCGGCCGGGGGCGGGGGAGACGAGCACGCGATCGCGGGTGATGCGCTCGATGCGCCAGCTCGACGCGCCGAGCTGGAAGATCTGGCCGGCGCGTGCCTCGTAGACCATCTCCTCGTCGAGCTCGCCCACGCGTCCGCCACCGTCGGCGAGGTGCACGCCGTACAGGCCGCGGTCGGGGATCGTGCCGGCGTTTGCGACGGCCAGCGACCGCGTGCCGTCGCGCCCGTGCAGCACGTCGCCGATGCGATCCCAGGTGATGCGCGGGCGGAGCTCGGCGAACTCGTCGGACGGGTAGCGGCCGGCCAGCATGTCGAGGACGCCCTCGAGCTGCGCACGCGGCAGGTCGCGGTACGGCGCAGCGCGCTTCACCAGCGCCTCGAGGTCGCGGACGGTCCAATCCTCGCCGGAGCACATCGAGACGATCTGCTGCGCGAGCACGTCGAGCGGGTTCTGCGGCACGCGGATGTCTTCGACGGCGCCCTCGTACATGCGCTGCACGACGACGGCGCTCTCGACGAGGTCGCCGCGGTGCTTGGGGAAGATGCGGCCGCGGCTGACGGCGTCGACGGTGTGGCCGGCGCGGCCGATGCGCTGCAGGCCGCGCGCCACGCTGCGTGGCGACTCGACCTGGATGACGAGATCGATCGAGCCCATGTCGATGCCAAGCTCGAGCGACGACGTCGCGACGAGGCATGGCAGCTGGCCGCTCTTGAGCAGCTCCTCGACCTCCTGCCGCGTCTCGCGCGCCAGCGAGCCGTGGTGCGCGCGCGCGATCTCCTTCTCCGCCAGCTCGTTGAGGCGCAGCGCGAGGCGTTCGGCAAGCCGGCGGTAGTTGACGAAGATCAGCGTCGTCGTGTGCGACTCGATCAGTTCGAGCAGTTGCGGGTAGATCGCCGGCCAGACCGAGTTGCTGCCGCCGTCGCCTGCGCCCTGCACGTGCTCGGGCAGGGCGACGTCCTGGTCGGGCCGCGCCATGTCGGCGAGCGGCACGACGACGTCCACGTCGATCGCACGGCGCATGCCCGCATCCACGATCGTGCACGGCCGGTCACCCGAGGCGAAGCGCGCCACCTCGTCGAGCGGCGAGACCGTTGCGGATAGCGCGATGCGTTGGATCGGGCGGCCCGTCAGGTGCTCGAGCCGCTCGAGCGACAGCGCCAGGTGGCTGCCGCGCTTGGTGCCCGCGACGGCGTGGACCTCATCGATGATCACCGTCTCGACCGTGCGCAGTGCCTCGCGGCGGGTGGGCGAGGTGAGCAGCAGGAACAGGCTCTCGGGCGTGGTGATCAGGATGTCGGGCGGCGTGCGGGCCTGGCGGGCGCGCTCCTTCTCCGGGGTGTCACCGGTGCGCACGCCGACGTCGATGTCGGGCAGCGGCAGGTCGAGGCGGTCGGCGGTTGCGCGGAGCCCGGCCAGCGGGCCGCGGAGGTTGCGCTCGATGTCGTAGTTGAGGGCCTTGAGCGGCGAGAGGTAGAGCACGCGCGTGCCCTTCTCGGTGCGCGGTGTCGTGGCCAGCCGATCGAGCGCCACGAGGAACGCGGCCAGCGTCTTGCCCGAGCCTGTCGGCGCGCAGAGCAGCACGTTGCCACCGGCGGCGATTGCCGGCCAGCCCTGTGCCTGTGCCGGCGTGGGGCCAGCAGGGAACGTCTCGCGCAGCCAGGTGGCGGCCAGCGGGGAGAGGGCGGTGTCGAGGTGCGTGTCGGTTCGAGGCGGCATCGTGCGTGCGTTTGATCACGTAGTGGTGCCATCGTCGCGCCCCTACGTCGAAGGGGACAGCCTAGGCGCAGTATCCTGCTGTGGTGGCTGTGGTGCCGACATCGGAGACGAGCGAGGAGCGACGGGAGCGACTGATCAGCGTCGCCACCCAGTTGATCGCGCGGGAGGGCGTGGCAGCCTGTACCTTCCGCAATCTGGCGCACGAGGCTGGCTGTTCGACCCGTCCCTTCACACACGCCTTCGAAACGCGCGACGCACTGCTGCGCGAGGTCGCACTGCGCACGTGGGACGACGCCGAGTTCGATTACGACACGCTCGACGATCCGACGGCGCTGCCGGTCAGCTGGGATTGCGCTGAGGCCTTGGTCGAGATCGGGCTGGACTTCCTGCCGCGCTCGCCCGCGCTGCGCGAGAGCGAGCGCATCTACATCGAGATCGTGTTGTACAGCCTCACGCGTCCCGAGCTGGGCGAGGAGCTGCTCACCTTCAGCCGTGCGGCCAACCGGCGTGTCATCCAGCTGCTCGATGAAGGCAAGAGGCGCGGTCAGGTGACGGCGGAGCAGTCGTCGTCCGATCTCGTGATGGCCTTCTGGAGCTTTCAGGAGGGGATCGCCCTGACGGCGCTCTACGAGTCGTCCGAGCTCCCGATGGAGCGTGTCGTGCCGATCTGGCGCGCGGGGGTCAAGGCGCTGCTGCGGCCGTAGGGCCGCGGCCGCCGATGTCCGAGGACACCGGCGGCCGGCTGTGCCTTACGACCAGGGGTACGGGCTGTTCGACACCGGGTGGAGATCACCCGAGGCGAAGCGCTCGTAGCGGAACGGATGGAGGAGCGAGGAGTGATCGCCGAGGACCACGTTCGCGACCTCCTTGCCAACGCCGATCATCTTGTAGCCGTGGTTCGAGTCGGCGATGACGTAGACGTTGGGAAGCATGTAGTCGAAGACCGGGAAGTTATCGACCGTGAACGAGCCGACGCCGCCGGAGCGAGCCGTCTTGTAGTCGGCGCGGCAGCCCTCGAAGCGGCTCATGCAGTGCGAGAGGCTCGCGCACCACATGTCCGGGAAGGCCGGATCGACGCTGGAGGTCGGGTACGGATCGAGCTCGAAGTCCGTATCGAGGGCGATCGGCGCAGCGCCGCCCTGGATGCCGTGACGATCGCGCTTGAAGTAGTTGCCCCACAGCTCGTCGGTGACGAGCTTGCCGTCGTCCGTGTAGAGCGGCGCGTCGGAGTCGACGTGCAGGACGGGCGGCATCTTGCCGTCGGCCGTCGCGTGCATCAGCGGGTCGACGGCGATCTCGCCCTCCTGCAGGTACCAGAACGTCCACATGTTCTGGTCCTTGTGGACGTCGCCGGTCGGCGTGCGGACGTCGAGCTTGTCCGGCAGGCCGAGCATCTCCCACATGCGGGGGATCCAGGGGCCGACGCCGACGATGACCTGCTCGCACTCGATCGTGCCGCCGGACGTCTCGACCTTGGTGACGGCGCCGGTGGCGTCGGTCACGAACCCGTTGACCTTGATGCCCTCGACGATGGTGACACCCTCGGCCTTGGCCTTGCCGGCGAGACCCTGCATCGACTCGACGTTGAAGGCGAAGCCGCCCTTGTGCTCGTGCAGCGCGACCTGGAGGCCCGGCGCACGCCAGTCGGGGAACAGCTTGAGCATGTGCTCGCGGACGTTGTCCTCGCCGGTGATCAGCGTGGAGGGGTAGCCGATCTTCTCGTGGCGACCAGCGACCTCGGTCAGGTCGCCGACCTGGCCCTCGGGGCCGAGGGCGATGTAGCCGACCTCGTGGTAGTGGTACGTCTCGGGGTCGGACTCCCAGACCTCGACGTTGGCGGCCATCAGCTCGGCCATGGCCGGCTGGTAGTAGTTGTTGCGCACCACACCGCAGGCGATGCCCGAGGCGCCGGCGGCGACGCCCGACTTGTCGATGATGGTGATGTCGGCACCGGAGCCGACGCCGCGCGCCTTGAGCTGCTTGGCG
>JBILWG010000105.1:0-6623 GCA_044369995.1 Gaiellales bacterium | reverse complement strand
TCGATGGACAGGATGTCGCCGTCGGCCAGCACGATCTCGTCGCTCGGAATGCCGTGGACGATCATCGTGTTCGGCGAGGCGCAGATCGAGCCGGGGAAGCCGCGATAGCCCTTGAAGGTCGGCACGCCGCCCGCCGCGCGGATGTGGCGCTCGGCGAGTTGGTCGAGGTCGAGCGTGGACATGCCGGGGCGGGCAGACTCGGCCAGCAGCCCGAGTGTCTCGGCGACGATCGCGCCGGCGGCGGCCATGCGGTCGAGGTCGCGGGCGGATTTGCGGTGAATCACGCGGGCAGCGCCGCGTCGATGCGCGCGGCGACCTCGTCGGTCGTGCCGATGCCGTCGATCAGCACCTCGCGCACGCCGGCCTCCTGGTAGTGCGCGCGGACGGGGAGCGTCTGCGCGAGGTAGACGTTGCGGTAGCGGTTGCGCACCACGTCGGCCTCGTCGTCGGGGCGGCGGATCAGCGGCAGCCCCTCCTCATCGTCGATGCCGGGCGTCTGCGGCGGGTCGTAGACCTCGTGGTAGACGCGACCGTTCTGCGCGGTCAGGCGACCGGAGATGCGCGTCACGACCTCCTCCTCGGCGACGTCGAGCACGAGCACGCACTCGAGGGGGCTCCCCCGCTCGGCGAGCATCGCGTCGAGGGCGTGGGCCTGCGCGACGTTGCGCGGGAAGCCATCGAGGAGAAAGCCCGTGGCGGCATCGGGCTCGGCGAGTCGGTCGCCGAGCATGCGCACGACGAGCTCGTCGGGGACGAGGTCGCCGGCATCCATGTAGGCCTTCGCCTCGACGCCGAGCGGCGTGCCGCCCTTGACGTTGGCGCGCAGGATGTCACCGGTCGAGATGTGCGGGATGGCGAGTCGCTCCGCCAGACGCGGTGCCTGCGTTCCCTTGCCTGCTCCGGGCGGCCCGAAGATGAGGTACGCGCCGGGCACTACTTGAGGAAGCCCTCGTAGTGCCGCATCATCACCTGCGATTCCATCTGCCGCATCGTGTCGAGCGCGACGCCGACGACGATCAGGATCGATGTGCCGCCGAGCACCTGGCCGACGGCCTGCGAGAAGCCGCCGTACTTGATGAAGATCGTCGGGGCGATCGCGATGGTGCCGAGGAAGAGCGCGCCGGGCAGGGTCAGCCGCGTCATCACGCGGTCGAGGTACTGCGCGGTCGGGCGGCCGGGACGGACGCCCGGGATGAAGCCGCCGTTCTTCTTGAGGTTCTCGGCCTGCTCCGTCGGGTTGAACTGCACCGCGGTGTAGAAGAACGAGAACATCACGATCAGGCCGAACTCGAGGATCAACGAGGCCCACGACGTCGGAGCGAACCAGTCGGCGAGGAAGTTCAGCGCCGGCACGAGCTGGCCGATCGTCGGGGGCAGGAACAGCACGGCGACGGCGAAGATCACCGGGATCACGCCGGCCATGTTGACGCGCAGCGGCATGTACGTGGATCCGCCTGTGGTCATGCGGCGGCCAACCATCCGTTTGGCGTATTGGATCGGGATGCGGCGCTGCCCCTCGTTCACGTAGACGACGGCGACGATCACGACGAGGACGATGATCGGCAGGCTGAGGCGCTGGAAGGTGCCCGAGTTCGCCCACGCGCTGACGCCGACGGGCAGCGAGACGAGGATGGACGCGAAGATCAGGAGCGACTGGCCGTTGCCGATGCCGCGCTGGGTGATCAGCTCGCCGATCCACATCAGGACCGTCGTGCCCGCGGTCAGCGTCACGACGATGAGGATGAACGACCGCGGTGTCAGGCTGGTCAGCGAGTTGGAGCCGCCGAGCACCGAGCCGTTGTGGAACAGGATCACGTAGCCGATCGACTGGAGCAGGGCCAGGATGACGGTCAGGTAGCGCGTGTACTGCGTGATCTTCTTCTGCCCCGCCTCGCCCTCCTTCTGGAGTGCCTCGAGCTTCGGCAGCACCACCGTCATCAGCTGCATGATGATCGACGCCGTGATGTACGGCATGATCCCGAGCGCGAAGAACGAGAGGTTCTGCAGCGCCTGGCCGGAGAACAGGTTCAGGTAGCCGAGGATCGTCGAGCCGGCGCTGCCGTTGAAGAGATTCTGGATCTCCGCCGTGTTGACGCCCGGCGTGGGCAGCCACGAGCCGGCCCGGTAGAGCAGCAGCATCGCAGCCGTGAACAGGATGCGATTGCGGATCTCCGGGACGCGCAGGGCGTTGGCAACAGCAGCGAGCACAGGCGCAGCCTACTGGTCGTCGGACGGTGCCGCGCGCTCGATCACGACGGCGGTGCCGCCGGCGGCCTCGATCTTCGCCTTGGCGGAGGCCGAGAACGCATGCGCGTGGATCGTCAGCTTGTGGCCCAGGTCGCCTTCGCCCAGCACCTTGACCGGGTGCTTGATGCGGCTCAGGAGTCCGGACTGCACGAGCATCTCGGGCGTCACCTCGGTGCCGGCCGGGAACTTCTCCGCGACGGCGCCGACGTTGACGATCTCCGTCTGGGTCCGGAACGGGCCCATCGGCATCGACTTCTTCATGTGCGGACCGCGGAGCTTGCCGGTGCGCATGTAGAGCGGCATCTGGCCGCCCTCGAAGCCGGGGCGCATGTTGTGGCTGCCCGAGCGCGACTTCTGGCCCTTCTGGCCGCGACCAGCGGTCTTGCCGTTGCCGCTGCCGTTGCCGCGGCCGACGCGCTTGCGCGTCTTCTGGGCGCCGGGGGCGGGCTTCAGGTTGCTGAGGGTGATGGGCTCGCTCACTTGGCGTCGACCTCCTCGATCTTCAGGAGGTACCCGACCTGATGCAGCATGCCCTGCAGGCCCGGCGAGTCCTGGTGGACACGCGAATGGCCGATGCGGCGCAGACCGAGCGCGCGCAGCGTGCCGCGATGCTCCTTCTGGACGCCGATCGACGACTTCACCTGGGTGACCTTGTAGCTCATGCGGTCACCTCGGTGGCGGCCTCGGCGGCCACGGCTGCGGCGGCGTCGGCGGTCTTCTTGCGGCTGCCACCCTGGGGCAGGATCTCGTGGACCTGCTTGCCGCGGAGCGCAGCGACCTCTTCCGGGCGGCGGAGGCTGCGCAGGGCGACCTCGGCGGCACGGCAGAGATTGATCGGGTTCGACGTGCCGAGCGACTTGGCGAGCACGTCCTTGAGGCCGGCCAGCTCGAGCACCGCGCGGACGCCGGCGCCGGCGATGACGCCGGTACCCTGCGAGGCGGGCTTGAGGAGCACCTTGCCGGCGCCGTAGACGCCGGTGATCTCGTGGGTGATCGTCGTGTGGTGGCGCGGCACCGTGAAGAGGTTCTTCTTCGCGTCCTCGATCGCCTTCTGGATCGCGACGGGGACCTCGTTGGCCTTGCCGTAGCCGACGCCGACCTGCTCGATCTCGTCTCCGACCACGACCAGCGCGGTGAAGCTGAAGCGACGGCCGCCCTTGACGACCTTCGCGACGCGGTTGATCTCGACGACGCGCTCGTGGAGCTCGCGGCCCTGGGCATCCGTTCCTACGCGGCTAGCCATCAGAACTGCAGACCTCCCTCGCGCGCGCCTTCGGCGAGCGCTTTGACACGTCCGTGGTAGAGGTATCCACCACGGTCGAACACGACAGTGCTGATCCCGGCCGCCTTGGCGCGCTCGGCGATCAGCTCACCGGTGGCCTTCGCCTTGGCGGACTTGTCGCCCGTCTTGACGGCGCGCGAGTCGGCCGCCGCCAGGGTGTGTCCCTTGACGTCGTCGATGATCTGCGCGTACACGTCGGCGTTCGACCGGAAGACGGCCAGACGGGGACGCTCGGCGGTGCCGGTGATCTTGCCGCGAACGCGTCGATGACGACGATCGCGAGCTTCCTTCGGAGTGATCTTGCTCATGCGCGCTTACCGACCTTCCGGGCGACATGCTCGCCCGCGTAGCGAATGCCCTTGCCCTTGTACGGCTCCGGCGGGCGCAGCTTGCGGATCTCGGCGGCCACCTGGCCGACGCGCTGCTTGTCGATGCCGCGGACGATGATCTGCGTGGGCTGCGGGACCTCGAACTCGATGCCTTCCGGCGCGTTGTACTTGACCGGGTGCGAGTACCCGAGCGCGAGCTCGAGGTTCTTGCCCTGCGCCTGGCACCGGTAGCCGACGCCTTGGATCTCGAGCTCCTTGACGTAGCCGTTCGCGACGCCCTCGACCATGTTGGCGAGGAGGCTGCGGGTCAGTCCGTGGAGCGCGCGATGGTTCGGGCGATCGGTGGGGCGCTCGATCGTGATCTCGCCCTCGTTGACGTTGATCTTCATGTCGGGCGAGATGTTCTGCTCGAGCGTGCCCTTGGGGCCGGTGACGGTGACGCGGCCAGGGGCGACGTCGACGGAGACTCCGGCGGGGACGGTGATGATGCGGCGGCCGATGCGACTCATGGCGTTACCAGATGAAGCACAGCACTTCGCCACCGACGCCGCGCTTGGCGGCGTCCGCGGCAGTGCAGATGCCGGTCGAGGTGGACATGATGGCCGTGCCGAGACCGCCGAGGACGCGGGGCAGCCGGTCCTTGGGGGCGTACATGCGGCGGCCGGGCTTCGAGACGCGCTTGAGCCCGTAGATCACGCGCTCGCGGTTGCGGCCGTACTTCAGCTCGATCACGAGCAGGGGCTGCGGGGTCGCGGCCTCCTCGGTCCAGGAGGCGATATAGCCCTCCTCGAGGAGGATGCGCGCGATCTCGCGCTTGCTGCGGGAGGTGGGCATGATGACCTTGTCGTGCAGCGCCGTGTTGGCGTTGCGGATGCGGGTCAGCATGTCTGCGATGGGATCGTTGACCATGGTGCTACCAGCTCGACTTCGTCATACCGGGGATCACGCCTTCGTGCGCGAGCTGCCGGAGGCAGATGCGGCACAGGCCGAACTTCTTGTAGACCGCGCGCGGGCGGCCGCACTTCTGGCAGCGCGAGTAGTTGCGCACCTTGTACTTGGCCGGGCGAGCGGCCTTCATGCGGAGAGCAGTCTTCGCCATATCTCTCAGGCCTCTCGGAACGGCATGCCGAAGAGCTTGAGGAGCGCTCGCGCCTCGTCATCGGTTGCCGCGGTCGTGGTGATGGTGATGTCCATGCCCCGGACCTGATCGATCCGGTCGTAGTCGATCTCCGGGAAGATGATCTGCTCCCGGATGCCGAGCGAGTAGTTGCCCCGCCCGTCGAACGACTTCGCGCTGATGCCGCGGAAGTCGCGGATACGCGGGAGGGCGACGGTCGTGAGGCGGTCGAGGAACTCGTACATGTTCTCGCCGCGCAGCGTGACCTTGCAGCCGATCGGCATGCCCTCGCGCAGCTTGAAGCCGGCGATCGACTTGCGGGCCAGCGTGGTGACGGGCTTCTGGCCGCTGATCTGCGTCATCTGCTCGATCGCGTGGTCGAGCGCCTTCGAGTCGGTCTTCGCGTCGGAGACGCCCATGTTCAGCGTGATCTTGACCAGCTTCGGCGCCTGCATCGGCGACGAGTAGCCGAACTGCTCGATCAGCTGCGGCTTGAGCTCGCGCTCGTAGCGGTCCTTCAGCCGGGGGATGTGGGTAGCGATGTCAGCCATTACTTGTCGATCTCCGTTCCGCACTGCTTGCAGACGCGGATCCTGGCGTCGTCGGCCTTCTTGGCCACGCGCGTCGTCTTGTCGCACGACGGGCACACGAGCATGATGTTCGAGCGGCGCAGCGGCTGCTCCTGCTCGAAGATGCCGCCGGGCGCCATCTGCTGACCGCCCGGGATGGGACGGGGCTTCGTGTGGCGCTTGGCCAGGTTGCGACCCTCGACGACCACGCGCTCGGACGTCGGATCGGCCGAGACGACCTTGCCGCGCTTGCCGCGGTCCTTGCCGGTGATGACCTCGACGGTGTCACCGGTCTTGATGCCGATGCCGCTCATCACAGCACCTCCGGGGCGAGCGAGACGATGCGCATGAAGTTCTTCTCGCGCAGCTCGCGGGCGACGGGCCCGAAGATGCGCGTGCCGCGCGGGTTGCCGGCCGGGTCGATGATGACCGCGGCGTTGTCGTCGAAGCGGATGTTCGTGCCATCGTCGCGGTGGTGCGCCTTGGTGGTGCGCACGACGACGGCGTGGACGACCTCGCCCTTCTTGACCGTGCCGTTCGGCGTCGCGGCCTTGACCGTGGCGACGATGATGTCGCCGACGGCCGCGTAGCGGCGATGCGAGCCGCCGCGGACGCGGATGCAGAGGATCTCGCGGGCGCCGGTGTTGTCGGCGACGCGGAGTCGGGATTCCTGCTGGATCACTTGGCCACCTCGACGATCTCGACCAGGCGCCAGCGCTTCGTGCGGGACAGCGGGCGCGTCTCGACGACGCGGACGGTGTCGCCGATGTTGGCGGCGTTCTGCTCGTCATGCGCGTGCAGCGTCATCGAGCGGCGCATGATCTTCTTGTACTTGGGGTGCGCCTTGAGGACGTCGACGCGGACCGTGATCGTCTTCTCGCCCTTGTTGGACGTGACGACGCCACGGCGCTCGCGGCGCGTGCCCTCGCTGGTGTCCTGCGACGGCGTGCGAACGTACGCTCCGCCCGTCGACTCACCACGGCGGCGCTTGCGCGCTGCGGCCGACTGCTTGCGCAGGGCGGCCCGCTCCTCGGCGGTCGTGCGGACGCGACGGGGGCGGTTCTTGCGCGGCGGGCGCT
>JBILWG010000104.1:0-6626 GCA_044369995.1 Gaiellales bacterium | reverse complement strand
CCTCATGCTGCACCGTCCTGCTCGAGGATCAGCCCGAGCGCGAGCTCGCGGGCCGCGGCCAGACGGCCGGCGGGGTCCTCGTCCGAGAGACCGGTGAGTGCACCGTCGGCGAACGGCTTCGCGAGTCCGTCGAGCAGCTGCTGCAGGTCTGACGGGTCTGAGGCGAGGGCGTCGAAGGCGGCGAGCACCTCGGCGGCGAAGGCATTGGACGTGCGCAGCTCGTCGAGATCGATGGCCGGTCCGGCCTTCGACACGATGCGCTCCCAGACGAGGTCGGCTCCCTCCTGGTCGTCGAGTGCGCTGCGCAGGCCGCTGAGGTACTCGTCGCGGACGAGCACCTCGTGCAGGGGGCCGCGGCCGGTCAAGGTGGCGCGCAGCAGCACGATGCGACCGTCGGCGCCGGCAACGACGTCGGCCGCGGCACGGCGCAGTGCGCGCTCGAGCTCGGCCTCGTCCTCGAGCCCGTCGATCGCGACATCGACGGCCTCGAAGCGGACGCGGTCGAGCTCGACGCGACGATGGTCGAGCACGCGATCGCCCTCGAACTCGACGACCACGGCACCGTGGGGGCCCCGCTCACCGCGCTTCGGCGAGCGGCCCTGCAGCGTGCCGGCGTAGATGATCGGCGGCTCGGCGTGCTCCTCGGAGTACGCGTGGATGTGCCCGAGCGCCCAGTAGTCCATGCGCGCTGCGACGAGGTCCGCGACGGTGCACGGAGCGTAGGTGCCGTGCCCCTCGCGCTCGCCGAGCGAGCAATGCAGGACGCCGACGTGCAGGCCGGGTGCATCGCCGCGCGCGAACTTGAGGGCCAGGTTCTCGGTCACCTCGCGCTTGCCGAACGAGACGCCGTGGACCGTCACCGGCCCGGCCGGAAGGTCGATCGTCTCGCTGGTCGGCACGTCCCTGCGGAAGACGGTGACGCCGTCGAGGCCGGCGAGGGGCGAGCGCCCGCTGAGCGGATCGTGGTTGCCGTGCACGACGAAGACGTGGATGCCGGCTTCCTGCAGGCGCTCGATGCCGCGCCGCACGCGGGAGCGTCCGCGCGGCGTGCCATCAGCACGATCGAACAGGTCGCCGCTGAGGACGAGGAACTCCGCCTCCTCCTCGAGGCAGCAGTCGATGAGCGCATCCCATGCCTCCAGCGAGGCGTCGCGCATCACCTCCGCAAAGCCCTCCCGCAGCGACCCGATCCCCACGAAGGGACTGTCGAGGTGCAGGTCGGCGGCGTGGATGAAGCGTCGGGGCATGCGGAAGGCTCAGGCGAGGGGCGTACGACGTGCTGTCGTGCGCCCCTCGCCGAACCTTACGCAGGAGTCCGGCTTGCGCCGGGCCGAGCGCGGACTAGACCGAGCCCCCCTCGGCGATCTTCTTGGCGGCCATGCCGGCGGTGATCATCATGATTCCGTCGAACAGCAGCTGAATGCCGACGAGCAGGCCGATCGCCCACGCGGCGGAGGACGGCAGGTTCGCAATCACCATCACGGCGATCAGCACGGCGAGGACGCCGTTGACGATCGTCCAGCCCGCGTTCGGGACCTGACCGCGCGCGCCGATGCCGGCGATGATGCGGAAGAGGCCGATCACGAGGAAGAAGACGGCGAGCACCCACGTGAGGGTGATCGTGCCCTCCGCGGGGTTGACGATCAGCCAGACGCCGGCGATCACGTAGACGATCGCGACGATGAAGCTCCAGATGCGATGCCCGGTCGTGCCGCGCGAGATCGCCTCGGCCACGTACGCCACGGCGCCGACGAGCAGCAGGATGCCGACGAGCAGGGTGATCGTCACCGACGCGAGCGGCGGGATGATGATCGCGATCGCGCCGAGCACGGCGCTGATGATGCCCGCGGTGAGCAGGAGCTTCCAGCTCTTCGCGAGTGCGTCCTTCATCTCGGGGGGCAGTCCGGCCATTGCCGACATAGGGGGTTCCTCCTGGGGTTGGTCCATCCTGCCCGTACGCCGGAGACCACGCGAGTCCTGCCCCGCTGCTGCGGTACCGTGCCGCCGTGGGCAAGCCTCAGGTCCTGATCAGCGCCGATGCCGGCGAGCGCCTCGAGCTGATGCTCGTCGCCGCGATCGCGACGGTGCTCGGCATCCGCGCGTTCCTCGCCGCGACGGGCTATCCGCAGGTCGGCGGTAGCGGCCTCCACATCGCGCACCTGCTGTGGGGCGGTCTCGGGCTCGCGATCGCGCTGATCATCTCGATGAGCGTCCTCGGTCGTCGCTCGAAGACGCTGGCGGCACTGATCGGCGGCATCGGCTTCGGCTTCTTCATCGACGAGGTCGGCAAGTTCGTCACCTCGACGAACGACTACTTCTACAAGCCCGCGATCGCCCTGATCTACATCACGTTCGTGGCGATCGCCCTCGTGCTCCGTTTCGTCCGTTCGCGCCGCATCTCCCCCAATGGGGCGCTCGCGAACGCCCTCGAGATGATCGCCGACGCACACAACACCGGCCTCGGCGAGGCTCAGCAGACGCGCATCCTCGAGCTGCTCGATACCTCGGAGCAGCAGACGCCGATCGTCGCCGCGCTGCGCGACGCCGTCGCCGAGGCGCCCACCGCACCCGCTGCCCCGAACCCGTACCAGCGGCTGAAGGCGCGGCTGGCGGCGCGCTACGAACGCATCGCCGTGTCGCGTCTCTTCGTTCGGACGGTGATCACCTTCTCGATCATCTCCCTCGTGTTCTCGCTCCCGGCGCTCGCCGTGCTGATGGGCGTCGCGATCGCCGAGCGCTCCCTGCCGGAGTCCACCGCGGTTTCGCTCACGGCCGTCGCCAGCGCGCTGGTCACCACCGCGACCCTGATCGGCATCGTGCAGCTCGTCCGACGTCGGCGGATCAGCGGCCTCGAGTGGCTGCGCACATCGATGGCGCTGTCGATCCTGATCGCCGCGCCGGTCGAGTTCTGGACGCAGGAGTTGACCGCCCTGCCGGCCTTCATCTTGACGCTGCTCGCGTACGGCGCGCTCGGCTACGCGATCAACCGCGAGCGCGAGCGCGACGACGCGTCGCCATCCGGCTAGGGTTCGGTCATGCGACACGTGCCCGACCGTCTCGACCAGGATCGCGCGCTCCTCCTCGTCGTCGACGTGCAGGAGGCGTTCCGTCCGCACATCGAGGGCTGGGGCACGATGGTCGCCCACTGCGATGCGCTGATTCGCGGCTGCGCTGCGCTGGACGTGCCGATCATCGTCACCGAGCAGTATCCGAAGGGCCTCGGGCACACCGTCGAGGAGCTGTCCGATGGTCTGGCCGGCGTGACGCCGATCGAGAAGCGCTCGTTCTCATCGCTCGGTGCGCCGGAGACGCTCGACCAGCTCGAGCAGTTCGGTCGCGACCAGATCATCGTCTGCGGCATCGAGGCTCACGTCTGCGTGCAGCAATCGGTCGCCGACATCCTGCGCAGCGGTCGTCAGGCGCACGTCGCGCTCGACGCGATCGCGAGCCGCACCACCTCGAGCCGCGAGGTCGGTGTGCGCCGCATGCGCGCGGCGGGCATGGTGCCGAGCGGCGTCGAGCTGGCGTTGTTCGAGATGATGGTCGGCGCCGACCACCCGCAGTTCAAGACCATCTCGGGCCTCGTCCGCGAGCTCCCCCGGTCCTTCTCCTGAGGAGTCCGCGATGAGCATCACCCTGCACACGCACCCGTTCTCGTCGAACGGGCAGAAAGCGCAGCTGATGCTCGACGTCGTCGGCCTCGACTACACGGTGCTCGAGGTGCCGTTCGAGGTCGAGCGCATCGAGTGGCACACCGCCGTCAATCCGATGGGCGGCATCCCGGCGCTCGTCGACGACGGCTTCAGACTCGCCGAGTCGAACACGATCCTCCGGTACCTCGCCGACCGCGAGCGCCGCGAGGATCTGTACCCGCGCGACGCCAGGGAGCGCGCCACGATCGACTGGGTGCTCGACCTGTGGGCGCTCGTCGTGCGGCCGGCACTGTTCTCGTACGAGGCCGCGCAGTACGGCATCGTGCTCGGCACCGGCGCCTTCTCCAAGGAGGCCGCGTCGGAGGACGAGGTGCGCGCGAAGTTCGACGCGGCCGTGCCGAAGCTGAACCAGGCGATGCAGGTGCTCGATCCGGTCGGCCCGTGGGCGTGCCTCGGCCACCGCACGATCGCCGACATCGCCGCGACGCCGGTGCTGCATCGCCTCGCACACGCCCCCGTCGATCTGAGCCAGGTGCCGCGCCTGCGGATGTGGGCCGAGGCCTGCCTCGCGATGCCCGAGTGGCAGGCGCTCGTCCCGACCTGCGGGGTGCCCGAGCGATCGGGCACCGATGCGTGACGCCTCCCGTCATCCGCGTCTGCGCCGGGCGCTCCTGGTCGTCGCGACGCTGATCGGGGTCGTGGTCGCGATCGTCCTCGTCCTCGCCCTGATCCCGACGTCGGCCGACGACCTCACCTCGACGCCGCGCCCTGCGCCGGACTACGCGGCGGCGGTCCAGCGCTACGACGAGGCGACCGTGGCAGAGGAGCAGCTGGGGGTGCTCGAGCAGTGCCGATCCCAGCTCCTCACCCACGGCCGGCAGACCGAGATCTCGATCGTGCTGTTCCACGGCTGGACCAACTGCCCGCGGCAGTTCTCCGAGCTGGGCCAGCAGCTCCACGCGCAGGGCGCGAATGTCCTGATCCTGCGCGCACCGCGTCATGGTCTGGCCGATGCCTCCGGCACGCGCATCGGCAACGTCAAGAACCTCGCGAAGCTGTCGCCGCAGGAGCTGCGCGACTACGCGGACGCGGCGGTCGACATCGGTGACGGTCTGGGGCGCCAACCGCGCGTGCTCGGACTCTCGATGGGCGGCGTGCTGTCGGCGTGGGTCGCTCAGAATCGCCCGGACGTCGACCGCGCCGTCGTCGTGTCGCCGTCCTTCGCCGTGCAGGCGCTGCCGCGCTTCGCGAACCCGCTCTTCCGCAACCTCTTCAGCCGCATCCCGGATATCTCCGACGGCGGTCGCGATACCTTCAAGCTCGACCACGCCTACGCGGGCGAGTCGCTACACTCGCTCGCCTCCGTCCTCGTGCTGGCGCAGCAGGTGCAGGACCAGGCCGCCGCCACCGCGCCCGCCGTACAGTCGATCATCGTCGACACGAACGCAGCCGACCCGCAGGTGCGCAACGAGGTCACCGCCGACGTCGTCGCAGACTGGCGGACGCACGGTGCGACCGTCGAGACGTACGAGTTCCCCGCCTCGGATGGGCTGCTGCACGACCTGATCGACGTCCAGCAGCAGGTCGCCAAGCCCGACCTCGTCTATCCGATCCTCCTGAAGCAGCTCGGCTTCGGCTAAGGCCCGCCCTGTAGGCCGCACCCACGGCGCTCACCGCCGACCCACGACCAGCAACACCATGCGCCGCTTCACACGACTGCTGACGATCGCCGCCACCACCCTCGTGGTTGCGGCGGCCACGGCCTCGGCCGGTGCTGCCGTCGGGACGATCCGGGAGTACACGGGACCGATTGACGTCGCCGGAGCGCAGCTCGTGGATATCGCCACCGGACCCAACGGCAACCTGTGGTTCACCGAGCGCGGCGGCGGGTCCGCAGCCGGAGGCGGCGAGTCCGCGAGCGGCGGTGCCGTCACGCCGCTTGGACCAACCGTCGGCCCGACGTTGCTCGGCAACGAGACGATCCGCTCGATCGACGGCACCAGCACGCGCATCACCACCACCGTCAAGGTGACTGCCGCCGGGCACCTGGCGCAGACCGCGCACGCTGCCGGCCTCCTCGCCTGCCGCACCTCGGCCAACCCGACCACGGCGGGTACGGTCACGCTCGTCTGCCGCCTCTCGGTGCGCGCCAAGGCGATCCTCACGCAACGTGCCCTGCGCATCGCGGTCACCACGACCTTCACCCCGCACGGCTTCCCGACCGTCACCGTCACCCGCCTGATCAAGATCCCGCGCGCGGCGGGATCCAGCCTGCCTGTCGTCGGCTAGGAGGCGCAGGTCGCGTCGTTGGCCGGCGCGTCGAAGATGCGCTCGACGAGCAGATCGGCGCGCTGCGTCGCCTTCAACGAGAAGCCGCCCGGTGAGATCGCGCGCAGCATCGTCTGGCCGTTCGGTCCCGGCTGGATGCAATCGACCACGCCCGACGTCGCCCAGTACGGCATCCAGCGCACGCGCAGCGTGTACAGACCCGGCGCGTCCACCTTGCCTCGCAACTCGTCATGCCCCTGCTCGAGAATGCGCGCCTCGCCGGGACCCGTCAGCAGCGGCGTCGGGTCGGGCAGCTCGTAGACCGTCCACGCCCCGCGCACGGCGGCGATGTCCAGCCCCGAGCGCCCCGAGCGCAGAAGCGCCGCCTCGGCCTCCGCTCCCTCCGTATCGAGTTTCGTGTTCGGCAGGAGCACGTAGCGCACGGCACGCGAGCGCAGCCAGCGCTGATACTCGTACGGCGCGATCGTCTTCTGGTACAGGACGGGATTGTCGGCGAGATCGACCTGGCGATACCAGCCGCGCACGAGGGCGTAGCCGGCCTGCGGGATCCAGAACGCCTCCCAGCGCCCCGCCGTCTGCACGACCTCGACGCGGTAGTCGGGCGACTGGTGCTGATCGAGGAAGGCGACCGCCGGCTGCCAGAACGCGGATTGCGTGGGACGCGAATCGTTGCGGGTGACCGCG